>NZ_BAABMR010000001.1:0-447031 GCF_054767495.1 Acidiphilium sp. MT5
TGGAATTCGAACGAATGGCAGATTCGGCTTAGGATGGTGTCCATCAAACCGGCAGCAGCTCACTCCGCTGTCATGCACTGCCTGTTCGATCGCCGTGAATGGATAATGGCGTATCATCTTTTCGACAGGAAACCGGCCTTGCGCGTGCAAAGCAATCAGCGTGGGCAGGAAATTCTCCGGTTCCGAATCGCCTTCGACGATGCCGCGTATGTGCTTACCGTTGGTCATAATGTCGATGATGTTAAGCGTTACCGTCTCATCCGGGCGCGACGCCCCGACAATCCCGAGCGTGCCGCGCGGTGCCAACGCCGCGAACGCCTGAGTCAATACGGCGGGCACCGCCGTCGTATCAAGCGCGAAAGCAACCCCGCCCTTGGTTAGTTCGCGTATACGCACTACCGGATCCGAGCCAGCGACATCGATCGTCGCAGTTGCCCCCAGTTCACGGGCCAACGCCAACCGCGCGGGATTGCGATCAATCGCGATAATCGTAGTGGCCCCGACGATCCCCGCCGCCATGATCGCCGACAGTCCCACCGAGCCTGTGCCGAACACCGCGATGCTGTCGCCCGCCCGCAATTTCAGCGCGTTCATGACCGCGCCGGCACCGGTCTGGATGCCGCAGCCGAACGGGGCCAGTGTTTCTAGCGGCGCGTCCGATACCACTTTCACCACGTTTGTGCGGTGCGCCAGCACATGTGTGGCGAACGCCGACTGGCGAAAAAAATGGCTATGCACCGGTCCGGCATCGCAGGTCAGCGCGGTAGTGCCATCGGCCCGGGAACCGCCGAAATTGAGCGGAAAGAACGCATGGCAGTAACTGGGCGCGTGGGCGTTGCAACTGGGGCAAGTGCCGCAACTGCGAAAACTCATCAGCACAGCATCGCCAGGTGCCAGATCGGTTATATCCGCGCCCACTGCCTCAACATGGCCCGCCCCTTCATGGCCGAACACAATCGGGAACGGCACCGGAAACACTTGGTCGCGCATTGCGATGTCGGTGTGGCATACCCCGACCGCAGCGATCCGCACCAGAACCTCGTCACGCTGCGGCGTTTCGAGTTCCAACGTTTCGATTGCGAAGGTGCCACCCTTGGCGCGGGTCACCGCAGCTTCTATCTGCATGGATTGTTTCTCCCCCAACGGTGATGGATCGCTCAGCGTCTGACTAAAAAATTAAGGCGATTGATTTCAGTTGGCTATGGTTTTCAATTGGTTGCGAAGACAATGGAGATCATGTGGCCGGGACTGAAATCACTCGGCGACAATATGACAGTAGTGCGTTGCGGTAAGCAAGCGATAGCACGGGTGAGGAGTGGAAGATCATTGGGCCGTTTCTGGCGCGCGACCATGAATCATGCGTGGACGGCCAGTTGAGTTCAAGGCGGCGGATCGAGCCGCATGGCAGACGCCCTTATCCTGACGTTGGAAGCTGCCCGCAAGCTGGCACCGCACAAATACCGTGTGCTGGTGACGAAGGTTCAGCCATCACCGGAACAGGATGGGCCGGCAAAGGCAGTGGCACCGATTGTCTCTGCCTTGGGACTGCCGGCGACAGCCGATGAATGAATGGATCGGCGCGGCAAAGAACTGGACTGGCGGCTGAAAAAATTCGCGCAACGCCTGAAGCGCAACCAGCTTGATGGCGTTACCGTTGTCGATGACCGCCTGCAGATAACGCCGGTGCGGGCCGTGGTGCCAGTGGAGGCCGAAGCGCTGGCCGATCAACTCGACGCCATACTGCCACGCATCCGGATCACCGAATTGCTCCATGAGGTTGCCCGGGAAACCGGGTTCATGGCGACATTCAAGAATGATGAATGAAGGTGGTTGGGGGCTACTGGTCGAGGCCCACAGCGTTCGATGGGACGTCGTAGGCCATGAGGGTGAGCGATACGGCGCTGAACCAGCCCATGAGCACGGTCACATCGACGATGCCCGCATCCCCGAGTAGGTCCTGGGCCCGGCGGAACATTCCGGTTGGCGGTATCCGGTAGGCGACCAGCGCCGATGCGAGCTCGTAGACGATCTGCTGGCGTGGATCGTCGAAGGCGACGGGAAGGCCCGCGATTAGGCCCTCGACCTTTTGAGGTTCAAGTTGGCCGAGGCGCTCAGCGATCCGTTCATGCTCGTAGTTCGCGTACGCCGCCCTCCAATGCCCAGTCACGACACAGGTGGCGATCTCGATCTCCGCCTTGGTCAAGGTCGACTCTGTCTGGAAGTACGCGCCAACAGTGACGATGCTCTCCAGCAGTTTTGGGTTGGCCAGCCAGATTTTGTGGGGACCAGGAACCAGTCCACGAAGTTGTAACGTACGGTCGTAAGCCTTCCGCGTGGCGTCGCCCATCTGGTCCACCGGCGTTTCGACGAAACGTCCGAAAGTGCCAAAATCGCCTGAATCATGCAGCAGCATGCGACGCTCTCCATTCAGTGCATTGGATTATTGGCGGACGCCCGCTGTTCCGTTGCCGACGGGATTATGTCGACTGGAAGCAATGGCGTAAAGGACATTTATCCCTTATATCGCGCCATGATGCATCGTGTCGGTCTCTTTATTGTCCAGGACCATCAGATTCTCGAACTCACCGGGCCCTTCGCCGCCTTCGACACAGCTCAGGTCTCGCCAAGCCGAGGAACGACGTTTTTAATACTGTAGTCGTGTGCCTCGCAGCATATGTCGGTAATCACGTCAATGGCTAGGGTAACATTGAAGCCCAGTTCATACGCTTGGCGCGCGGTCGCTTCGACACCAGTTCCCGTGACCAGGCCCGCGATGACCACTTGGGTAACGCCTATTGCCTTCAATTGCGTTTCCAGATCGGTGGAGGCAAACGCGCCCCAAGTTCGTTTTGTAATCGAAATGTCACTTGGCTGTTGATCCAGCTCTCGGACAATATCCGTCCATCCGTCTGGACGAGTGACTGTCTGGCGCGGCTGTTCCGTTCGACCTGGTGCCCCGCCAGCGACATTCACGAGCACTACGGGTAGGCCGCGCTCGCGGAACGCGTCAGCGAGCGTGCGGGCCCGAACGATGATGTCACCCATGGGGTGAATGACAGGTAGCCCTACTATTCCCTTTTGCAGGTCAATGATGATCAGGGCCGTCTTTGGGTCGAGTGTGGTCAGCGCCATAGGGACAATCCTATCCGAAATGATGATGCGCACGAGCGGGTGTGACCCCTCCCTGAACGCCGTTAGTCGTTAATCAGGCGCTTGAGCAATTCGAGTGAAGCTGCGAGTTCGTTTTGTTCTTGCCGGGATAATCGCGTCTCGATGGCGCGGGTCAACCAATCCTGTTTTGCTGACCGCGCCTCCTGGGCCCATTTGTGGCAAGCGTCCGTGAGCGAGAGGAGTGTTTGCCTACCGTCATTCGGGTTCGGCGCGCCACTGACCAGTCCGGCAGTCTCGAGTGCCGCGATGAGCGGACCCATTGATTGTGGGCGGATCCCTTCGGCTCGCGCTAAGGATGCCGCTGTTGTCGGCCCTTCTTTCTCAAGGCGCAACAGTACGGAGACCTGGGATGGCGTAAGGTCGCCCATATTGCCCTGCTCGCGCAGTCGGCGCTTCAACTTGCTGAGCAGGGCGCGAAGATCTTGGGCCAGCGCTGGAGGGTGGGTGGATTGATGGTTGTTCGGCAGAGCATTCATATCAGCGTGCTATAATTAATAAGTTAAACTGTCAAGATAATCTGATTATCTTGACAGCGGCTTCGGCTGGCTACCGACGGAAGAAAAGCGGTCAGGCACCGAATTGAGCATTAGCCCTTCCTCAATGGCCATGCGGGCACGGGTTGGCCGTTAAAATAAGATTGCCGCCCAATCGTGGCAGTCTTTATCAATGCGCTGCGCTGCTTCACGACTGACCGACCATAGCGTAAGCTGGAGCCGCGTCGAGAACGACCGGATGCAGCTCGACACGCAGCAGCGCGGCGTCACGGACGATGCCGTCGGGTGGTGGCGCGGTTCGGCCGCCGTCTAAAGTGACGTAGGCGACCCTGCCCTGATCGGTAGGGCCTCGACCCCAGGCAGCGCTCGATGGTCCGACGAGTCGCTCGTCAAACGGATCGCCGACAATGTGGCGCACTTCGCTGCCGTGGCCTGGTGCGAGCGGCACCCGGTCGATCGTATTGCCGCGGTGACGGGTCACATACGCAAAGCCAGAAACCTCGTCGATGCAAAAATCGTCGGTTTTGTCGATTGCCGCGACGAACTCCGGGCAACCCGCCGGTTCCAGCGTGTTAGGATCGACTGGAATCCGCATGAATACCTGCTGCGCCGTTGAAGTGTAATATACATACCCGGTCATCGGAGCATATTGGATCCCGTTGATCCCCGGTTGGGGTGGCGGCGCAACCTCGCTATCGAGGTCCATGCTCATGGTGGGATGCTGCATCCAGATCCGAGCGCGTGCACGGTGAGCGCCGGGATCTAGGTCAATCCGCCAAATCAAACCAGCGAAACAGTCGGCGATCAGCATCACCCCCGGCGCAAGAAGGCAGCTGCCGTTCAATGCTCGCACCCGGTAATCAAACGTATAGATGATCTCCGGTAAGACCGGCTCGCCCGGCGTCCATCCACTTAAATCTATCCGGGCGAGATGTGATTTGTGTGTGGTGTAGCCATCGCTTAGGCTGACGATGAAGATCTCAGGCTCTACCTCGACCATGCTCACGACAATGGTATCGAACGCGTGGACGAGCACGGGTTTAACGTCGAGACGGGGTTCGGGTCCTGGGACGCACCACAATTCCTTATGGAGCAACGAGCTGACCAGCACAGAACCGTC
Organism: Acidiphilium sp. MT5; assembly: GCF_054767495.1. Classification (NCBI taxonomy): domain Bacteria; kingdom Pseudomonadati; phylum Pseudomonadota; class Alphaproteobacteria; order Acetobacterales; family Acidocellaceae; genus Acidiphilium; species Acidiphilium sp. MT5. Next base: position 4,786 of record NZ_BAABMR010000001.1, read on the forward strand.
TTTGCGAACAGCAAGGTTCTCTAGGAAATAGCCTTTCGGAAAGTATGCGACCGGGGTCAGCGTGACCGTGGGAATAGGGGCTATTGGCATGATATGCTCCGTTTCAAACTATCGAGGGTGAGGGGCAAATTAACCGCTCGCCGAGCTGCTGAACGCGCTGCCGACCATCGAAGGTCAATTCGGCGGGCCAGACGACAGTGAATTTCCGGCGAGCGCAGCGCCACGGCCTGGAAAGCAGCGTTGCCGCCATGCTGTGGCGATGTGGAGCTGCATGCTTTTGAATTGAATGTTGGACCATTTGGCGTCGCTTGCGCAAACCCCGGAGCTCGCCACGCCGAAACGCGACGATTACTTAAGTCTTCGTAATTTTGTCGATTTACTATGCAGACCAGGGAAATCCACATGGGTCAGCCCGTCATGAGGTTGGTTCGGCGTCGGTATCGGAAATGGTTTGCAGCGTTACGGCATAAGATACCGTCGGTGAGCTGCAGCGTAAACGACAAATTTCCCTTAAATCACGCCATTGTGCATCGCGTTGAATGCTTAGGTGTTCCGAAGGTCCGACGGTGGAACCGAAGCTACGGGCTTAGTCACGTGCGATGGCGAGGACTGGTCACGGCTGTTATCCAGGTCAATCTCATTGCCATCGCCGACACCCTCAAGCGTAGTTTGATAATCGGCAACGCCATGCACTACATGTGATGATTGAAGGGATCGTCACTGGTCCACGCTGAAACTTATCGCTCAATTCATCGACGACCCCGAACGAAATGCTGTCGCGAGATGTAAAAGCAAATCACGTTTCAGCAACTTCGTTGACGAAGTCGAGTAGTAACTGGCCGAGGCGAACAGGCTGCTCTTGCTGGATCCAATGACCGGCGTGCTCGATGAACTCAATCCCTTCCAGTCTTGTCATCGCCTTCGTCCGCAGAAGGTCGAGCGCTCCTGGCGCGGCGTAGGTGCCCCAGTCACATGTTCCACCGATGAAGAGCGACGGGACATTGATTGTCTGGCCCGAAAATAATCGCAACTCAGCGTTCAAATTTGGATCGGAGAAGACACGATAGGCCTGTAACGCGCCCTGAAAACCGGTGCGCCCAAACGCCTCTGTGTAGACACTGAGTTCACGCTCAGTCAGCCATTTGCACGCTTGAATTTCGGCGGCTGACGGTTGAAAAGGCAAAACAGTCGCTGGCATCGTCTTACCGAGTTCCATAACATAGTAAGTCGGCATTTGTGCAAGATCCGCCGCAGTTCGACCGTTCAAGGGATGCGGTTTATTTTCTGCCCAATCCGCGCTTTTGACGTGGAAAAATGCTCGAAGAAATGCATGTAACCCCTGAGGCGGGTGCCAAAGATCAGCGTTCGCCTGCCGAGAACTCAAATATTGTTGATAATGCTGTCTTGGTGGAACGAGTGCTGCTAACGCGGCGCTCAACTGGCCAGGCGGATCGTCCGATGGCGGTGCTGGGGCTAAGTTGTCCGCCGTGTGGAACGGAAAAGTCGGCGGACCCGGGAATGGCGCGCTCATCAAAACGAGCGAGGGAAACACATCGGGCCGGGCAAGCGCGCAATAGGACGCGACTGGTGAGCCGATATCATGCCCGACAATTGTTACAGTTCGTCGATATCCTAGCGCCGACACCAGCCCGAGCGTATCGCGCACCATATTCAGAAGGCTGAACGGCTCCAACTGTGTATCATAGGCGTTGTGCCAGCCAGTTGTGCCCCCATACCCACGTAGGTCAGGTGCAACGACATAGTATCCAGACGCAGCGAGGATCGGGATCAACCGACGTCAGCCATAGGCCAGGTCCGGAAAACCATGCAGCAACACGATCAGCGGACGATCGGGGGCCGCGTGGCCGCCTTCGAGAACATGCACATCAAGGCCGTTAATCCCATGGATCATACGGGAGCGAACGCCTTGGGGCAGGGTTTCTGCAATATAGGATGGAACCGTCAAGTGAAATCCTCCTTTGGCTTATGGGTTTCCACATTATCGTTCAACGGAGAAAAGGGCCGCGGGCCACCCGATCAGAAATTGAGTATCGGAGATTTTTTCGGAACATGACTTTGATAGCCCCTCCCCAGCCCGATCGTTATTGGCAGTCGATTCCTCATCCAGCAGCGTCTGGCCAATCGGTCACTATCGGGATGGCGGCCATTTGCTACTTGCGCTCTGGCAGGCGCAACTATGCAGTCATCATGCCTGTATCGTAAATGACATAGATCCCTCATTTTCCGCTATGATGGATCGCCGTAGTTTCGTCATCGACCCGGATCACCATCTCCTCGCATTCGTAGCTCGGCGCTGGGCCACGCATAAAGGCGGCGCATAGCCTGCGGCGGTTGACCGAAATAGCGGACAAATGCCCGACGCATCCGTTCTGGATCATGAAATCCAGTCGATGCAGCAATTTGTTCAACCGGCTCACGCGAGGTTTCAACACGTTCCCGCGCAACGTCCAACCGCAGGCGTTCGAGCGCCTTGGCGGGGCTAACGCCAACCTCACGGACAAAGGCACGGGCAAAGTTGCGCGGGCTCATCGCCATGCGCTCTGCAAGCTGTTCCACAGTCAAGCGTTCGGAAAGATGGGCGCGCATGTAACCAAATAACGGCGCGAAGGCGGTGGTATCGCTGCCCAACTCGACTAGGGCAGAAAATTGGGACTGCCCGCCCGGCCTGCGGTAATAGACAACCATCTGTTGCGCAACACGTTTTGCAACGGCTTCCCCCAAATCCTCCGCAACCAGCGCCAATGCGAGGTCGATCCCCGCGCTGATTCCGGCCGATGTCCAGATTTTACCATCACGAATATGGATGCGATCGGCTTCAACCCGGATTGCTGGAAAGAGCCGTCGCAGTTCGTCGGCCCGATTCCAGTGGGTCGTTGCTCGTTTACCATCAAGCAGCCCTGCTGCGGCCAGCAGAAAGGCACCGGAACAAACACTGCATAACCGCCGCGTAGCCCCGTTGCGTGCGCGCAAATAGGCAGTAACTTCTTGGTGATGCATCGCTTGAGCGGTGCCGGTGCCGCCCACCACGATCAGCGTGTCCAACGATTTCGTATCGTCGGCGATGGTCGTGTCGATCGCGATGCCGGACGAGCTCCGGACCGATCCGCCTTTGATTGAGAGAACCTGAAAGCGGTACGATCCAGGCGTGATCCTTTCGGCAATCTCGAAAGCGGCGGTTGGGCCTGCAACGTCAAGGATCTGGAAATCATCGAAGAGAAAGATTGCGACGTTTTTCATACTGGCAGAAAATGAGGGATCATTGTCATTTAGTCAATTGATCGATTTAGGCATACTCGCGTCATCAGCAGGAGCCTACCATGACCGAACAGCCATTCCGTATTGTCTTCGCGATCTACCCCGGCATGACGCATCTCGATTTTACCGGGCCGCACCAATTTCTCTCGCGCCTGCCCAGCAGCACGATGATCATCGGCAGTCCTGCAGGGGGCGAGGTACCAAGCGAAGGGCTAATTTTTGCCGGAACCAAGCGATTAGCTGATATTGACGCCTGTGATCTGATCTGCGTGCCAGGCGGGGGCAGCGCGACGGCCATGGCCCTGGATACGAGCTTCATTGCCGAGATCCGGCGGCTGGCACTGAAATCACGATATGTTACCTCGGTTTGCACCGGCTCGCTGATCCTCGGTGCGGCGGGTCTGCTGGTTGGTCGCCGTGCCGCCTGCCATTGGGCATGGCGGTATCTTTTGCCGTTATTTGGCGCAATCGCCGATGAGGGGCGGGTGGTGCGTGACGGCAACGTCATTACTGGGGGTGGGGTCACGGCTGGCATTGATTTTGCGCTGACTGTGTTGGCGGAGATCGGCGGCGTCGAACTTGCGCAAACCATTCAGCTTGGGCTTGAATATGCACCAGCCCCGCCGTTTGAAGCAGGACGCCCGGAAACCGCGTCAACGACAATCCTGGGCGCCTGCCGTGAGAGTATGGCGGCTATTCAGCCACGCCGCGAAGCAGAAGCCCGTGAGGCCGCTAACCGCCTAGGCGGCGAGCACGCATGAAACAGGAGCGACATTCGTCCCTATCCAATACAAACAGTACAACTTGACAGTTTATCTGTTTGATTTTAATCGGGAGTGATGGGTCATTCTTCTGACCTGACAATGGCTATCAAAACGGCCATTACCCCAGTTACACGCACCAGCCGGACCCAACCGCCGGATTTTATCTGCTGTTATATTCTGGAGGAGGGCTGCGAACCATGAACCTCATTCACGACTTATCTTATCTGTTTGGTGGCGCTTTCCTTGCCAATGCCGTTCCGCATTTCGTCAGCGGTATGATGGGCCGGGCATTTCAAAGCCCCTTCGCGAAGCCACCGGGGCAGGGGCTGTCTTCCTCAACCGTTAATGTTCTGTGGGGATTTGCGAATTTCGTGTTCGCCTATTGCCTCCTCGTTAGTGTCGGTCATTTCAATCTGCATGCTGCCGATCAAATCATCGCCGCCGGGATGGGCGTCCTGCTGATCGGGCTATTTTCTGCGCGCGCGTTCGGTCGGTTCCACGGCGGCCATTCGCCGAGGCCTTGATTGCACATGGCCCAGGCCTGGGCCGCGGAAAATAGCGCAGAAAACACAACTTGATCCTTCTGTGTGGAAGATTGTTGCTGTCGCGTCGTTTGGCAGCTTGCTGGCACAGCTCGATGCCATGATCGTCAATGTCGCCCTGTCGAGCCTGGCAGCAGATTTGCTCGTAAGCTTTTCAATCATCCAATGGGTAACTAGTGGCTACCTTCTGGCCCCTGGCCACGACCTCGTTAAATATTTCTCAGCGTCTCGGAGGGCATTATAACAACGCTCTGCGCGACATTCCTCGCCTGGAGGCTCGGGTCGCATGGCTCTGATGCGGCGGTGAAGAGCGCTTACGCCTGGGGTTTCATGCTTCTTTGTGTTCTCCAGGTCTGTGTTTTCCTCGCAGCACGCCGGTTGCCCCGTCGTTTGTATGATGTGAGGCGTGCTTAACGGTAGCCGAACTGTTAGTTGGTATCGCGCGAAATGAGACTGGGATCGAGCTCAAATCTGCGAGACGCCGCCATCCACAACGAGCTCCGCGCCCACGACGTAACTGGATTCATCACTGGCCAGATAAAGCGCCGCAGCGGCGATGTCTTCTGCTTTGCCGATACGACCGATCGGTACCGTCGCGGCGGCTCGATCGCGGAACGCCTGAAGCTCCTCCGGGCTGCGATGCCGACCGATCAGTGGCGTATCGACAAAACCAGGGCTGATCGTGTTGACGCGGATCTTGCGATCCAGAAATTCGCGCGACCAGGTTCTCGCAAAAGATCGGACGGCGGCCTTCGCCGCCGAAAGCAACGAAAGGCCGGGTCGGCCGACGTGAATGATGAATGAGGTGGTCAGGATAACCGAGGCGCCGTGACGCAAGATGGGGGCGACGGCCTGCATCGAGAAGAAGACCCCCTTAACGTCGATATCCATGATCTCGTTGTACCGTGTTTCGTCGGTATCCGCGAGCGGCGTGCTATAGGCGATGCCGGCATTCGCAAAGAAGATATCGAGTTTGTCAAAGTTCTCCGCGACCGTCCTGCTGACCGTCTGCATGTCAGTCACCGACTGGGCGTCGGCACGTAGGATCAGCACCTCTTCGCCAAGCTCGGCACGCACGGCTTCGAACCGGCTCGTATCGCGTCCGGTGACAGCCACCCGCGCGCCTTCGCGCACAAACAATTTCGCCGTCGCAAGGCCAATTCCGCTAGTGCCGCCAGTGATCAGAGCAGTTTTGTCTTTCAGTCTCATTTCCTTATTCCTATTCAGGTAGAGGTTTCAGCCGGCATCTCGCAGCCGCTGCGCGACATTCTCGATGCGACGTTCTGCATCAGCGATGGCGTTAGAGAGGCGCGCATTGACGGCATCCAAGACCTGCCGGGCGGCCGTCTCAGGCGATCCCGCGTCGAACGGTGGTTCGGGCGCATATTCCAGCAGAAGCTGCGCGCGCTGCGCGGCCTCATCCCCGCGCAGCTCGGCAATCAACGAGAGAGCGAAGTCCATCCCGGCCGTCACCCCGCCGCCGGTGATGCAGTTGCCGTCTCGCACTACCCGGGCGCTGTCAGGGATCGCCCCAAAGGCAGCAAGAAGATCCCTGAAAGCCCAATGACAGGCGGCGCGGCGCCCATTTAACAGCCCTGAAGCGGCAAGGATGAGCGATCCGGTGCAGACCGAGGTAACATAGGTCGCGTTGTTGGCGAGCCGCCGAATGGCGTCAAGGAAGCGCGGCGTCTCGAGTGCCGCGATGCAGCCGAGGCCGCCGGGGACGAGAAGGATGTCGCAGGCCTCGATCCGTTCCAGGTCGTGCAGCGCCCCAAATGTTAGGCCATCTGCGACGATCTCTCGCCGATCGATCGCGGCTAGTTTGATATCAATGTCCGCAAGGACGCGAAGAAGTTGATAGGGGCCGGTGAAGTCGAGCGGTGTTACCCCTTCGTAGAGGGGGATGACGACATGGATCATGGCAAATCTCCTGTTACCAATGACATTGACGCAAAAAGCCTATGGTTTAAATGTCTTACATCCCTTAATTTCGGACGCCATGCATCGGATTGGATTCTTTCTCTACCCAGGCCACCAAATTTTGGATTTCGCAGGCCCCTTCGGCGCGTTCGAGTCAGTCGCTCGGATCGCCGGTCGGCCACTCTATGCGCTGGAGGCTTTATCGCAGGCCGGTGGCATGGTGCGCGGCAGTGGTGGAGCTTTGGTCGCAAGCCGTGCCGCAAGAGGGGCTGCGCTCGACACGCTCATCATCGTCGGAGGCGAAATCGCCCCGATGCGGGCGCCCGGTGCCGTCGCCGCCGTGCGCGCTCTGGCGCGCGAAGCCACGCGTGTCGCTAGCGTCTGCACGGGGGCTTTCCTGCTGGCAGAAGCGGGACTACTGGCGGGGCGCCGGGCGACAACGCATTGGCGCTCAGCACCTTTGCTGCAGCAGGAATATCCCGCGGTGCGGGTCGAGCCCGATCACATCTTTATTGCTGATCGCGGCATCTGGACGTCGGCGGGAATCACGGCGGGCATCGACTTGGCCTTGGCGCTGATCGAGGCTGACCACGGAATCGAAATGGCGCGTGGGGTCGCGCGCGAGCTTGTCGTCTACCATCGGCGCTCGGGAGGACAGTCGCAGTTTTCTCAATTGTCACAAATGGAACCGGCAACCGATCGCATCCGCTTGGCCCTCACCTTCGCGCGCGACCATTTGTCAGAGCCGTTGGGCGTAGAGCGCTTGGCCGAGGCCGTGCATCTCAGCCCCCGGCAATTCAGCCGCGCGTTCCGCCGAGAAACCGGCGAAACACCTGCGCGAGCCGTCGAGCGCCTGCGTATCGAGGCCGCACTCCAGCGACTGCAAGATAGCGCTGAGCCGGTGGAGCAGATCGCACGCGCCGTCGGTTTCACTGATCCCGAACGCATGCGCCGTGCTTTCGTCAAGCTCCATGGCCTCCCGCCACAGGCCATCCGTCGGGCCGCACGCCAAGTTTAGAGGAGCGCAGATCTTCAATCCGTGGAAGATGATCCGTCCATCTGCTCGTTGGCCTAATCGCATGGCTGCGAGTGGCTCGGGGCAGGCTTTCGGATGCCGTCCAGAATGTGCAAGCTGGGCGTCCAGCAGTCTCATCCTAAAACAGATCTGTCGGCGAATTCGTTAATGAATTCAACCGGTAGACCTCCCGGATTTCTGGGTTTGCAGAAAGTTGGGCAGGCGTTAGATCAGAATGCCGCCGGCCACTTCGATCCGCTGCGCGTTGACCCAGCCGAAATCGTCAGAGAGCAAGGCGGCGATGACCGGACCGACATCTTCCGGACCACCCACGCGGCCAAGCGCAGTCTGCGAGGCCAGAGCCTTGTTCACGTCAGGATTGTCGCGGACGATGCCGCCGCTGAAATCCGTGGCAATTGCCCCGGGCGCGACCACGTTCACTGCAATGGCGCGCGGCCCCAGTTCCAGCGCCATGTAGCGGGTAAGCGCCTCCACCGCCGCCTTCATTGGCCCGTAGATAGTCCGTCCGGGAAATGCGAAACGCGCCAGTCCAGACGAAATGTTTACGATCCGCCCGCCGTCATTCATCAATGGCAGCAATGTCTGCGTAAGCAGATACGGTCCCTTGAAGTGCACGGCGAATTGCTTGTCTAATTGAGCTTCCGTGCCATCCGCGAGCGTGGCGGTCGATGAAATGCCGGCGTTGTTCACGAGATAATCAAACCGCTGTGCTTCCCATCCGCTCAACGTCTCACGGACGCGCGTGGCAAAATCGCCGAAATCGGCCGCCTTTCCGACGTCGAGTTGCAAGGCCACAGCGTCCGCGCCGGCCGCGCGGATGTCCGCAACCACTTTTTCCGCCGCAGCCCACATTTCGTTGTAGGTGATGATCGAGAATACGCCGCGCTGTGCAAGGCGCAGGGCGGTGTCGCGCCCTATACCTCTGCTTCCACCGGTGATGATCGCGATAGGTGTTCGGTTTGTCATGGATAATCTCCTTCTGGGGGAGACATAGGCGCCTTAATTGTGCTAAATAAGACGGCTATAAACTTACATAACGTACGGATAAACGAACAATGCATACTGATTTTTCTGCAGCCCGCGCTTTTGTGGCAGTGGCGGCCGCGGGTGGCTTTCGCGAAGCCGCCAAGACAACCGGCATGAGTGCATCGAGCCTCAGCGGTGCGGTAAAGCGGCTTGAGGATCAACTGGGTCTCCGCCTGCTCAATCGCACGACCCGCAGCGTCGTTCCGACCGAGGTCGGCGCTCATCTGCTGGAGCGGTTGCAGACGGCAATGGCCGACATAGAAGCAGCACTAGAGCGCGCCAACGATCACCGCGCCACCCCCCGCGGAACGATCCGCCTGAACGTGCCCCTGGGCGTGGCCCGTTTAGTGATGCCGCGCATCCTGCCCGGATTTTCCCGGGCTTTCCCGGACGTGCGGGTCGAAATCGTCGCCGAACACGACGTCGTGGATATCCTGGCCGCGGGGTGCGATGCGGGTATCCGTTATGACGAGCGTTTGACCAAGAACATGGTCGTCGTGCCGATCGGACCCGCACGCCAGAGATTCGCCACCGCCGCCTCGCCCGCCTATCTCGCGCGACACGGCACGCCGCGGCACCCGCACGATTTGCTGAACCATGCATGCTTAACGGTTTGCGTCGGGGTCGGCGCGGAATTGCCTTGGGAGTTTGAGCGGAATGGCGAGCTTGTTAGGGTCGTGACAACCGGGCCTTTCGCCGTTGACGTCACCGCGGTCGACTTGGCCGTAGCGACGGCGATCGAGGGTTGTGGCATCGTGCATCTGTTCGAGGATTGGCTGCGACCCGCGATTGATAGCGGCGCTCTGGAACCAGTTCTGCAAGAGTGGTGGCAGAGCTTCAAGGGGCCTTCGCTCTATTATCACGGGCGCGCGCATGTGCCCGCCCCGCTCCGCGCATTCATCGGGTATATTCAGCAGAACCGATGGTAAGGACAACGGGTATGACGTCGCGATGAGCTTATCGCGCCAATTCGCTGTGCGAAGCGAACACTCAGATCGTCGAGGAGCCAAGTCGTCGTCTTTCTCGAGGCACGGCCGCGTGACTGAGGTATAGATCGTCACGGGACCGGCCGTGTGGGCAGGATCGTCTTTTATCGGCAGGTAAGTGAGGCAGCCCCGCTGCGATAAACGGTCGGACTAGTTGCTCGGGCACGCGGCACCACCCGAAACCCGCCCGGCGAAAATCGAGCCACCGCTCAGGGTTGACAAATCGTCAAGCGGCGAAGTTTTCCCTCCGCTGAGCGGGGTAGGACGGGCCAGGGTTCAGCAGGATGTTGGGCGCGCTACACCAGGGGTCCGCTCCGCGCGCGAGCCCCGCGGGTCTGCGACGGACGGATTTAGCCGGAGCTCACGCAGATGATGGCGTCAGCGATGACAGCTGGCTCGCCAGCCATCGGGTCGCCGGGCCGAGGTCGACGCCGGCCTTCCAGACCAGGTCATAGACCATTCGGCGCCGGGTCGGACCGGTGTCGGCCATGTTTAGTGCGACGAGGCGACCGTCGGCCATGTCCGATTCGACCAGATGCGCCGGGAGACTGCCCCAGCCTAGTCCCGCGCGGATCATGGCGTGTTTGGCCCCAAGATCGCTGGTGCGCCAGGTTTCAGCGGCGATCACGCCGAACTCCCGGTTCTCGGTCGGCTCGGCGCGGTCGGTGAGCACGATCTGCACATGCCGGCGCAGATCGTCCCATGCGATCCGGTCGGCGCCGGCCGCCAGCGGATGATCGGGCGCCGCCACCAGGATCAGATCGATGTCCAGCACCGCCGTGCGCTCGAAGTCTGGGTGGTTCACCATCAGCGAGGCGAGCAGGCCGATCCCGTGGGATCCGTTCCGCACCGCCGCCACCGACGCGGACAGGTTCTCGACCATGATCCGCAGGAGCACGCTGGGCCAAGCGTCGCGAAACCGCCCCACCACCGGCAGCAGCAGCGACATGGGGAACTGCCCGTCGACCACCAGACGCACCTCGGGCTCCACCTCCGCCCGGAGCATCCGCGCAAGCTCGCTCATGCGCGCCAGGTCGTGCGCCACCAGTCGGGCCTGAGGCAGGAGCGCCTTTCCGCCGACGGTCAGAACCGGACGATAGCGGCTGCGGTCGAACACCGGAAAGCCGACGAGGTCCTCCAACTTGTCGATCGCATAGGTCAACGCAGGCTGCGTGCGGTTCAGGCGCCGCGCGGCTGCCGAGAAACTGCCCGCGTCAACGACAGCGAGGAATGCGTCTATCTGGCTGAGGCTGATGGCGGACAGGCTATCCATAAGCTTTATTTATGATGTTGGCGGGTTTTTTCCCAGTATTTTTTTGTCTTTTCTTGTGGCACTTCCGGCTCGTCTTGGTAATGGAGAGAGCTATGCCAAACCTTCTTGTACTTCAGAACAGTGCGAACCTGGAGACGTCGGTCAGCCGCAGGCTGGTCGACACCTTCGTTGAAACCTATGTCCGGCGCCATCCGGACGCGGAGGTCGTCCATCGCGATCTCGCCCGAAATCCCCTGCCGCACCTCTCGCCGTCCCTGGCCGCTGCGCTGCTGCCCGGGCAAGGCGCCGCCACGCCCGACATCGTGTTGGCCGATATTCTGACCGAGGAGCTCGAGGCGGCGGACATCATCGTCATCGGCGCCCCCTTCTACAATTTCGCCATCCCCTCAACTCTCAAGGCCTGGCTCGACCACACCGTCCGCGTCGGCCGCACCTTCGCCTATGTGAACGGCGCCCCGCAGGGCCTGCTCCCTCCCGGGAAAAAGGTGATCGCCTTCGTCGCGAGCGGGGGCGCCTATACCGAGGGTCCGGCGTCCGCGATGGACTTTGCGTCGCCCTACCTGCGGTTTATCTTCGAGTTCATGGGCGTGACCGATGTCGAGATCGTCCGGGCCGAGTGGCAGGCTGTGCCCGAGCGCGGGGCCATCTCCGCGCAGGCAGCGGCCGACCGCGCGCGGAACCTGGCCGCCCAAATTGGAACAGCGATCCCCGCGTACCAGCAGCCAGACGAATCCGTCCAGCGCCGCTCAGGCCCTGCGGCGAGACTGTGAAAAGACCGTCTCGACAAGCTGGTCGGCATAGGCGTGCGTCAGGGGATGCACGCCTGTGAGAAGATGAAAATACAGGCAGCCAAAGACCTGATCGACAATGATCTCCGGGTCGATCTCAGCGGGAAAGGTTCCGCCTGATTGAGCCTTGCGGATGTCCGCAATTGTCCCGGCGCGGCGCGGCAGGATGTAGGCCTGATTGATCCTGATCTGCAGGCCCGGGTCGTGCTGCGCCTCACTGATCAATCCAGCCATCACCCGGCCAAAGAACCCATTGAAGGCGTCGACAAGACGTCTTGCCTTGAATTGGACAGACGCTTCCAGGGACAGGGCAGCCGGTGGATCGAGGGTGGGCTCAATCCGTTCCTTCAACATGGCGAGCACGATATCGGCCTTGGTTCCCCACCATTTGTAGAGGGTGGGCTTTCCCACCCCCGCGCGTCTCGCGATGCCCTCGATGGTCAGATCCTGGACCGAAACTGTCTGCAGCAGCTCGTGCACCGCCGCGATGATCGCGTCATGGGCGCTGGCGGCAGCGCTTCGGGGCCTGCCGATCCTGCGGAGGGGTTGAGTCATACGATTAAAATAACGCTACGTAGCGGAATTGCAATTGACGACTCAGGCTCCATATTTTACGGAACGTAGCGTTTTAAAAAGGAGAACCTTATGACCCTTGTTCCAGCACCGGTCGCGATCGTCACAGGTGCCTCTCGAGGCATCGGGGCCGAGGTTGCAAAACGGCTGGCCCGAGACGGGTTTTCCGTGGCGGTGAACTATGCGGCGAACGCCGATGCCGCGCAGGCCGTCGTTGCGCACATCCTAGCCTCGAACGGCCGAGCCGCCGCCATCAAGGCCGATGTCAGCCAATCGACCGAGGTCGCAAGCCTGTTCGACCAGACGGAGGCGCGGCTCGGCCAACCCACCCTGGTGGTGAACAACGCGGGAATCATGAAGCTGGCGCCGATCGCCGAGATGGACGACGCCACCTTCGATGCCATGCTCGCGGTTAATCTTAAGGGTGTATTTTATGTGCTGCGGGAAGCCGCGCGTCGTCTCCCGCGCGGCGGCAAGATTATCAACACGTCGACCACTCAGACGCGTCTCGCCTCGCCTTCCTATGGCGCCTATGCGGCGTCCAAGGTCGGCGTCGAGATGCTCACCCTCATCCTCGCGCGGGAGCTTCGCGGGCGCGGCGTCACCGTCAACGCCGTGGCGCCGGGCCCGACCGCGACCGAGCTGTTCCTCAAAGGCAAGTCGCCTGAGCTCATCGACAGGATCGCCGGGCTTTCGCCCCTTGAACGCCTGGGTACACCGGAAGAGATCGCCAATGTCGTCTCCATGGTCGCCAGTCATGACGGCGACTGGATCAACGGACAGACGATTTTCGTTAATGGTGGTTCCGCCTGAACGCAGCCCAGCCGAAACTTCGGGAGAGACAGATGCATGATTTCAATCCAGGCGACATCGCACGTCCAAGCGTCATTCGCCACGCTGTGGCGCCAGGCGAGGACGAGCAGGTGCTGCGCATCTTTCAGCGTAACGCGAGCCTCGCGCAACTGCACCCAGAAGATCGGCGCGCCTTCTACGCCGCCATGGCGTCCCAGGCGCCCATGGCCAACGGCGTCGGGGTCGAGCCCGTCCGCGACGGCACCGTGCGCGGCTATTGGCTCAGGCCCGCGGTCTCTGATCCCAGGTCCGCTCTGTTCTTCGTCCACGGAGGCGGATACCATCTCGGCGATGCCCGATCCTATCTCGGCTTCGCCAGCCAGCTTGCGGTGCGCACCGGGCGGGCGGTCTTCAGCGTCGACTACGCCCTGGCGCCGGAGCGGCGTTTCCCCGCGGCCCTTGACGACGTTATGCGGGCGCGGGCGTGGTTTCTGTCCCAAGGCGTCGAGCGGTACGCCGCCGTCGGCGACTCCGCGGGCGGCGGGCTGGTTCTCGCAATAGCGGACCACACGGCGCCGGACGACCGCCTTGCCGCGATCGTCGTTTTTTCCCCTTGGACCGACCTTTCAAACAGCGGAACGAGCTTCGGCGATCCGACCACCCGCGACCCGGTCTTCCAGCCCGCTGTCCTCCAGGGACTCGCGCAATCCTATCTGGACGGCGCAAACCCCCAAGACCCGAGAGCATCGCCCCTGTTCGGCGCTTTGAACGCCCTGCCGCCGATCAATGTGCAGGTCGGCGAGGACGAGCTTTTGCGCGACGACTCCGTGCGCCTGGCGGAGCGGGCCGCAAGGCACGGCGCCAAGGTGCGCCTCGATGTGTTCGAGGGCATGTATCACGTGTTCCAACGGGACGTGGGCGCTCTGAAAACGGCCGAGGCGGCGTTGGAGATCGCCGCAAGGTTCATCGACGACCAGTGTGCCAGCCTTGCGAGGACATAGTGTTGATTTTTGCTGAGAACTGACCCGGTAAGGCCGGATTTTTCCACCGAGATTTGACCCATGTTTGACTGTTTCCCCGTCTGGAACTGGCGGTGGCGACGGTGGCTGCCAGAGCAAAAAACGGGTTTTCGTGGATGTTATTGCTGCTGGGATTCGCGCGAGCCGATTTGCCATGTTGGCAGATGTCAAGGCCGAGCATGAACGCCTCGTACTTACGGCCTGGTTCCTAGTCCACGGGCTCACGCTGCTGTTGATCGACGGACTCGCAACGGAAGCGCCGCTCTTTGTTTCGGAGTTGGTTACCAAGACCTTACTCGACGGAATCCGGCGGCGCTGAGCGTCATTTGAACGCCATGTTGTGCGTTCGGATGGGTCGCGAGCATTGGGGCAAAACCTCGTGGCCGGTTTTTACGCCGCCGCGCCGGTCTCGTTTTGATCCAGCTTTGCCGTAGATTTATACATTTTCTGTATGAATCTTACGTCCAGCACAACGATTATCCTGCATCGTCGGCTCTGCCATATTGCAGATCAAGGTCAATCACTGACCGGCCGGTGGATCGCACCGGCTCAACCTGACAGGAGCCTTACAATGACCAAATTGGCAAAAATCGTCTCCATCTTCGCCGTTTTCGCGCCCCTCGCCGCGCACGCCGCCCCCTCGACTGCGGCCCATGCGAAACTCGTGGCGGCGATGGATCGCGCCTATCATCTAAGCTTTCCCGTGCCACAAGCGCCGCAAATCGCAGCGGTTCGCACCGTGCACGCTACGCCCGTGCGCGCGCAGCACAAGGGCTAATCGCGTTTAGAGCAATATCCGATTAGATAGATTTAATCTGATCGGATGTTGCTCGCCAAAACAATGCGCTCGAGCATTGTCGGTGAGCCGCTGCGAACGGAAAATGCCCTAGAATGGCGCAAGACGCGCGGCGGCGCGAAAAGCCGCGCGCCTCGGCGGATCAGTGTCGGATCGTCAATTATTGGTCCGATCGGTATCTTGGTGATGGAAAGACGGCGATGGCCGCAGTGCGGCGATTATGACGTCAGTCGACAGCGCTTCGCGGGGTAGCGGTGGGAGAGGTTCGGAGCGAGATTGCCGCGCGCTGTGTTATAG
Organism: Acidiphilium sp. MT5; assembly: GCF_054767495.1. Lineage (NCBI taxonomy): Bacteria > Pseudomonadati > Pseudomonadota > Alphaproteobacteria > Acetobacterales > Acidocellaceae > Acidiphilium > Acidiphilium sp. MT5. The sequence continues at coordinate 19,874 of NZ_BAABMR010000001.1, forward strand.
GCGTCCCAATCCGCTCTATCCGGCAGCGAAGAAATGGTTATGTTCTCGACTGCGTTGAGTCAGGCAACCGCCGCGAGCCCGACTTTCGCGTCGGCAGTGAGGTGGAGAACATCCAGCAACGCAGGCGGCACGGCGAGCATAACCGAACTACCAACTTTTCGCAGATTAATTGTGTATATGATAGCTTTATGAAATTCTGTAATGATATAATAAAACCTTTCATGCTCTTCAATATCCTTTTGGGGCTCATTATTGACAAAATGCGGTGAAGAAAGCGTGTTCTTCCGCCAAGACCTCGCAAATGGATCACCGATCAAAAATTTTCTCAATGTAAATTCGAGAACGGTTAAATCGCTTGCGTAGCGTAGTCCATCCTGGCAAACTCTTGGCGCGTGATTTCAGTTGATGCTATATCGATTTTGTGCATTCTTGTAGATCAAGAGAACCGAAATCAGATAACATCACTCAACTGCCTTTGTTCGGTCGGGTTGTTAGAGTAACCCTTTGTCAAACGCGTGATAGCGGCCAGTCTATGTTTGAAGGAAAGCGCCATGAAAAAACTACCCAGCAAGGCTCAGTGGCTGAATGACACCGCGCTTCAAGCGCGCATGCGCAGTCCATCTATGCGCAAGCTAGACGATGCAATAGGTGCCTACGAAGCCAATCCAACTCCAAGCAACCGGGTTGCCGTTCGCAACGCATTCCAAAATTGGAAGCAGCGTACTGGGGCGGATTGGATCAACAGTGATCGCAATCGGGCTCCTAAGTTCCCAATCACGGCACTCGATCAGGCGTTGAAATCAGACCGACAGTTCACTGAAGCGGATGAAATTGGCATCAAGGAGATGATAAAAAGTCGAGAGCGGCGCATACAGGAAGTATTTGGTAATGCACATATTAACTTAAGAATATTTCAGGCGACACAGCAAGTGAGCGCTGCGGCAAATGAATTGAAAATGGCTGTCAAAAACGCCGGCCCGAGCAATGCCGGTCCATCCGGTCGCGGTCCCCAAACATCAAACACATATGCAAGCATCGCCGGTGATAAATTGTTTTTCGCGCAGGCGGCTCAAGTGAAACGTGACGCCATGAAAGCAGGCACTGCAACGATAGCCGCAGGCAAGGGTGGCGTGGACGCGGCAGCAAACGCGGCCTTTGCGAGCCAGATCGCTGAAATCAAAGACGCGTTGCAGAATTTATTCGGCGAACCGATTCAGGACGTCAAGACGTTTTTGCTGAATTTGTTGATTGATAATGGCATGTCGGCTTTGATCACGACAGCACAGCATATCGCCGATATGTTGCCATTTATTTCTTTAGTTTCGGGAGGGGTAAAAGCGCTGATGTATAGCGGCCAAGCCGTGCATAAGGCATATGAGCAGTTTAGCTTCTCGCGTCACAGCTTTGCGATCGAGGCAGGGGCACCAGCCGCGGCGTTCAACGCTGTGCAAACGTTGCTCTCGCGCGAAACAAAAAACGCTACAGCAAAGGCAACTATTGAGGCCGCAACACTTGGTGCGAATGCAGCTTTGCACGCAGCGAAAGGCGCGGGGTCAGTCCTGGCACCCGTTGTGAAGGCGGCCAATGCGACCGCGAATGCGGTTCGCGTCATTACAATGTTTGCGATTCAGATTCGGGAAACATTGATCATTCGGCGGCTACTGAAAAATCCAGCCAACCTGGATTTGAAAGTGTTCGGAAAGGCGCCGTTATTGGGTGCTTACATGCTGGTGGGTTCAAACACATCTGACCTCGCCGCATTGCTATTTGAGAGTTTTGGCCATTCTGGCTGGCAAGATGAAATGGAAGTTCTAATTAAAAAGCATATTCATCCGGTGCTCGATCAATGTGCTAGTCTGATACAGGCTTCACCGTTCATTATCACCGGCATTCCCCTACATCGTGCGACAGTTGGCCGTTCCACAGTTGAAGCGCTGATGGGCACGACCATGTAGAGCTCAGATTCACTCGGAGCATCCGGTGATCGAGTTAATTGTGCGAAGTTTGCCTCTCCAACGAACCGTCAATGCTCAATGCCCGCCCGCAGCCGGTGTTGTGATCCGTACTGTCGCGGTCATGCCGACGGCGAGGAACAGGCCCGGCGGCAAATGGTCGAGCGTAACATGAACCGGAATTCGCTGTGACAGCCGCACCCATGAATAAACTGGATTGACGCTCGGCAGCCCGCTGCGCGCATCCTGCGAGTTTGCAACCGCAATACCGCGCCCGATCCCTTGCACATGGCCATCCAACACCCTGCCGGGGTCGGACATCAGCTCGACCCGGGCCGGCGCGCCCGGCCTGATCCGACTCAGCTCGGTCTCCTCGAAATACGCGGTCACCCAGAACTCACCGGTATCGACCATCGTAATCGCGCCGCTGCCGGCATGGGCATAATCCCCTGCATGGACAGTGAGATTGGTGATCGTGCCGCTCACCGGCGCGCGGACCACCGTGCGCGTGAGATCGAGCGTGGCCTGGGCAACCCGCGCCTCGTCCGCCAGCACGCGGGCCGCGGCGGCGCGCGCGGCGGCGGCGGCATTGCCTTGGGTTTCTGCCGAAACCGCGAACGCGGGCAGCCGCGCACGGCGGGCCGAATCCGCCGCCTTCATCCCGGCAATCGCCCGGTCGGCAGCGAGCGTCGCCCGTGCGATCGCGAGCCGATTGACGAAATCTGCCGGATCGATCCTGAACAGGACCTGCCCCTTACGCACCTGCTCATTGTCGTGAACCGCGACCGCGACGATCCGGCCCGAAATCTCCGGTGCCACCGTCACGGCAAAGGCGCGGACGCGCGCATCCCGCGTCCAGGGCGTCGCGTCATAGCGATGCCAGGCGGCAAAGCCGAGCCAGATCGCCACGGCCACGACGATTATCGTCGCGAGCCCTGAAAAAACCGGGCGGTAGCGCCGCGCCGGCGCCGCCGCAGACGAGGTCGGGCGCGGCAGGGTCGGCCCCTCGGCGGTGTCGAGCATGCTGTGTCGGGAGATCATAGCGGCCGCATCCCCAGAATGAGACCGGCAGCAGTACAGACATAGATCGAAAGCATGAACAGCGGCCAGTTCCACACCAACCGGTCGATCCGCAAACGGGTCAGACCCCGGCGGATGATGTCGGTCAGCACCACCGCGAGCAGCAGCATCGGCACCGCAGGTTCGATATCGATCCCAAACATCGACATTTCGGCGAGCATCGGCATCATATCATGCGCCATCCCGGTGTAGCTGGGCGCGGATCGGCACCAGGCTGAGAAAGGCGCTGATCGAGACGAGTACGCCGAAAATCATTGCCATCGCCTCGTTGAGCGCGGCACCGAGATCGAATGACAGCGTATTGGCCGGATCGGCCGCGAGAATGAAGGCGAGGTTATAGCCGGTCGCCGGTCCCTGGGTCCGGGAATCGGCAAGCCCGATCCCACCGAGCATCAGGAACGGCAGAAGCACAAGAGCCTCCTTGACGAACCCCGCGCTGCGCGTGAACAGCGCGAACCGGACCAACAGGCCCAGCAGCGTCCCCAGCAGAAACCCGCGCAACAGGCCGAGCGTCGCGGCGACCTTTGATGGATGCGTCGCGAACAGCAGCGTTGCGGCACCGGACATCAGCACGAAGAACGGCCCGTCCTGCCATTGCGACACATACCAGAACGCGCTGGCTAGCATCACGGCGAGGCCTGCCCGCACGGCGTTGCGCCTAGCCTGGCCTGGCACTGGCGAGGCGGCATGAACGAGCGTCGTCGCCCGGTGCCCCTGGAAAAAAATCGCGGTACCGCCGGCGCAGACAATGCCAAGCGCGACCTCGGCAGCACGGCTCACCGCGACGATGAAGACACCGGTCGGATCCGCCACACTGCCATACGAAACAATCCCCGTGGTCAGCCAGGTCAGCGCCAGCGCGTAGGTCTGGTACTGGCGGACCCGGGTGCCGACGAAAGCACACACACCCGCCCACAGCGCCATCGCGAGGTCGAATGCCAGCGGCCTCTGCGCGAACAGCGCGACGATGACGATGCCAGCGGCCGCCCCCACGATTGTGCCGATCATCCGATAGGCCGACTTGACGAAAGCATGGTCGAGCGAGGGGATGCTGACGGTAAGCACCGTCCATGCCGCCCATCGCGGCGTGTCGAGATGCAGCGCCATCGCGAGATAGAGCGCGAGCAGCGCCGCCGCCGACGTGCGTAGCGCGAAAGCCGCATCCGCCGGCAGGTCGCGCAGCAGGGCGGACGCCGTGTCGCGCAAGCTCGTGCCGACGCGTAAATAACGAAGGGAGTTCATGACCGAAGACATATATTCGCCCCCTAACCGCGAGTTGGTTCCGCCGCCAAATAACACTTATGCGAAATCGATGCAGAATGCGCGCGCCCACGCGCCATCTGTGTCGTGTTTATTGATCCAAAGCTGTAGGCATCCATTCGTAAAATCGAATGTTCGGTTGAGTTATGCAGTCTTTGCGGTGGTCCGTCGCTTGCGCCAAGAGCCGTGAAGAGCGGAAGCAAATGCTCCTCGGTCGGGTGCTCGTCACGCGCATAAGGGGCGAGTTTACGGTAATTTAGCAAAGCGGTTGTATCGTTATGAACGATGGCGGTGTTCATCCAGTCGCTGAACGCGGTGACGTCAGCGCTTTCTGGGGCGTTTACCGGCTGCCCACGGAAGCGCCTGAGATCGTGCGTGAAGCTGCCGGAGCCGACAATCAGAACCCCCTCGTCGCGCAACGGCGCCAAGGCGCGCCCAATCTGATAAGCATGGTCCGGGCCGCGACTTGTCTGGACGGAAAGCTGAAGCGTGGGGATGTTTGCCTCCGGCCACGCCAGCAGCAACGGCACCCAGGCGCCGTGGTCAAGGCCGCGCGTTGTTTCAAGGCTTGTGGCAAATCCGGACTGCCCGAGCATAGTGGCGATATGTTCTGCCAGAGCTTCATCACCAGGTGCTGGGTAGTGAAGATCGTAAAGCGCGCGCGGAAACCCAAAGAAGTCGTGGATCGTCTGGTTCCTGGCAACTTTATTCACCATCGGCACCGCAGTTTCCCAATGCGCGGACACCACGAGAATGGCGTGTGGCCGTGGCAGGAGAGTGGGCAAGCCGGCGAGGAACCTCCTCGCCGGTGTGTCCGTGATGGCCAGCATGGGGGAGCCATGGCTGACAAACAGGCTGGGGAGCGTCATGTGATTTTCCGATTTAGGGTTGGCAGCAAAGTGTAAGGACCGTCGCCGATCAGTGCGAACGCAACGAGCGCAATCGTCCAAAATGCCGGATATTCCCAGCCGCCGCCCTTTGCCGTGAAGAGGAAGCCGTTATGAATATGCACCATCAGTATAGCGCCAATCAGGTCCGGAGCGATCAGCAATGCGGCCAAGCGGGGCCAGATTCCAACGATCAAGGCAATTCCGGCGGCGAACTCCCAGATCATGACGAAAATGCCAAACCAGCCCGGCAGGCCAAGGCTGGCGAAGAAATGTTCTGTGCCCGCGGGGGTGAAGACGAAATATTTGATCCCGGCATGGGCCAGGAACAATATGCCCAGCGAGAGACGGAGCAGCAGAACGCCGTAGCCAGCGGTTTTCGTGTCGATGTTTGATGTCATCAGCGGATCTCCTTTACGGTCGAGATAGCCAAGCAAATAGGCTTGGTTAATTCTCAATAATCGGTCTATAATCATGCGTTTTCGCATGGAGGCTGGGGTGGATTGGAATGATTTGCACAGCTTTTTGGCCATTGCGCGTGAAGGTACCCTTTCGGCGGCAGCCCGGCGGTTGGGGGTGCGGCAATCCACCATGGGACGGCGGCTGGCGGCGCTTGAGGCCAGGGCCGGCGTGCGGCTGCTGGAACGCACGCCGCGCGGGTTTCGGGTAACACCGGCGGGTGAGGCCGCGCGCGCCGAAGTAGAGCGGATGGAAGATGCGGCGCAGGCGGTTGAGCGTGCCGTAGGCGGGAGGGATATACGCCTCGAAGGCAATGTGCGGCTCACTACGGTGAGCGATTTTGCGGTGGGCATTTTAATGCAAGCACTGACAGAATTGGCAGGACGGTATCCCGGTATTCTGGTTGAACTGATTGCCGATGATCGCACGCTTTCCCTGGCGGCGCGGGAGGCGGATCTGGCCATTCGTTTGGCGCGCCCGAAGGGCCAACTGCTCCTCGGGCGTCGGATTGGGGAGGTCTCTTTCGGGCTCTACGCCAGCGCGGCTTATCTTGCCGCGCGGGCGACGAAGCCCTTGCCAGGTGGCGATGGGGCAGGACACCGGCTGATTCTCTCCCGCGACGAAACCGGCACTTATCCTGAAATAGATGCGCTGGCTGCCATGGCACCCAGAGCCGAGGTGGCGTTGCGTACTGATAGCCGCGGCAGCCAATTGGCAGCCGCACAGGCTGGGTTAGGCATTGTGGTGCTGGGGCATCATGTCGCGGCGGATACGGATCTCGTGCGGCTCGACGCACCGCCGTTACCGGCCCGGGAAATCTGGCTGGTGCAGCATGAGGACACGCGGCACGTCCCGCGTATCCGTGCCGTGGCGGACGCGTTGGCCAACCGTATGCGTGCCGCGGCGCCGCTGTTTATGGGTCGGGGATGAGAAGCGAGCTTATGCCGTGAGGCGATGTCCTCGGCAGCTGAAACAGGTCGGTGCGTTATGGCACAATACGAGGGTTATATGTCATTTACGCCACTGCCTGTTCCCGATATTCTCATTTGTAGAAGGAGATCCGCTGTGACTGATATCGTTATCCCAATCTATAATGGGCTGACACCGCTCGACTTCGCGGGCTCCTATCAGCTCCACCGCGCAGTGCAGGAGATGGACATCAAGCTGGCTGCGATCGACCGGAACGACGTCGTCGCGGGCGGGCTGACATTCCGTAAGCTCCTAAATTTGTTAGAGGTACAATGCCTGACTTTACGCATGGAAAATCTGCTCGCCCGTTGATCATCCGCCATGACGCCCAGCCACGCGAAGGCGAACAGGTGCTTCGTATCGCCCAGCGCAACGCCGTTCTGGCGCAGTTGCATGGTGAGGATCGTGGAGCCTTCTACGCCGCAATGGCGGCGCAGGCACCGTTCGCCGAAGCGGTTTCGGCGGAGCCGGTGGATCTCGGCATAGCCCGAGGATGGTGGCTGAAACCCACCTCGCCTGATCCGGACTCCGCGATCCTGTTCGTTCATGGCGGCGGATACCATCTTGGAGACGCCCGATCTTACTTGGGCTTTGCCAGTCAGCTTGCGGCGCTGACCGGCCGGACTGTCTTCAGCGCCGATTACCCCCTTGCGCCGGAAGCGCGGTTCCCCGCGGCCTTCGACGCTGTCTGCAAGTCGCGGGAGTGGTTTCTATCGAGGGGATTCAAGCAATATGCAGCGGTCGGCGACTCCGCTGGAGGCGGACTTGTACTCGCGATGGCCGATCAGACCGCGCCCGATGCACGTCTGGCCTCGATCGTGGCGTTTTCGCCCTGGACCGACCTGTCAAATAGTGGCGCATCCTTTACGGATCCAGCAACCTACGACCCGGTCTTCAAGCCCGCCCTGCTGCAGGGATTGGCCCATTCCTATCTGGACGGCGCCAGCCCGCACGACCCGAAAGCGTCACCTCTGTTCGGGGCTCTGCGAGCCATGCCGCCGATCAATGTGCAGGTGGGCGAGGACGAACTGTTACGTGACGATTCGATCCGTTTTGCGGAGCGGGCGGCCGCGCACGGAACGATCGTCCGTCTCGATCTGTTTGAGGGAATGTATCATGTTTTTCAACGAGATGTCGGGTCCCTCAAGACAGCCGGAACGGCGCTTGAGATCGCCGCTTCGTTCATCGACGAACACTGGGCGGGCCGTAACGCCATATAGCCATCCGGCCCGATACCCTGCGGCTCAATCATCACACGACGTTGATCTGGCCTGGAAAAATCAGGACCACGCTGGACCGGATCGCAACGGACAGCGCCCGGGCATCCCGACAGTCAGATCACGGCGGCAAGACGACGTATGGTTCTGAATAAAGGAGAGCAACTATGACCATTCTTGTGACCGGTGGGACCGGCCTTGTCGGCAGCCGCCTGCTGCCTCGCCTCTTGGAAGCCGGCCTGAACTGTCGGGCGCTGGTGCGCTCGGGTAAAACGGTTCCGTCAGGTGTCACTTCAGTCGAAGGCGATATTCTCGACCCGACCTCCCTGGTCGAGGCTGTCAGAGGCGCTACGGCGATCCTCCATCTTGCTGCCATTCTGCGCACATCGAATGTAAGTGAAATCTGGCGCGCCAACGTGGATGGCACACGCAATCTCATCGCAGCCGCCAAGACACATGCGGCCAATGCTCGCTTCATCATGGCGAGCACCGGTCTGGTCTATCGCGAAAACAGCTCCAGGCCCTCACGGGAAAGCGATTCCGTCGCGCCCGAACGCGACTACCCGGCGAGTAAAATCGCAGCTGAACAACTGCTGCAAGAGAGCGGCTTAAATTGGTCGATATTACGTCTTGGCTTCGTTTATGGCGATGCGGACGGCCATCTCGGGCAGATCCCGCATATCGCGCAACTTATGAGGCTCCATCCGGCCAACCGGCTAAGCATGATTCATCACCGAGACATTACGACGTTCATCAAAATGGGTCTCGACGGCGTCCTGGACGGGCGCATCGTGAACGCGGTGGACGATGCCCCGATGACGATCTTCGATCTGAGTGCGCTCGCTGGCCAGCCCATGGAGCCTGCGGCCACGCCGCTCACCCATCCCTGGTACGGCGTGTTGGACGGTTCGCTCGCGCTGAGCCTGGGCTTTCGGCCCGCAATGGCGACTGCCTGGCAGGCGGCGCGGGAAAATGCGCTGTGATGCGACGAATTGGGGAGGTTCCTGCGGGGGGCGTCGGCGGGAGACCTGTCTCGCCGAAAGTCCCGGATGAGGACCGCACGCAAGCCTGCCGCAGCTCGAATGATGAGCAGACAGACATTGGCGCCATTTGATGCGCCGGGGATCGCCTTGGGTGCTTCGCCTCGGGCGAGAGCAGCGGCACCGGCGAAGAACATTTTGGCAGCAGCTTCAACGATCCTGCCGGCGCCGCGGCCATGAACGCGCGGGGTTGGTGGCAAAAGGAGATATAACATGCCTGCTGGGCTGACACCTTGTGACGAAGCAAACACGACAATTCGTCCCTTCCAGATATCGATCCCTGACGCCTTGCTGGGAGACCTGCGCAACAGGCTCGCCGCAACGCGCTTACCGGACACGCACGACGCTGAAGGCTGGCAGGACGGAATGAGTCTCTCATTCGCGCGTCGCCTTGCCGATCACTGGCTGCAGAGCTTCGACTGGCGCGTCCAGGAAACGCGGCTCAACCGCCTGCAGCATAGGATAGCGACGATAGACGGCCAGGACATCCATTTTGTCTTTCAGCCGGGCCGTGGGCCATCGCCGCTCCCATTGGTGCTGACGCACGGCTGGCCCGGCTCATTCATTGAGTTTGAAAATCTGATCCCCCTACTGACGGACCCCTCCGCGCATGGCGGTGCCCCAGAGGATGCCTTCGACGTGGTGGTCCCGTCGCTGCCCGGCTACGGTTTCTCTCCGGCTCCGGTGCGGCCAGGCATGAGCTCGCGCGAGATCGCCAAGCTGTGGCGGGCGTTGATGGGTCGGCTCGGCTACGACCGCTTTGGGGCGCAGGGCGGCGACATTGGGGCGGGGGTATCGGTCTGGTTGGCGCGACTCTTTCCCGAGAACCTTACCGGTATTCACCTCAACTACATACCAGGAAGCTTTCGCCCTCCGCTTGGTGCTGGCGCACCTCCCATCGCGCCGGAGGAGCAGCATTTTCTTGATGCGGCGGCAGAATTTGCTGTGCAGGAAGGCGCGTACGCAGCTCTACAGAGCACCAAGCCGCAAACCTTGGCATTCGCATTGACCGACTCGCCACTCGGACTTGCCGCCTGGATCGCTGAGAAGATGCGCGCATGGAGCGATTGCGGCGGAGATGTCGAATCCGCCATTTCGCTCGATAGTCTGCTGACGAATATTTCGCTCTACTGGTTCAGCGACAACATCGCCGCCTCGTTACGGTTATACAAAGAGAACCGGCTGGACCCGCTCGCCTTCGGGCCTGGCGAGCGGGTGATTCCGCCGCTCGGCATGGCAGTGTTCCCGCGAGAACTTCCGACACCGCCGCGCTCCTGGGCCGAACGCGTGTTCGACGTCCGACGCTGGAGGTCGATGCCCGCCGGTGGCCATTTCGCTGCTCTTGAGCAGCCTCGCGCACTCGCCTTTGAAATTCGTGCCTTCTTCCGGCCACTCCGCGCGCCGGACGCGGGGCGTACAAAAGCATGAATATGAGTTCCCGCAACGCGAAACGACTTTATTTCGAGGTTGCGGCCCAATCCAGATGCTCCCGGGGCGAACTCACGCACCCGTCTTGACCGGCAAGGGGTAGGGCCTCGCCATGCTCGTCGGCGCGAGCGCCGACTTGCGCGTGGCTGCGTTTCCCGTGGGTCGGGCGAGGGGCCCGCCCCGCGCCCTTGCCTGCCATCGCCGGGCTGCGGTCGCACGAGGGGTCGATTCGAGAAATCCAAAGGAAAGAAAAAAGGATTTTGATCGGATCACATTTATGGCTTATCGTGATTGGCATGTGGGCTGGACTTCGGTTGATAGCGCGGCAAGCCGTCGATAAGCGCGGCGATTGAGCTGCCGGGAATCATCGCACGCCGGCCTAGTTTCACGCATTCAAGTTCTCCGCGCCCAATTAGTTTCCATATCATTGTGTTGCCTATGGATAACAGTGCGCGGGCCTCCGCTAGTCTATAAAGTTTGGCTTTGTTGATCTCGGTGTTCATGTCATCACTCCGGGCGGGTTTGGGGTGACTGCTAATTACACACATATTGCCGATAAAAACAAAACGGGCCCGAGCCTGTCCCGATAATTTTTTAGTGCCATTTATTTGTGTCGGCCAAAAACTTTGGTTGCCGGGTTGGCCCTCAAGCGGTGAATTTCCCGAGGTTGCGGGAGGTGCGGATCATTGTCCATTCGGCTTTTACCGTTTCGGTTTCGTGGAGGGGAATTGTCGGAAGCCTCTGGCCTGCGTGATGTGTCCAAATATGGGTTCGACCGTGTATTTTCGGTAGCGGGTGCCGCGAATGATAAGCAATTCTATGATATTCCAACAGTTATTTTTTGCATAATAAAAAAACCCCAATCATACCCCCAAGCGCTTTGCCTAAGGGTGGCTGGAAGGGTCAAATCACAACTTTGCGGCACGCCGCATTCACGACTGAGATTCAGGATTATCGCCCCGCCTGATCCGTTCGTAAAACTCCCGCGCCTGATCGAGCGGCAAGCTTGAAAAAGCCGACGTTTTATACCGCAACCTGGCGCGTCGTCACAAAGGCATCTCCAGATTGAACAAGACCAAGTCGCCGCGAAGCGGTTGGCCTACGCTCGGGTCGTGATAGGGGAATGGTTCAGTCTCGCCGGTCCGCACGAAGCCTCGCCGCTCATACCAGGCGATCAGCTCTTCCCGTAGGTTGATGACGGTGATGCGGAGCGACCGCACGTTCGCAGCGCGTGCCTGACGCGCGATCTCGTCCAGGAGCAGACGGCCCGTCCCGCAACCCTGTCGTGTGGCATTGACAGCGATCGACGCGACATACCACGCGCCATCATCCTCGGGTGCGATGCGCTATGCACTGCGCCATTGGGGAGGTCTGACCATGTCCCTTGATGATGGTCGCATCGAACTCGACACCAACATGGTCGAGCGAGAAATCCACCGGATTACAGCAACCCAGGGGAAAAAGAACTCTGGCATCGATCGTCCGACCGATCATCGCCGAAGCCGGCGCGGACTCGGTCGCGAAGGTGATCGTGTTAGGCACATGGGCCGCCTGCATGCGCGCTGGATCGGATGTTTAGGCTTGCGGCATTACAGCGCCCGGTCGATGAATGCATGGCCCTTGTGCGAAACATAGGCTGCAAACAGGCCAATCTGGCAGTTGGTGATCTCACTCACAGAGCCGGTATATGGCCGACCAATGCCACATGACGTGCAGCACTGTTTGCGGAAACCAGTCTCGTCAACCACCAGAACCAAGTCGTCCACGGCCAGACGCTCGACAACGTAATCCCGCAAGACATCAGGCAAGGCATCGACGTCCAACCGTTCCGCCCAAGCAGCGCATTACGAAATTCCCTGGCCGGTGCCGCAACACGCGCCTGCGTGAACAAAGAACGGATGCGACCCTACTTATCTCGGTGCGAAGACGCACAGAGTTCCAGTGTATTGTCAACCGACGCGCCACCATTCATCAGCTTCTGAATCATGGTTGCCGATTGATTCGGAACTCGCCATAAAATGCAAGTGTTGTGGTAGCTCCAGTCTCCATCTGTTCAATCAAATTTTGCGTCTCTGCCCATCCGACGGCATTTTGCCGAATAGCGCCCGATAATGCCGGGCAAACCGGCCCTGGTTCGAGAAATGGTATTTCAGGGCAATCCCGATTAAGGATGCACCATCGTGACCGTTCTCGATTTCGTGATGCGCGGCTTCCAGCCGGAACCGCCGGAGGGCCTCCATCGGCGTACACCCACGGAACTGCCGAAACGCCATCTGCAACGATCGCACACCGCAACCCGCTTCCGCCGCCAAACGTTCAATGCTGATCGCCTCGGCCGCATGCGCGCGCATGAACGCCTCGGCACGACGCACGTTGGTTGGAGTCGCTCTTTTCGCATCGACGTCCAGCAAGTTCGAATGGGTGTGGCGGTGGGCGAACAACAGGGCACGGATCAGCAGATCCTCCATCGTTGCCGCGATCGGTCCGACATTCATCAAAGACCCCGGCGCCCCAAGCTCCAGTTCGATGAATTGCACCAACCGCGCTACAGCGGCGCCGGGTCCATCGGTCATCGAAAATGCCGGTGCGAAGGCGAAATCCGCCCTAACCGGACGTTCGATCAGACCCTCCAGCACGCGCACGACCCGCTCGTGCGGCAAGTCGAAGGTGATGCCCACATGGTCGTCGCTGATTTTTACCTTGAGACCCGGCCGTTCCCGGAATACGACGCCGGTCCCGACCGCCCATTCACCATCCGACGCGCGGCCGTTGCCCGCCACCGACATGGCGCCACGTTTACGGAACCCGAAAGTGTGACTGTGGGGAAGATGGTCCTGCACCACCATTTCCATCCCCCGCTTGACCGTGTTCGCGTAGATTTGCGTGCTGGCCATCGCAGCGCCCGCGACCACGACGCCGAACGCCTCAGGCTCGGCCCGATAACCGCGCCGGTCGATCGGTTGGAAGCTGCGGCTTGCCGATACGCTGGTCCGTTGCTCGCTCGGCAGCACCTGCGCCAGGGTTTCGTTGATATCATAGGGGCTGGGGATGATCACCGTGCGCTGCGGATGAAATAGCGGCGAGTGGTGCCGTAGACCCTCCATGGAGGCTTCGGCATACGGATCCGCCGGATCGGCGGTGGCCCTTCTTGTCATACGCAAATCTCCGACAAATTAAACCTACAATGTTGTCTTGCTGGGTCAATCTATTCGATCTGTTCGGGCCTCGGTGTGACTGCAATAACAGCCGATTGAGGGCCAGAAATTCGCGCAGCAATGACCAGCGCCAGGGTTAAGTAGCCAAGGCTTGCCAGGATCAAGGTCGAACGCACGCTCAGCACGGTGCCCAAAAAGCCACCGGCCATGGCACCGAGAGGCATCACGGCACCCATCAGGGTTGACAGGGTGCCGAACACCCGGCCCATCAGCGCGGGTGGCAGGAGAGTCTGGATCGCGCTCAGAACCGACACTCTGATGAGGGAGCCGACGATTGAGGTGACCAGCAGGCAGGCGGCGAACCCGATCGCCACCATCATCGGCGCGCCGTGAAGCATGCTCATCGCCGCCCGCGCCGTCGCGGCCACGGCTAGGGCAACCCCCAACAATGGCAACGGCTTAACGCGGGCCATCACGGCGCCTGCCGCCAGCGAACCGATCAGAGCGCCGACACCACCCGCGGCAAAGGCGAGCGCAAACCATTCAGGTGGCACGCCGAGTTGGCGGACAATGAAAATTGCCTCCAAGGCAATACACATCGCGCCTAGGCAGCGGGCCAGAACCAGCAATCCGATCAACATGCGCAGCATCGGGTCGGTGCCGATCGTCCTCAGTCCCTCGGTTATCCGCGCGCTCATCGTCTGGTCGCGCGAGGGGGCGGTGCGCACCGTCGGCAGTTCCGGCAGCATCAACATGATACCGGCTGCGAACGCGAAGGAAATCGCGTCCACCGCGATCGCCCCCGGTGCGCTCAGGAGCGCCACCAGCGTCGCCGCGACTGCGGGTCCGGCGATCGTGGCGACGGCCATGGCTGCCGATAACCGCCCATTGGCCTGGCCCAGGGCGTCCGATGGGACAAGTTCCGGCAGCGCGCTCATCTGGCCGATTTCCTCCGCTGCGACCAAACCCGAGGCGATGAAATTCACCGCGATCAGTAGTGCGAGCGACAGGAAATGTACTTCAAACGCAAGGGGCACCAGGGAGAGAATGAGTGCGGCTGCAAAATTAGTCATCACCAGAATCCGGCGCTTGGCCGATCGATCGATCGCCGCACCGGCGGCAATGCCGCAAACCGCAAAAGCCGCCAGTCCGGCAGCACTCAGCACACCAATCTCCGCCGTCGATGCGCCCAAGAGCACCACAGCAGTCAGCGGAAGAGCGATCGTCGTTAGTTGAGTGCCAATTGCAGAAATAGTTTCGCCCAGCAACAATATCCCTAGGCCACGATTAAAGCGTAGCATTAGAACACCGCAATTATCTAAAGTTAAATCTCAACAAAAAGAGAATGGGCGGAAACGTAACGTTCCCGCCCATCATATTGATTTCAGAACCTAAAACCATGAAACATGGAAATGCCCTTTCGATGGTTGTTGTCGATCAGAATTTAATCCACCGACGCCCGATCTGATCATACAATAGCGACGGATGACCGCGAGACCAAAGGAGAGCAATACAATAAAACTTTTTTGGATTCTCAAGATCATAGGATCATTATTTAATGATCTCGCACCCGAGTGTCTGGCCGGAAAACGCAGCGATGGACAATAAGCGTATATTTCCCAGCCGCAGGCGGCCGGCATGATTGTCGGGAATGAGGGTGACCCCAAGGTTCTGCGCGCCAGACTGGCAAGGCGCATTGTTCTGACCATCCCAAACTCGATGCCAAGAAAGCAATGTCGAGCATAAGCACTGCGATAGCACCACGTGGCCTCAGCGTGAGCTCAGAGCAGCTTATTTGGTGCAAGTATGGCTCGCTGCCATTGCATGCCGGACTTTGTGAGCTGTCATTCCGGGGGGTTGAACAGCCCTGTAGGGACAAGAGTGAGGCGGTGACGCACGCAATCCCGCCCACCGACCCTCACGCAATCTTTAACAGACTGCGGCTTCCGGAACGGCAGAATAATGATATTCAGCCACATCGACCCGCCACGCCGCCGGGCAGCTTAAGCCAAGCGCTAACTCACTTCGATACTCCGCCTTTCACGTCCCCCATCACGCAATTTTGCCAACAGCTTGGAGGCCTGATGCAAGAGACACGACCGGATCCATCAAAGATCATGCAGATCGGCATGGGGTTTTTCGCCTCGAAAACCCTGTTGAGCGCGGTTGAACTCGGCGTGTTCGAGGTCCTCGGCGCAGGTCCGCTGAGTCGCGACGATTTGCGCAACCGCCTCGCCCTACACCGACGTGGCACTGCCGACTTCCTCGACGCGCTGGTGGCGCTCGGTCTGCTGAACCGCGAGGGCGATGGAGCCGACGCACTCTATGCCAACACCGCCGATACCGCCGCTTTCCTCAACCCGGCGAGTCCACTCTACCTTGGCGGCATTCTCCGAATGGCCAACAGCCGCCTCTATCATCATTGGGGCCACCTGACCGATGCGCTCCGCACCGGCCTGCCTCAGAGCGAAGACAAGCAAAACGGTGGCAGGGATTTTTTTGGCGCAATCTATGCCGACCCGCAACGCCTCGCCGAGTTTCTCGATGCGATGGCAGGGCGGCAGCTCGGCAATTTCATCGCCCTAGCCGACACATTCGATTTCGGTCGCTTCACGACGATCTGCGATGTCGGCGGCGCTGGCGGTGCCCTCTCGATCGCCATCGCACGGCGCCACCAATCCGTCCGATGCATCTCCTATGATCTCCCCGCGGTGACCGCTATCGCCGGCATGAAAATTGAGGCGGCCGGTCTTAGTGAGCGGATTTTCGCACAGAGCGGCAATTTCCTCACCGACGATCTGCCGTCGGCCGACGTCATCACCATGGGCAACATTCTGCACGACTGGGACCTTGCGACCAAGGAGCACCTGATCCGCAAGGCCTATACCGCGCTGCCCGAGGGCGGCGCGTTCATCGTGATCGAGAACATCATCGACGATGCGCGACGCGCGAACGCATCCGGCTTGCTGATGTCGCTGAATATGCTGGTCCAAACACCGGGCGGCTACAATTATTCATTCGCCCAGTTCGATGAATGGTGCCGCGCGGCCGGCTTCCACCGCACCGAGCAACGCCGCCTCGCCGGTGAAGGCAGCGCAGCGATCGCCTGGAAATAGCAGCAACTGCAAATCCGATGTGATGGATTGGTGAGAGGATGAGTTGCCGGGCAGCGGTGGCCCGCTTTGGAGTAGCGCCGGCGACGGCAATCCGCTCTCGGTGGCCGGGCTTCACCACTTCGTCATCCGCCGCGGCATGACGCGTAAAAAAAGACTGGCCGCGCTACCGAGCAGGACCGCCCCGATATCCTGAAGCAGTGCCAGGACTGGTTCGATGGCCAGTTCGATCTGGACCCGGATCGCCTCGTCTTTATCGACGAGACCTGGACCGCCAACTGTCTCAAAGCATTCGACGACGGACAATATCTCCTCGGCCTGTCGGCGACCGTCGCTCGCAAGAACGGGCACCATCCCATCATCTTTATGCAGTGCGGTCCCGTGAGGCACCGTGTTGACGCTCGCGCGCAAGCCGCCGAAAGGGGCGTTGCTCACCGCAAGCATAGGGCGACAAACTTTCACCCTTGCAGGCTTTCACGACGTCCCCCTCTGTCGATACTTCACGCTCACGTAATCTCGTCACCGATCCCACCCGTCTATCTTGATCGGATCACTTCACCTTACCCTTGTTGCCACATCCATCCTTCTCTTGGCCAATTCGCCCGCAATATCCTGCCCATGCATCTCGACCGCTTTCGTCAACGACTCCACCCCCGCCCTTCGACACCTAGTTGAGCAGAGGTTTCAGTCGGCATCTCGCAACCGTCGGGCGAAATTTTTGTTGCGCCGACTACCCCTATCCGTAGCTGGTCGAGGTAGTCCGACCACCATTGCGCCATTTCTACGCGCTCATGCCAGTGTGCGCCCCGGTGATATGCCGCCCGGACTTTGTCGGCATCTCCGTGCGCCAGCGCGCGCTCGATCGCGTCCGGATGCCATTTGCCGCTTTCGTTCAACAAGGTGGAAGCCATGGCGCGAAAGCCGTGCCCCGTCATTTCATCGCCGGCATAGCCCAGCCGCCTTAGCCCGGCATTGATGGTATTCTCGCTCATCGGGCGAGTGCGCGTGCGGACCGAGGGGAACAAATAGCCGGTTGGTCCAGTGATTGCTTGAACTTCATGCAATAGGGAAATAGTTTGTCGCGAAAGCGGGACGTGGTGGTCCCTGCGCATTTTCATTCTCACCGCTGGGATGATCCAAAGCGCGCCGTCAAAATCAAACTCGCTCCATTTGGCTTCGCGTAGTTCGCAGGGACGCACAAAGACGTGAGGTGCAATCCGCAATGCGAGTTTCGTGATGCCGCTGCCGTCATAGTCATCGATAGCGCGCAGCAATTGGCCTACCTGCCTTGCATTGGTGATCGCGGCGTAATGAGTGACAGTTGGCGCTGTGAGGGCGCCCCGCAAATCACGGGTCGGGTCGGATGCTAGCCGCGCCGTCGCCACCGCATAACGAAAAATTGCACCAGCAAGTTGCAGGCTGCGCCGTGCGCTCTCCAGCTTACCCTTGCCTTCGATTCGGCGAACAGCCGTCAGCACGTCCGCCGGTTCAATCTCGCCGATGGGCAGTCTGCCGATGGACCCGCAAACAAGCGAAAGCAGATATTCGCTGCGGATCGCCGTTGCGGGTGCCCAGCCCTTGGTGCCATCGCGCCTGCGCTTCTCGCAATACTCCTTACAGATTGCCGCGAAGGTGTCCGCTGCCTGTATGCGAGCGCGCATCTTGTCGCGCTGTTTCTCGCGTGACGGGTCTTTGCCAAGCGCGATCAGTTCCCGCGCCTCTTCGCGACGCCTGCGGGCTTCGCCCAGTCCAATCTCGGGATATGCCCCCATTGCCAACAGCTTCTCGCGCCCATCAATGCGATATTTGAGCCGCCAGAGTTTGCCCCCGGCTGGCGTAACAAGCAGGAACATGCCGCCACCGTCTGCCAGCTTGACTGCTTTCTCACCGGGCTTGGCATGCCGGATTGCAACGTCTGTCAGGGCCATAACGAGATAAGCCTTTCCAAGGTCTAACTAAACATACCCCCTCGCGTGGGGGTATCGACAAGCCTGTTTTCCGTAAACCCCCTTTCATACCCCCATCAGTTGGTGGTTGAATGCGAATGGGAGAAAACAATAGCGACTTGATCGCCTCAAATTATCTTGGATTTTTGGGATTTGTCCAGACACCTGCGAACATTGGCGGACAGCAAATTGGAGCGGGTAGCGGGAATCGAACCCGCGCATTCAGCTTGGGAAGCTGACAGGCTACCATTACATCATACCCGCGTGGCACCTTGGCGATCCGCTATGGTTTATTGCGTTGGCGCGCGGCGTGCAATGGGGGTGCCCCGATTGCCCTGCCCCGATTGCCCTGCCCCGATTGCCCTGCCCCGATTGCCCTGCCCGGTTGCGTTCGCCGCCCAAGGCGAATAGGAGAGAAAAAGTTGGAGCGGGGCGTGGCGCAGCCTGGTAGCGCGCTTGTTTTGGGTACAAGAGGCCCCCGGTTCGAGTCCGGGCGCCCCGATTCTGCGGTTGAGTTGGTCGTTTGTTGAGTTGATCGTTACCGATAGGCGGAGCAAAGATGAACCGCGCCCGAATTTTTCTACCCCCGCGCACGGCCATGCAGTCCGGCAAGGCCAAAACCCATCGCTGGGTGCTCGAATTCGAGCCGAGCATGGCCAAAACCACCGATCCGCTGATGGGCTGGACCGGCAGTGCCGACATGCTGGCCACCGAAGTGCGCCTGATGTTCGATAGTCGCGATGAGGCCATCGCCTACGCCCAGCGCCACGGCATCAGCTTTGATCTGGAAATCCCCGCCGAGCAGCGCCTGCGCCCCCGCGCCTATGCGGATAATTTCCGCGTCACCAGGCGGGGCAATTGGACGCATTGACCCCGCGCGGTCGCGCCGGATTCCAATTATGACAGAAAACAATAGGCGATGAGAGAAAAAATCGACTATCCGATTGCGGTGATCGATGATGGGTTTGGCGCGGATAACGCCGCCGGGCGCGTGGTCACCGCCCTGGTCGCCGCCCTCACCGAGCGCGGCCATCGGGTGCTGAGCGGCATCGCGCAGGAGGATGCGCGCGCCGGGCGGATTTTCTACACCGGCCTGTCCTGCGTGCTGATCTCGATCGATGGCGGCGCCGATCAGGCCGCATGGCTCGAAACCCTGACCGACATTGTCAGTCTCGCCTCGGCCCGCGCGCCGGACATGCCGATTTTTCTCTATGGCGAGCGGCGCATGCCGGCGGACCCGCCAATCGCGCTGATGCAGCAGATCGATGGTTATCTCTACGTCCATGATGATAGTCCGGAATTCATGGCGGGCTACGTATCGAGCGCCATCCATCGATATTTGGAGGCCATGCTGCCGCCATTTTTCCGCGCTTTGGTGCGCTACACCGATGCCGCGAAATATTCCTGGCACACGCCCGGCCATGGCGGCGGCGTCGCGTTCATGCGCTCGCCGGTCGGCCAGGCGTTTCATCGGTTTTTCGGCGAGACGGCGCTGCGGGCGGATTTGTCGGTTTCAGTGCCGGAACTCGGCTCCTTGCTCGATCATGCCGGGCCGGTGCGCGAGGCGGAGCGTGAGGCCGCGCAAATTTTCGGCGCGGATTCCACGTTTTTCGTCACCAACGGCACCTCCAGCGCGAATAAAATCGTCTGGAGCGGCTTGGTCGGCCCCGATGATACCGTGCTGGTCGATCGCAATTGCCATAAATCGATCATCCATGCGCTGATCCTCACCGGCGCAAGACCGATTTATCTGATGCCCAGCCGCAATCGCTACGGCATTATCGGCCCGATCCCGCGCCATCAATTCGATGCCGGGGCGTTACAAGCGCGGGCCGGCGGGCGTCTGCGCCTCGCCACCATCACCAACTCCACCTATGACGGGCTGTGCGTCAATGCGGATGCGGTGAAACAAGCCCTCGCGCCGGTCTGCGACGCGATCCATTTCGATGAAGCCTGGCTCGCCCAAGCGCGGTTTCACCCGTTCTATGATGGGTTCTACGCGATGAGCGATGGCGGCGGCCCGGTCGATCCGCTGGTCTTCTCCACCCAATCGACCCACAAAGTGCTCGCCGCCTTCTCGCAGGCCTCGATGGTGCATTTGAAGGAAGGCCAGACCCAAAAACTCGATCCGGACCGCTTCAACGAAGCCTTCATGATGCATTCCAGCACCTCGCCCTGGTATGGCATCATCGCCTCCTGCGATGTCGCCGCTCGGATGATGCGCGGCGCGGCGGGCCGCACCTTGGTCGATGAAACATTGAACGAAGCCGCGTCCTTCCGCGCCGCAATCAGCGGCATCGGGCGGTGCTTCGCCGAAGCGGGCGATTGGTGGTTCCGCCTGTGGGAACCCGATCAAGCTGGGCTGGACCAAGCGGGCTGGACCCTCGCGCCGGGCAGCGATTGGCACGGGTTTGATGATATTTCGCCCGGATTTTCGCTGCTCGATCCGATGAAGGTTACCATTTTATGCCCCGGCCTTGATGATCTGAGCGATGCCGGCGGCATTCCCGCGCCGATTGTGGCGCGCTTTCTGTGGTCACGCGGCATTGTGGTTGAAAAAATCGGCACCTACCATTTCCTGATCCTGTTCACCCTGGGTGTCACCCGCGGCAAATGGAGCAATCTGGTCACCGAATTGCTGGCCTTCCGCGCCCATTACGCCGCCAATTCCAAGCTCGCGGATGTGTTGCCCGATTTATTGCGCGATCACCCCGGCCATTATCAACGCATGGGCCTGCGCGATCTGTGCGCCGCCCAGCACCACGCCTATCGCGCCGGCCGGGCGCTCGATGTGCAAAACGCGATGTTCGCCCAACTACCCGAAGCGGCCATGACCCCGCAACAGGCCCATGCCGCCTTGGTCGGCGGTCATGTCGAGCAGGTCGGCCTCGATGATCTGCACGGGCGGGTGCTCGCGCGCATGGTGGTGCCCTATCCGCCCGGCATCGCGTTGATCGTGCCCGGCGAGCGCGTGTCCGATCCCCGGATCATCGATTATTTGCGCTTCGCCGCCGAATGGGACCGCCAATTCCCCGGCTTCGAGACCGATATTCACGGCGTGCGCAAGGATCAAGCCGGGCATTATTTGCTTGATTGTGTAACGATTTAGAACGTGGTGGATCGGGCCGGCGCACGCCATCTGACCGAAGCGGACCGGATCGTCGGCGCTCTCGCTTTTGCGGCGGGCAGTGCCGATGCGTTCGCCTTTCACCGGTTCCATGATGTGTTCACCTCAGCGATGACCGGCAACACCGCCTTGCTCGGGATCGCGCTCGGCCAGGGCCATCTGATCGCCGCGTCGCGCTCGCTTGCCGCCCTTGGCGGCTTCAGCGCGGGGGCCACGCTCGGCACGTTCCTCGCTGATTTGGGCGCCAAAGCCAGCGGCGCCGCAAGGCTGCGTCGGCTGCTGGTGCTGGAATTTTTTCTCCTGCTGCTGGTGGCGCTTGGCTGGGCGATAGCCCCGCACCCGCTGTTTCATGCGCCGCTCTATGGCCTGATCCTGATCGGCGCGATGGCCATGGGCCTGCAAAGCGTCGCCGCACGCACCATCGATTTACCCGGCATCCCCACCGTGGTGTTCACCACCACCCTCACCATGATCATGATGGGCATCACCCGCGCCATCACCCAGCGCGTCGCCCGCAGCGATGGCCCCACCCGCGCCATCCCGCCGATCACCGCCCGGCAAATCGGCGCGATGGGGCTGTATGTCGGCGGCGCGGCGGCCACCGCATTGGTCGGCCTGCTGCTCCCCTTGCTCGCCGCCTGGACGGCGCTGCTCGCGGTGGTCATCGCCCTACGCGCTGCGCGCCATTTTACCGGCTGACGCGTTGCGTCAGCGCGAGTCTGTCTTGCCCTGAACCGCCCCGGCCAGATCGTCCAGAATCGGGCAATCGGGCCGGTCATCGCCATGGCAGGCCCCGGCCAGATGGCGCAGCGTGGCGCTCATCGCCCGCAACGCGTCGGCCTTGGCATCGAGGGCCGCGATATGCGCCAGCGCAATCGCCTTGACATCGGCGGAGGGGCGGCTGCGGTCGCGCCACAGCGCTAACAAGCTGCGAATATCCTGCACCGAAAACCCAAGCTCGCGCGCCCGGCGGATGAAGCTGAGTTCATGGATCATCCGGGGTGTGTAATAGCGATAATTATTATCGGCGCGGATCGGCGGCTCGATCAGCCCAATCGCCTCGTAATTGCGAATCATCTTGGCGCTGGCACCGCTTTGCGCGGCAGCCTCATGGATCGTTACCCCCGCGCTCATCGCCACATCCGTTGCAGTTCAGGAACTTTGTCAATGAATTGATGCTTCAGCGCCCCGGCAATATGCAGCGTGAGCAGCGCATAGAGCGCGTAGCCGCAATAGGTATGGATCGCGGCGAACAATAAATGCCAATGATGCTTGGTCGCCGGGGCCAAATGCATCACAAACCCCAGGCGAAACCACGGGATCACCCCAAACAGCACCAGCGGATGGCTCGCCGCCGCCGACCAGGCAGAATCATGGATCCAGCCGGTGATCGGCAGCGCCAAAATCAACCCATACAGCGCCAAATGCGCGCCATGCGCCACACGCCGCTCCCAAGGCCGATAGGAGGCCGGAAATGGCGGGGGCCGATGGGTCAGCCGCCAAATCAGCCGCGCGAGCACCAGCCCCAACACGGTAATCCCAATCGATTTATGCAAATCGATCATCGGCCGCACCCAGGCATCCGGCGCATAATTCGCCCCCAACCCAAGCCCGATATTCACCAAAATCATCGCCGCAATCGCCCAATGCAGCAAAACAGCAATCCGGGTATATCGATCAACAGCGTTCATCCCGCGCTCCATGCCTGTTCGCTCCTGACATCATTCGCCCACCGCCATATTCGCCCACCGCCATATTCGCTCACCGCCATATTCGCTCTTTATCATGGTGCGGGCGATCGGCGCGCCGATCAAGTGGGCTTGTATTCGCCCCAGGCGCCACACATACCGCCCTGACCCGCCATCGCCACAAACGACGCCCTTATCGGAGACGCTGCGTGAGCAATCTAGACACCGCCCGGCGCGCCGCCTCGCCGCGCCTGACGCCGCCGCCCACGCCCGCCCGCAGCGTGCTGATCCATGGCGCGGTGTTCGCCCTCTGGATCGGCCTGTTCGCCAACGCCTTCATCGCCACCGGCCTCGCTGGCTGGTCCGTCGGCATTATCTATATCACCTATGACACGTTGCTGCTCGCCTTCACCTTTTGGCAAACTTTTTCGCTCCGCACCCCGCTCCCCAAGACCAGCGAACCGCCCTCTGGCGCAAAACCAAGCGTGACAATCATCGTCGCCGCCTATAACGAAGCCGCCGTTCTGGCCGCCACCATCGCGGGCCTGACCCGCCAGAGCGATCCGCCGGAGGCCATCATCATCGCCGATGACGGCTCGATCGATGCCACCGCCGCCATTTTGCAAAGCCAATTTTCGCTCCAAGCGCCCGCCCTCGGCACGATCAGCGCGCCAAGCCCGATCGAGCCGCGCCTGCGCTGGCTGCGCCTGCCCCATGGCGGCAAGGCGCAAGCCCTCAACGCGGCCCTCGCCGTCATCGAGACAACGCTGTTCCTCACCGTCGATGCCGATACAATGCTCGATCCTGACGCCCTCGCCGCCATGCGCGCCGCCTTTGCGCGTGACCCCAACCTGATCGCCGCCACCGGCGTGCTAGCCCCCCACTGCGGCGCCGGGCTGAGTGCCGGGATTTTCGAGTATTTCCAAACCTATGAATATGTCCGCAATTTTCTGGGCCGCTTCGCTTGGATGCAACTCAACAGCCTGCTGCTGATCTCCGGTGCCTTCGCCGGCTTTCGCCATGACGCGGTGATGCGCGTCGGCGGGTTCGATCCGGACTGCCTGGTCGAGGATTACGAGCTGATCCACCGGCTGCGCCGCTATGGCTATCAGCATGATCTGCCCTGGCGCAGCGCCGTGCTGGGCGCCGCCCGCGCGCGCACGTCGGCGCCTTCCACCCCGCTCGCCTTTTTGCGCCAGCGCCGCCGCTGGTTCGGTGGATTTTTGCAAACCCAATTCTGGTATCGCGACATGGTGGGGGCCGGGCGCTATGGCTGGCTCGGCACCGCCATGCTGCCGGTCAAAGCCATCGACACGTTCCAGCCGATTTATGGCCTCTGCGCCTTTGCCCTCCTGCTCTGGTATGCCGCCACCGGCAAAATCGCGCTGCTGCTGCCCGTCGGCGGGTTCATTCTCGGCAAAATCCTGATCGATTTGGCGTTTCACGCCTGGTCCGTCCGGCTCTATCAACGCTGGGTCGGCGGCCACACCAAAGTGCGCCTCGGCCACGCCTTGCTCGCCGCCGTGCTCGAACCCTTCAGCTTCCAACTATTTCGCCATCTCGGCGCGAGCTGGGGCTGGATTTACGCGCTCACCGGCCAGCGCGCCTGGGGCACCAAAAGCCGCACCCAGCCCCATCCCACACCCGATACTTGACCCTCCCCTAGGGCAAGCCCCCATATCAAGGGCGAAAATTCAGGAGCCGATCATGACCGAATTCACCATCCCCGACATGGAATGCAATGGCTGCGTCAGCGCCATCACCGGCGCCGTCCACGCGCTCGATCCGAACGCCAAAATCACCGCCGATCTGCAAACCCACCACGTCACCATCGACTCACCAATCACCGCCGACGCCCTGCGTGACGCCATCACCGGGCGCGGCTTCACCGTATCGTAACCCGCCTCACGCGCCGCCCAGCCAATCAAGCCACCCCGGCGCATCCACCGCGACAATCGGGCAGGACGCGCCCCGCTGATGCTGGCGCAGCGCCGCGATGGTCTCCGCCACCGGCACCGGCCCTGCGCCCTGCTCGTTCACCACCAAAGCCGCCACCGCAATATCAGCGCTGGCCAGCGCCTCCAGCGTGCATAATGTATGGCTGATCGTGCCGAGATAATTGCCGACCACCACCACCGCCGGCACGCCCAGCGCCTTAATCCAGTCACGCACGGTATGATCCGGATCGAGCGGCACCATCGCCCCGCCCACCCCTTCGATGAATAAATCACCCGGCGCCGCCGCCATCGCCGCCTGACAAAAACCAATCAAAGCGGGCAGATCAATGCTGCGCCCCTCGCGCGCCGCCGCCATATCCGGCGAAATCGGCGCGGCATACCGCCACGGGCAAATCGCCGCCACCGCCTCCGCCGTCAGCGCCCGCCCCATCGCCCCCAGCAACACGCCAGCATCGCTCGTCGCCGCTTCCGCCGCTTGATACCCGCTCGCCAGCGGCTTGATCGCGTGCGCCACCCGCCCGCGCGCCCGGCTTTGCCGCAAAATCGCCGCCGTCACATAGGTCTTGCCCATGTCGGTCCCGGTCGAGGTCACAAAATACGCGCTCATGGTGCCAAAATCTCCCGCCTAACCCAATCAGCCAATCGCAAAATATCCGCCATCTCATGCTGGGCGGTGAAGGTGAAGCGCAGCCGCGCCGTCCCCTCCGGCACGGTCGGCGGGCGGATCGCCGCCACCAAAAACCCCGCCTGCTCCAGCGCCGCCTGCGCCGCCAGCGCCTGATCCGCCGTGCCCAAAATCAACGGCACAATCGCGCTCTCAGGGTCGGGCAGCCCCAACGCCTCGGTAAAGGCGCGCGCATGCTGCAACGGGCGCGCACAATAGGCCGCATCGGTCGCAATCCGCTCCACCCCTGCCAGCGCCGCGCCAATCACCCCCGGCGGCAACCCGGTCGTATACACAAAACTGCGCGCCCGATTGCGCAACAGCGCACACACCAGCGCGGAGGCACATAAATACCCGCCATACGCCCCCACCGATTTCGACAAAGTGCCCATTTGCAGAGCAACCTTCACGTCTGATTGCGCCACCACCCCCAACCCATGCGCATCATCCGCCAGCAGCCACGCATCATACCGCGCCGCCAGCGCCGCCAGCGCCGCCATCGGCGCACAATCGCCATCCATCGAAAACACCGTATCCGTGGCAATCATCGCATGCCGCGCCGCCTCGCGCCCCCGCTCCAGCAAATCCGCCAGCGCCGCGACATCATTATGCGCAAACCGCACCACCAGCGCGCCCGACAGGCTGGCCCCGGCATGAATGCAGGCATGCGCCAATTCATCCACAAAAATCACATCCCCCGGACCGATCAATGCCGGAATAATCCCGCTATTGGCCAAATAGCCCGAGCCAAACACCAGGCAATCCTCGGTGCCCTTCAGCGCCGCTAACCGCTCCTCCAGCGCCCGATAGAGCGGATGATCGCCCGTCACCAGCCGCGATGATCCCGCCCCCGCGCCATAGCGGCGCGTCGCCGCCACCGCCGCCTCAATCACCGCCGGATCGGTCGATAAATTCAAATAATCATTGCAGCTAAACGAAATCAGCGCCGCCCCGCCACGCACCACCCGCGCCCCCGCGCTGCGCTCGGTCGGCACCAGCCGCCGCCGCAAGGCTGCGCGCTCCAGCCCGGCCAGCTTGCGCGCCGCAAATTCATCGAGTGACCCACTCATCCGATCCATCCCCATTCCGCCCCTACCGATGCCCTTCACTTCGCCGTTGCGCAAGACTATTCTGCGCCCAACCAGGAGGCCGCCCATGTCCGTCACCGCCGATTCCATCACGCTCGATTCCCCCGCCCATCACGCCGCAGCCCACCCCGATTTGCGCCCCGATTTGCGCCCCGATTTGCGCCATAATTGGACGCGCGATGAAATCGCCACCCTCCTCGCACGGCCCTTCGCCGAGTTGATTTTCCGCGCCGCCAGCCTGCACCGCACCTATTTCGACCCCAACGCCGTGCAAATCTCCACCCTGCTCTCGATCAAAACCGGCGGCTGCCCCGAAGATTGCGGCTATTGCCCGCAAAGTGCCCATTTCGATGCCGGCGTGCCCGCCAGCAAGCTCATGGACCTCGAACCCGTGCTGCAAGCCGCCCAAGCCGCGCGCGATGCCGGGGCCAGCCGCTTTTGCATGGGCGCCGCCTGGCGCTCGCCCAAGGATCATGACCTCGATCGCGTCGCCGCCATGGTCGCCGGCGTCAAAGCTCTCGGCATGGAAACCTGCGTCACCCTCGGCATGCTCCGCCCCGATCAAGCCACCCGCCTGAAATCCGCAGGCCTTGATTACTACAACCATAATCTCGACACGTCGCCCGAATTCTACGGTGACATCATCACCACCCGCACCTACCAAGACCGCCTCGATACCCTCGCCGCCGTGCGCGATGCCGGCATTGCCGTCTGCTGCGGCGGCATCATCGGCATGGGCGAAGACCTCGATGATCGCGCCGGCCTGCTCGCCAGCCTCGCCAGCCTCAACCCGCACCCGGAATCCGTGCCGATCAACGCCCTCGTCCGCGTCACCGGCACCAAGCTCGATCACGCCGCCCCGCTCGACCCGCTGGATTTCGTCCGCATGATCGCCGCCGCCCGCATCACCATGCCGGCCTCCATGGTCCGCCTGTCCGCCGGACGCGAAGCCCTCAGCGATGAAGCCCAAGCCCTCTGCTTCCTCGCCGGCGCCAACTCGATCTTTTACGGCGATACCCTGCTCACCACCGCCAACCCCGCCATCGCCCGTGATAACGCCCTGTTTGATAAACTCGGCATCGCCAAACAAGCCTAATCATCCCAGCGTGACCCCGCTCACCCCAACGCCCGATTGGCTCACCGAAGGCTGGAATCACGTCTGGCTGCCCTACGCCCAAATGCAAACGGCGCCGCTGCCCGCCCCCGCCATCCGCACCGAAGGCAGCCGCATCACCCTCGCCGATGGCCGCACCCTGATCGATGGCATCGCCTCCTGGTGGACCGCCTGCCACGGCTATAATCACCCGCATATTCGCGCTGAAGTCGCCAAACAGCTCGAAACCATGCCCCACATCATGTTCGGCGGCCTCGCCCACGAACCCGCCTACCGCCTCGCCACCCGCCTCGCCGCCCTGATGCCCGCCGGGCTGGAGCGCGTGTTCTTCACCGATTCCGGCTCCGTCGCCGTCGAAGTCGCCCTGAAAATCGCCCTGCAAGCCCGCCTCAACCAAGGCGAAACCACCCGCACCAAATTCCTCGCCTTCCACGGCGGCTATCACGGCGATACCTTCGCCGCCATGGCCGTGTGCGACCCCGAAGAAGGCATGCACAGCCTGTTCGCCGGCATGCTCACCAACCACATCATCGCCCCCCTCCCCACCGATCCCACCAGCATCGCCGCCTTCGATGCCATCGCCGCCCGCCACGCGCCCGAACTCGCCGGCATCATCGTCGAACCCCTAGTCCAAGGCGCGGGCGGCATGCGCTTTCACCCGCCCGCAACCCTGCGCCACCTGCGCGCCACCGCCGATCATTACGGCCTGACCTTAATTTTCGATGAAATCTTCACCGGCTTTGGCCGCACCGGCACCCTCTTCGCCTACCAGCAAGCCAACGTCACACCCGACATCATCACCCTCTCCAAAGCCCTCACCGGCGGCACCTCACCCCTCGCCGCCACCATCGTCTCCACCCCGCTATTCAACGCCTTCCTCGATGCCAGCCCCGCCAAAGCCCTGATGCACGGCCCCACCTTCATGGCCAACCCGCTCGGCTGCGCCGCCGCCAACGCCTCACTCGATCTGTTCGAACGCGAAAACCGCCTCGCCCAAGCCGCCGCCCTCAGCCACCAACTCAAGGCCGAACTCTCGCCCCTCCAATCCCTGCCCAACGTGGTCAATGTCCGCGTCATGGGCGCCATCGGCGTCGTCCAACTCAAATCCATCCCCAACCCCGCCGCCCTGCGCACCGAATTCCTGCGCCACAACACCTGGATCAGACCCTTCCGCGACATCGTTTATCTCGCTCCGGCCCTGACCATCAGTCCCGACGAATTGTCGCACCTGACAGCGGCGATTGGGACGGTGTTGAAAGGGTGAGGGGAGAAAAAGTTCTTTTTTGTAAAAAAGAACCAAAAAACTTTTTGGCATTTTAGGGGCAGCGTAAAAAACACACTTTTAGGGCGGCAAAGCACTCAAGTGTTTGCAAGATTTCCGCTAACTCAGGGTGTAGGTTTGATCGGAACGCCAGGACAAACTGATTTGTTTGCTTGCGTCGCATTTTGTGCCACCAAAAAATGTGGACACAATCTTTTTCAAGTTGTAATTTCTTTCTTTGCTCACGGCTGTAGGGTTAGGTCACGATGTCTCAAAAAATGATTGTCTATCGCGTATTTGTGTCGTCCCCGACTGACGTTGTCGCCGAGAGGCAGGCGGCAAAATCAGCAATTTTGGAGACGTCGTCCTTTTTCGAGAAAAATGGTATTCGACTCGAACCGTGGTTGTGGGAGGAAAATGCGGTATCGGAATTCGGTAATAAACCTCAAGAAATAATCACGCAGCAGCTTGGCGAATATGATTTATATATAGGAATCATGGGCGCGACTTTTGGTTCACCGACTCAAAAGTATGGTTCCGGCACGGAGGAAGAGTTTAATGGAGCAATTGGCGCTTTACAGGCAGGGACTCTGAGGCATGCAAGCTTTTTCTTTAAGGATGTTACGTTTCAGGCGAAGCATATTGATAATAATCAAATTTTGCAGCTCCAGAAAATTGCCGAATATAAAGAACGCATAAGCACATCAGGACTATATCAGTATTTTATCGATGAAAAAGATTTGAAAGAAAAAATCAAGCAAATTTTAATTCGTGAATTTACAAAAAAAAACTCTGAAGATTTAAACAATGAATATCTTGTCAGCTCATACCAAATTTCCACAGTATTTGAGAGTGAAGTTCTTAATTCTCTTGACAAAAATCTAATTAGTGGAGATTCCTGGATAAGTCTCGAAGACATATGGATTGATCTAGATATTATAGTTGAAGAGCGCGATGCTGCTGGAAAGTTAAAACGTTTAAGTTCGAACATATCCCGAATCTGCGACGAAGCAATGTCCGGTAATTCAATACATATTGTTGGCGGTGAGACTTCAGGAAAGTCAACCGCCTGCAAAAAGTTATTTAGGATACTGCACGCGGGGAATTTTTTTCCAGTCTTATTGTCAAGTAAAAAAATAAAGTCTGCAAATGTGGACGATTTGAGTAATAAAATAGCTCAATGCATCAGTGAACAGTATCTTGGATTTTCCCAAAAGCAGGCAAAAAAAATTGATAGTAAAAAAATTATAATTATAATTGATGATTTTGATCAAATAACACTAAGTAAAAAATACGCTTTAAAAATCTTAGGTTGGCTCAAAGATTCGTACTATAGCGTAATAATAACTACGGCGACCTCTTACAAGTTTTCGGTGTTAGAAAATACGGCAGATATCGCAATATTACGAGAGTTTTTTCAATCGGAAATCTCGGAATTGGGGCATAAAAAAAGATATGAACTCATTGAGAATTGGTGTAAAGCAAAAAAATATGATGATTTATCTAATGATCAATTTAGGCATGCTGTAGAGAGCAAAAGAACGGTTATAAACAGAATTTTAACAACCCATATTGTGCCTAGGACACCGTTAATCGTATTGATATTGCTTCAAGCTATTGATAGTGGCCAGTCGGCGGACTTGGCCCATAGTGGATACGTGAGGTATTACAAATTTCTAATTGATAGCGCTATTCTAAAAAATTTGAAAGTTGCCGAGGCCGAGCAAGCTTACGCCCTTCTTCCCGAGGTCGCGTGGGCCATATATAATTCTAGTAGTATGGAGCTGACGGCTGACGAAGTGGAATGCGTAGTCGATCAATTCGCGTCGCGTCGAGCCTTACGCAAGTCAGGGCTTTTCGCAATACTTGAAAAAATGCGTCAAATTGGAATATTTGAGGTGGGTCAGGATATTTATAGGATCCGACATACCTATGTATATAATTTTTTTCTGTCCGAGTATATCAGCCGCAATCTTAACCAGCAGGTGATGGCCGACCATGTAAGAGACCTCTGTCTTAATGCTTGGTCACGACAGACCGCCAATATATTAATATTTTTGTCGTTTCATACCGACAGTATGATCGTAATTGATAGCCTAATAAAAAACTTAAGTGAAGCATATGTTGCTGCGCCACAATTTGAATTTTCTATTGAAAATACTGAAGTTATTAATAGATTAATCGAACAAATCCCAAATCAAATCTTGGATGAAACTAAAACAAAGGAGCGTCGTAACAACAGGTTTGACACACATGATAGGATTGACGCGTCTGAAAGGTCGGCGATGGAGGCCGGCCCAAATGTGATGTTGGACGAGATGGATCGAGTGTTTGTTGCTGTCGAAATTATCGGTCATATCCTAAGAAATCATTACGCGCGCATTGACGCTGAACCAAAACAAAATATGCTCGAAGTGGCATCAAATGCTATTTTAAGATGTATTGGTAGCTTGCTGGATAAATTATCAAAATCAATTGATACAGTAGTTGATATGATACAAACTGCGTTATACCATATTGAGATCAAGCAAAATCCTGAATACAAAGATAAAAATAACGATATTAGGGAAAAAATCGCGCGACAAATTGTATTTATTCTCACTGCAGGGTTTATATCGTATTGTAGTCGAAAGCTGTCTCGAGCGGTTGGGGATGAGAATTTGGATATAACCTATCAGCAAGTTTTAGAAAAAGTTCCAAACTCGATGAAAAAATATCTGGATGTTATAATCAAACTCGACTGTTATCGTTCATTCCCGTTGAAAGAACTTGATGAAGTTGCTAATTTACTCAAAAAGGATCATGTTGGAACATCCGTTCTAAGATACGCAGTGGCTGAGAGGCTAGATATGAGGCCCCCCGAAAATAGTGCCGATTTCAAAAGATACTGCGATCTCGTCGGGCTAGAGATTACACCCCGTCTCATTGAAAGGCAGCGGCTAGGGTCCCACACGAAGTAAGTTTAATAAGCACGCCCCTACAGCGCCGCCTCCGCAAAAATCTTCCGCGCATCCCCATGCCAAGCGCCGAAATACCGCCCCAGCCAATGTTCCGCCTGCGTCGGTCCGCCCGCGGCAATTTCCTCCAGCGGCGCGAGATACTGCGTCTCGTCATTCCCCGCCGCGTCGTGCCGGGCGCGGGCGCGTAGGCCATCGGCGGCGATGGTGATCACGTCGCGCGCCAAATCGCGCAGCGTGCCGCGCCCAAGAGCGAGGTCAAGGCCGCGCTCTGGCACCGCCTCGCGCATCGCCACCACCGCCGCATAATCAAGGCCCGCCGTCAAAGCCTCGGCGGCTTGCAGCGCGGCGTCATCGTAAAATAGCCCGGTCCACAACGCCGGCTGCGCCAGCAACATCGCCGGATTGCCAGAATCCGCGCCTCTGGTCTCGATAAACCGCTTCAGCCGCACATCCGGAAACGCCGTGGTCGCGTGATCGGCAAAATCGCCCATCGTCGGATACTGCCCCTCAAACCCGGCCAGCTTGCCCGCCATGAAATCGCGGAACGAATGCCCCGCCACATCGATATACGCGCCATCGCGATAGACAAAATACATCGGCACATCGAGCAAATAGTCCGCATACCGCGCAAACCCGAAATCATCGTCAAACACACACGCCGGTACCCCGCTGCGCGCATTATCAGTATCCAGCCAGGTAAAGGCCCGGTTCGAGAGCATCCCGTTCGGCTTGCCCTCGCGAAACGGCGAATTGGCAAACAACGCAGTCGCCAACGGTTGCAGCCGGAGCGAAAGGCGCATTTTGCGCACCATGTCCGCTTCAGAGCAAAAATCGAGATTGGCCTGCACCGTGCAAGTGCGCAGCATCATATCAAGCCCGCGCGCGCCCACCCTTGGCATATGCGCCCGCATAATCGCGTAGCGCCCCTTCGGCATCCAAAACAAATCCTCCCGCGTCGCGGTGGGGTGAAACCCCAGCGGCGCAAACCCAATACCCATCTGGTTCGCAATGCGCTGCACCCGCGCAATATGCGCCTCAATTTCCGCCCTTGTGGCATGCAAATCCGCAACAATCCCGCCCGAAAGCTCAAATTGCCCGCCCGGCTCCAGCGAAATCGAAAAATTCGCGCCATTCAGCCCAATCGGCTGCCCCCGATCCATAATCGGCGCCAACCCCTCCGCCGCCGCAACCGACTCCAGCACCGCCCTAATCCCATCCGGCTCATACGGGATTGAGCGTTGATCGGCATGGCGAAAGCCAAAACTCTCATGCTCGGTGCCAATGCGATAGTCGCTCGGAGGCTTGCAGCCAGCGGCAAACCAGTCCGCAAGCTGGTGCATCTCGGTAATCGGGGTGGCATCGGCTTCGCCGGGATTGGACACGTCAAACTCCTGATCAGGCTTCCGGCGGCACGGCAAGCAGCCGAGCCAGCCCGGCAATGGCGGCAGTCTCGGCCCGGAGGATCCGTGGTCCAAGTGTTCGCCTCGTAACAAAGGGATGCCGAGCCAGCTCGTCAAGCTCTGCGGGCGCAAATCCACCCTCCGGCCCAATCAGCAAGCCCCAGCCCTGTGTCCGCTCCGCCGGTAATTCCAAGCCCGGCGCCGCGATCCGCTCGGTCGCCGCAAATAAAATCCGCCCCGCCGGCCAGTCGCGCAGCAACGCGGCGAAGGGCAGGGGGGCGCGCAGTTCCGGCACGCTCAGCCGCTCGCTTTGCTCCGCCGCCTCGGTGGCAATCGCCGCCCACCGCTCCGGGTTAACCCGGTGTGGCTGGGTGCGCGCGGTGATCACCGGCTGGATCACCGCAATGCCCAGCTCGGTGGCTTTTTCCACCACCCATTCGCTGGCATCGCGCTTGATCGGCGCAAAACACAGCCAACCATCCGGCTCAGCCTCCGGCGCGCGGGTCTGCGCGCCGAGCGTCAGCGTCACCGCCCCGCGCTCCAACCGGCTAATCTCCGCCTGAAACTCGCCATCGCGGCCATTGAACAACAGCAGCGTGTCGCCAACCCCCCGGCGCATCACCGAACCCAGATAGTGCGCCCGCGCCCGATCCATGGCAATGAGCGCGCCAGCGTGCAATTTTTCTCCACAATGGAGGCGAATGATCGAAGCCATGACCAGCCCTGTAGCAGCCCCAGCCGATTTTACCGATATCCGCCCCGATGGCTGGATTGCCCGCCTGCCGCCCGCCGCCCAACCTTTCGCGCTCCTCGCCCGGCTGGACCGGCCCATCGGCGCCTGGCTGCTGTTCCTGCCCGGCCTGTGGAGCATTTTGCTGGCCGATCAGGGCCTGTGGTTCAGCCTGTGGCTGATCCTGCTGTTCGGAATCGGCGCCATCGTCATGCGCGGGGCCGGCTGCGTGGTGAATGATCTGTGGGACCGCAAGCTTGATCGCGCCGTGGCGCGCACCGCCGCCCGCCCACTCGCAGCGGGCACAGTCTCGGTGCCCGCCGCACTCGCCTTCCTCGCCATGCTGTCGCTCGTCGGCCTGCTGATCCTGCTGCAACTCAACCGCCCCGCCCAAATCACCGGCGCCGCCTCGCTCCTGCTGGTCGCCCTCTACCCCGCCGCCAAGCGCGTCACCTGGTTTCCCCAAATCGTGCTGGGCCTCACCTTCGGCTGGGGCGCGCTGCTCGGCATGATCGCCGCCACCGGCCAGCTCACCCTGGCCGCGCTCAGCCTCTACGCCGCCGCGATCTGCTGGATTCTCGGCTATGACACCATCTACGCCCATCAAGACCGTGAGGATGACGCACTGGTCGGCATCAAATCCACAGCCCTCTGGTTCGGCGCGCAAACCCGCCCGTTCCTCGCCCGCTGCTATGCCGGCACGCTAGCCTTCCTGCTGCTCAGCTTCGCTCTCACCGGCATCAACCCCCTCGGCTGGGCCGCCATGATCATCCCCGCCGCTTTGCTCGCTTGGCAAGTCATCGCGCTCGACATCAACAACCCGGCACGCTGCCTCGCTTTGTTCAAACTCAACCGCGCCGTTGGCCTCGCCGTCGCCCTCGCGATCCTGGTCGGCCATTGACCCCGGACACCCGCGCTGACTTCATTCGCGCGCAAACCCACCCCGCGCCCGCCCCGCTCTGCCCGGACATCATGGCCTATCAGGCCAGCGAAATCACCCCGATCTGGCAGGCCAGCGAAGAATTCCTCGATCATCACGGCATCGCTCCGCCCTACTGGGCCTTCGTCTGGCCCGGCTCCGCCGCGCTCGCCCGCTACAGCCTCGATCATCCCGCGACCCTCCAAGGCCGCCGCGTCATCGATTTTGCCGCCGGCAGCGGCGTCGCCGGCATCGCCGCCCTGCGCGCCGGGGCCGCCCAGGTCACCGCCATCGATATCGACCCGATGGCCGGCGCCGCCCTTGCGCTCAACGCAGAGCTGAACGGCGTAAACCTCATGATCGACATTGCCGATCGGGTCGGCACGCCCCTCGCCGCCGATCTGATCCTCTGTGGCGATATTTGCTACGAATCGCCCATGGCCGCGCGCATCGTGCCCTGGCTGCGCCACCTTGCCCGCCATGCCGAAATCTGGCTGGCCGAGCCGGGCCGCGCTTACGCCCCGCGCGAAGGGTTTGCGCCGCTCGCCTGCTACGAGGTGCCGGTGCTGCGCGATTTGGAAAGCTGCACCACGCGCACCACCCGCTTGCTCCGGCTTCTGCCGTAAAGCGCGCTCATATTCATTAAATCTTATTCTATCCGCTGCATGACAGCCACGTTGCTGTTTCATTGACCCTGACGGTTCCGGGCAGTAAGCAGGTGCAGCATTTCGTGCTCAAGGGGGATTTGGTCGTGGTGCAGGATGTTCGCGAAGCCCTGATGCAGGGTCGCAATTCAGACGGCAAAATGGTTCGCCGCCCACTCTCGCCGCATTTGCAGGTCTATCGCCCGCAAATTTCGTCGGCTTTGTCGATTTTTCATCGTTTCACCGGCATCGCCCTCTCGGCGGGTGCCCTGCTGCTGGCCCTCTGGCTCGCCGCCGCCGCCACCTCGCCCGGTGCCTTCGCCATCGCCCAGGCGGTGCTCGATTCCATTTTCGGCAAGCTGGTGCTGTTCGGCTTCACCCTCGCCTTGTTCTATCATTTTGCCAACGGCATCCGCCATTTGCTCTGGGATGCCGGCTACGGATTTGAATTGCCGGTGATGCACCGCACCGGCTACGCCGTGCTCGCCGCCACCATCGGGCTGAGCGTGATCTTCTGGGGCCTCTTTCTGGTGATCGGGTGAGCATGATGAGTGATAAAACCACGCTCCGTCCGGAAATCATGCGCTCCGCCCTGGGCCGGGCGCGCGGCTATGGCTCGGCCAAATCCGGCCTGCATCATTGGTGGGCGCAGCGCCTCACCGCGATGGCGCTGCTGCCGCTGAGCCTCTATTTCGTCGCCTCGGTGCTCCTGCTCGCGGGTGCCAACCAAGCCGCGATGATCGCCTATATGCATGAGCCGTGGAACGCGGTTTTGTTCATCGCCCTGATCCTCGCACTTTTTTATCATTTGCAACTGGGTTTGCAGGTGGTGATCGAAGACTACATCCATGCCGAGGGTCGGCGTATTGCGCTCCTGCTCGCCATTCGCGCCATCACGGTGCTGTTCGGGCTGTTGGCCATCGTCTCGGTTCTCAAACTCGCCCTCTAACGGAATCGGGCGGGTCCTCACGAGTTTTGACGCGGCAATCTTTGCAAGGGTCTCATCATGAACGCGATCTCCAAGCCATCGACCGGCGCTTACACCATCATCGATCACACCTATGACGTGCTGGTGGTCGGTGCCGGCGGTTCCGGCCTGCGGGCCACACTCGGCATGGGCGCCGCCGGTCTGAAAACCGCCTGCATCACCAAAGTGTTCCCCACCCGCAGCCACACCGTCGCCGCCCAAGGCGGCATCGGCGCGGCACTGGGCAGCATGGAGCCGGATGATTGGCGCTGGCACATGTATGACACGGTGAAAGGCTCGGATTGGCTGGGCGATCAAGACGCCATCGAATATATGTGCCGCGAAGCCATCCCCGCCGTCTATGAGCTCGAACATTTCGGCGTGCCGTTCAGCCGCACCGAAGATGGCAAAATCTATCAGCGCCCGTTCGGCGGCCACATGAAAGATTACGGCAAAGAGCCGGTGCGCCGCGCCTGCGCCGCCGCCGATCGCACCGGCCACGCCATTTTGCATACGCTCTATCAACAAAGCCTCAAGCATGATGTCGAGTTTTTCGTCGAGTATTTCGCGACCGACCTGATCATGGATGACGAAGGCCGCTGCCGGGGCGTCATGGCTTGGTGCCTCGATGATGGCACCATCCACCGCTTCCGCGCGCAAATGGTCGTCCTCGCCACCGGCGGTTATGGCCGCGCCTATCTCTCCTGCACCTCCGCCCATACCTGCACCGGCGATGGCGCGGGCATGGCGCTGCGTGCCGGCCTGCCGCTGCAAGACATGGAATTTGTGCAATTCCACCCCACCGGCATTTTCCCCGCCGGCTGCCTGATCACCGAAGGGGCGCGCGGCGAGGGCGGCTACCTCACCAACGCCGAGGGCGAGCGCTTCATGGAGCGCTATGCCCCCACCGCGAAAGATCTCGCCTCGCGCGATGTGGTGTCGCGCTCCATGACCATCGAAATCATGGAAGGGCGCGGCTGTGGTCCCAACAAAGACCACATCATGCTGCATCTCGAACATCTCGATCCGGCGCAACTGCATGAGCGCCTGCCCGGCATTTCCGAGACCGCCCGCGTCTTCGCCGGCGTCGATCTTACCAAAGCGGCGATCCCGGTGCTCCCCACCGTCCATTACAATATGGGCGGCATCCCCACCAATTTCCGCGCCGAAGTCCTGCGCCCCACCGCGAACGATCCGGACGCCATCGTCCCCGGCCTGATGGCGGTGGGCGAGGCAGCCTGCGTCTCGGTGCATGGCGCCAACCGGCTCGGCACCAACTCTCTCCTCGATCTGGTGGTATTCGGGCGGGCTGCCGCCCATCAAGCCGCCAAAATCGTCAACCCCGGCGCCAGCCAGCCCGCCTTGCCCGCGCGCGCCGGCGAAGCCTCGCTCGACCGGCTGGACGCCACGCGTCACGCCAAAGGCGCATCCCACATCGCCGCCCTGCGCGATTCCATGCAGCGCACCATGCAAAACCACGCCGCCGTGTTCCGCAACTCGAAAACCCTCGCCGAAGGGGTCACCAAAATGACCGATCTGTGGCGCGGCATGTCCGATATCGCCATCGCCGATCGCGGCATGATCTGGAATTCGGACCTGATGGAAGCGATGGAGCTGCAAAATCTGATGGGCAACGCGCTCACCACCATGGTCTCCGCCGAAGCCCGCCACGAAAGCCGTGGCGCGCACGCCCATGATGACTACCCCGAGCGCGATGACCAAAACTGGATGAAGCACTCGCTCGCCACCTGCACTGCCGAAGGCGAGGTTTCGCTCGATTACCGCAATGTCCGCATGCAAACCATGACCAATGATGTTTCGGTGTTCCCGCCGAAAAAGCGCGTTTACTGATAAGGGCTCTACACCATGGCCAATCTAACGCTCCCGAAAAACAGCCGGGTCACCGTCGGCAAAACCTTCAAGGCCCCGCCCGGCGCCAAGCGGGTCAAAGCCTTCAAAGTCTATCGCTGGAACCCCGATGATGGCGGCAACCCGCATACCGACACGTACGAGATCGATCTCGATGCGTGCGGCCCGATGGTGCTGGACGCGCTGATCAAAATCAAAAACGAAATCGATAGCACCCTCACCTTCCGCCGCTCCTGCCGCGAAGGCATTTGCGGCTCCTGCGCGATGAATATCGATGGCACCAACACCCTCGCCTGCCTCAAGCCGATCGATGAGGTCAAAGAAGCGGTCGCGATCAATCCGCTGCCGCACATGCCAGTGGTCAAAGATTTGGTGCCGGATTTGAACCAGGCCTACGCGCAATATCGCTCCATCGAGCCCTGGCTCCAGGCCGAAACCCCCGCACCCCCGGATGGCGAGCGTCGGCAAAGCCCCGAAGAGCGCGCCGAAATCGATGGACTATGGGAGTGCATTCTCTGTTTCTGCTGCTCCACCTCCTGCCCCTCTTATTGGTGGAACGGGGATCGCTATCTCGGCCCCGCCGTGCTGATGGCCGCCTATCGCTGGATCGCCGATTCGCGCGATGAAAACACCGGCAAACGGCTCGATGCGCTGCAAGACCCATTCAAACTCTATCGCTGCCACACCATCATGAACTGCACCCAAACCTGCCCGAAAGGCCTCAACCCCGCCAAAGCCATCGGCAAAATCAAGCAAATGATGGTCGAACGCGAAGGCTAGAGCATTTTCCGTTCGCATAAGCTCACCGACAATGCTCTAACTCATTGTTTTGACGATCAACTTTATTCGATCAGATGATTCCATCTGATCGAACGTTGCTCTAAGCCGCACCAATCCCGCCCCGATCCCCCGCGCTATTTCACGCTGATGTCAGGGGGGCGGGGCAGGGGCGGTATGCGCGCGCAGCCACGGCACCAAATGTCGCATCTCGAATTCGTTGATCGCGTATAGTCCGGCAATAAACGCAAAAGTCGCATCCGCATCCGCGATAATCTGCACCCCATTGATCGCCAAAAAACTATAGGTCGCGGCAAACCCGATCCGCTTATTGCCGTCAATGAATGCATGGTTTTGCGCAAGGCTCTCCCACAACGCCGCCGCCTCTTCGATCAAATCCGCATAATAGCCGGTTTGCGGTCGGTATAACGCCGCCTGTAACGCCCCCGCATCGCGCAACCCCGCCGCACCGCCATAGCGCTCAATCTGATCGTGATGGATCGCCAACGCCTCGGCCAGCGTCAAATAATCGGTCACTCGGCCAGCTTGTGATAGAGCGCACCAAACGCCGCGTGACTGGCCCGATAGGCCCGCAGCACATGCGCGCGCGGCTGGGTCTGTCGCCGTTTCTCCAGCAAATCAGCCAAAGCTTCATCAACCAACGCCTGCAATTGCCGTCCCTCATCGGCAGCCAGCGCGCGCACCGCCGCCAAAATTTCAGCATTGACCTGGGTTGCGAATTTTTCCCGAACGGCCGATCCCATGTTTTCGCTCCTCCTGGATTGTCATGATCTATCATGATCCATCATGATTTATCAATCTACCGCCAGCCCCGCACACCGCCAGCACAAACTTCCTTGCCGATCCTGAAATTCCATGCCTACCATGCAGCGCGAAAACCAAGCGTTCAAACTGTCCCGCTTCAACAATTGATCGGTCCCTGCATGGATTCCTTGCTCGACACCCTAACCCCCTGGCGCCATCATCTGCACCGCCACCCCGAATTATCCTGCCACGAGCAAAACACCGCGCAATTCGTCTGTGCGCGTTTGCGCGAGCTCGGCATCCCGTTCGAAGCCGGCATTGGCGGGCATGGCGTGGTCGCCAGCCTGCGGCGCGGCGGCAATCGCAGCGTCGGTCTGCGTGCGGATATGGATGCGCTGCCGATCCATGAAGCCACCGGCGCGCCCCACGCCTCAACCAATCCCGGCGTGATGCATGCTTGCGGCCATGATGGCCACACCGTCTCGCTACTCGGTGCCGCCATGCTCCTGCGCGATGATCCGTCCTGGTCCGGCACCGTGCATCTCCTGTTCCAACCCGCCGAGGAAGGCTTCGGCGGCGCGCAAGCGATGATCGATGACGGCGTGCTCACCCGCTTCCCGATGGAACGCATCTATGGCTACCATAATTGGCCCGGGCTGGACGCGGGCACCATCGCACTCCGCCCCGGCCCGTTGATGGCCCAAGGCGCACGCCTCGCCATCACCATCCATGGCCATGGCGGCCACGCCGCGATGCCCGACCTCACCCACGATCCGGTGATT
This sequence comes from Acidiphilium sp. MT5, assembly GCF_054767495.1. Classification (NCBI taxonomy): domain Bacteria; kingdom Pseudomonadati; phylum Pseudomonadota; class Alphaproteobacteria; order Acetobacterales; family Acidocellaceae; genus Acidiphilium; species Acidiphilium sp. MT5. The sequence goes on from NZ_BAABMR010000001.1 coordinate 61,093, forward strand.
TGCGCGGGCCATATTCTGGTCGCCCTGCAAACCGTGGTGTCGCGCAATGTCGATCCGCTGGAAGCCGCCGCCGTCTCCATCTGCGTGCTGCACGGCGCGGATGCGGATAATCAAATCCCCGAAACCGTTTCGCTCCGGGGCACATTCCGCGCCCTGCGCCCCGCCGTTTTCGATGCCATCGCCGCGCGCATCCAAACCGTAATCACCAACACCGCCCTCGCCTTGGGCTGTACCGCCACCGTGTCGATCGAGCGCGGCGTCGCCGCCACCATCAACGACCCCACCGAAACCGCCCGCGCCCAGCGCGCCGCCCGCACCATCGGTCGGCCCGTGCGCGATGACATCCCCCCCACCATGGCCAGCGAAGATTTCGGGGCCTTCCTGCAAGCGATTCCCGGCGCCTATGCCTGGATCGGCAACGGCCCCGCCACCGATGGCCAGTTTTTGCACAATGATAAATATGATTTCAACGATGCCATCCTGCCCGTCGCCGCCGGCTACCTCGCCCAAATCGCCCGCGACGCCCTCGCCGCCGATGCGTAACCCGCCCGCCCATCGCCCCCAAATCCACCGTCCCCGCACCACCCGCGCCGATCACGGAGCGATCTGACCGCATTGGAATGGTCCGAACCCGCCATCGTGCTCGACGCCGCTTTGTTCGGCGAAGCCGATGCCCGCATGACGCTGCTCACCGAAACCCAAGGCGCTTGGCGCGGTCTGGTGCGCGGCGGCGCCTCCCAGCGCCACGCCGCGACCTGGCAGGTCGGCAATCTGCTCGCCGCCCGCTGGGTCGCCCGCCTGCCTGACCAGCTCGGCACCCTGTCCGGCGAATTAATCCACCCCGCCGCCGCCATCGCCATGACCGAACCGCTCGCCCTCGCCACCCTGCGCGCTGCCTGCGCCGTCACCGTCGGCGCCCTGCCCGAGCGCGAGCCGCACCAAGCTTTGTTCATCGCCCTGACCCGCCTGCTCGCGGGCATTACCGATATTGCCCACGCGCTCCCCGCCTTGGTCCGATTCGAGCGCGATTTACTGGCCGATCTCGGCTACGGGCTGGATTTGCGCTGCTGTGCGGTCACCGGCAGCACCGACAATCTCGCCTTCGTCTCGCCGCGCACCGGCCGCGCGGTCTCCGCCGACGCTGTCGGCCTCTGGCGCGCGCGCGTCCTGCCGCTCCCCGCTTTTCTGGCCCGCGACACCGATGACAGCCCACCGGACTGGTCCGCCCTGCGCGATGGTCTGGCCCTCACCGGTCATTTTCTCACCCGCGATGCGTTCGGCGCACACCACGCCCCGCTTCCCTGGTCACGCAGAGCGCTTTATGAGCAGATCGCCCGATTGGCGGAGACTGAAAATGCCTGATGATCACCGCGGCGTGGTGCACGACGCCCCCTTGGCCGAAGCCCTGTCCGAACGCTACCTTGCCTACGCGCTATCCACCATCATGGCGCGCTCCCTGCCCGATGTGCGCGATGGCCTAAAGCCGGTGCATCGTCGGCTGATCTACGCCATGCGCCAACTCAAGCTCGATCCGGGTTCGGGCTTCAAAAAATGCGCCCGCGTGGTCGGCGACGTGATGGGTAAATTCCACCCGCACGGCGATATGTCGATTTACGAAGCCCTGGTGCGCCTCGCCCAGGATTTCGCCTCGCGCTACCCGTTGATCGAAGGCCAAGGCAATTTCGGCAATATCGATGGCGATAACGCCGCCGCCATGCGCTACACCGAAAGCCGGATGACCGAAATCGCGAGCGCCCTGCTCGATGGGATCGATGAAGACACGGTCGATTTCCGCCCGACCTATGATGGCGAAGACAGCGAACCCGTGGTGCTGCCCGGCGCCTTCCCCAACCTGCTGGCCAACGGGGCCACCGGCATCGCCGTCGGCATGGCCACCTCAATCCCGCCCCATAATGCCGGCGAACTGTGCGATGCCGCGATCCATCTGATCAAACATCCCCATGCCAGCACCGATGATCTGCTTCGCATGGTGCAAGGGCCGGATTTCCCGACCGGCGGCGTGCTGGTCGAAGACCGCGCCACCCTCTGCGCCGCTTACGAATCGGGTCGTGGCTCGCTGCGCGTGCGCGCCCGCTGGAGCAAGTCGGATCTCAAGCACGGCATGTGGCAAATCGTCGTCACCGAAATCCCCTATCAGGTGCAAAAATCCCGCCTGATCGAGCAGGTCGCCGAATTGCTCGCCGATAAAAAACTACCACTACTCGGCGATATCCGCGATGAAAGCAGCGATCATCTCCGCATCGTGCTGGAACCCAAAGGCCGCACCGTCGATCCCGAGATGCTGATGGCCAGCCTGTTCCGCGCCACCGCCTTCGAGCAGCGCTTCTCGATGAACATGAACGTGATCGATGCGGATCGCACCCCACGCCTGCTCGGCCTCAAGCCAATGCTGCGCGCCTGGCTCGATCATCGCCACGAGGTCTTGCTCCGCCGCTCGCGCCATCGCGGTGCCGCCATCGCCCGGCGGCTGGAAATTCTCGATGGCTATCTCGCGGTATTTCTCAACCTTGATGAGCTGATTCGCATCATCCGCACCGAAGACGAACCCAAACCGGTGCTGATGGCCACCTTCACCCTCACCGACATCCAGGCCGAAGCGATCCTGAATATGCGCCTGCGCAGCCTGCGCCGCCTTGAGGAGATGGAGCTGCGCGCCGAACACGCCAAACTCACCGCCGAAGCGGCCAGCCTCGCCGCCCTGCTCAGTGACGAGGCCATGCGCTGGACCAGCATCGCAGCCGACATCAAAGCGACCCGCACCCGCTTTGGCAGCGGCAAAATCGGCGCCCGCCGCACCACCATCGATGGTGCCGCCCCGCAAATCGACGTCGCCGCCGAAGCCTTCATCGAACGCGAAGCGATCACCGTCATTCTCTCGGACAAAGGCTGGATTCGCGCGGTCAAAGGCACATTGAAACCCAGCCCCGGCACCGAGAGCGATTTGCGCTTCAAAGAGGGTGACCGGCTCAAAACCCTCCTCCCCTGCGAAACCACGGATCGCCTCACTTTGTTCGCCACCAATGGCCGGGTCTATTCGCTGCGCGCGGGTGATTTGCCGCGTGGTCGCGGTGATGGTCAGGCGATTCGCCTGCTGATCGAACTCGGCAACGACGATGATTTGCGCACAATGTTCGTGGCCGATCCGGCAGCGAAATATCTGCTCGCCAGCAGCGCCGGGCGCGGCTTCATCATCAGCGGCGCCGAACTCGCCGCCGAAAAGCGCACCGGCAAGCAATTGCTCAGCCTCAAACCCGGCGAGGAAGCCCTGCTCATCCGCCGCGTCGCGGGCGATCATTGCGCAGTGATCGGGCAAAATCGCAAATTGCTGGTGTTCCCCACCGCGCAAATCCCGGAAATGGCCAAAGGCCAAGGTGTCGCCTTGCAAAAATACAAGGATGGCGGCCTCGCCGATGTCAAATTCTTCAACCAGGCCGATGGGTTAAGCTGGGCGCTGGGCGATAAAATCCGCACCGAGACCAATCTCACCCCCTGGCTCGGCGCGCGCGGCAGTGCAGGAAAATTGCCGCCCAGCGGCTTCCCGCGCACCGGCATCTTCGGGATCGATGGCCCAGGCTGAGGCGCTCACCACGCCGATCCGCCCCGGCACCCCGAATTTCCGGCTTGATCTTCGGGCGATTTCCCTGCTCGAAGGGCTGCGCGCCGCCATCGCCATCGCCGTCACCATGGCGCTGGGCGCGATTTTGCACATCCCGCTGCTCGGCATCGCCGCTCTCGGCGCGCTGCTCGCCTGCTTCGCCGACCCTGGCGGCCCGGTGCGCACCCGCCTGCTGCCCATGCTGCTGCTCGGCCTGCTCGGCGGTATGGTGTTCGCCCTCTTGCCCACCCTGCTGTCGCGCGCACCACCCGCCGCTTTGCTGGTCGGCGGCGTGCTCATTTTCACCGGCAGCCTGTCGCGCATCTATGGCCAAGGCGGCTTGCAATTCGGCAATCTGTTCAGCGTCGCCACCGTGCTGGCCCTCGATCAACCCGGCCCGTCCCTCACGACCGATGCCACCATCGGCGCCATCTTCGCCGGCGGCGCGTTCTGGGCCGCCTTGCTCACCCTCGGCCTCTGGCGCATGCGCCCACACGCCCCCGCCCGCGAAGCCCTCGCGCGCACCGCCCGCGCCCTCGCCGCCCTCAGCCAAGACCTCGCGGCTATCAGCGAAAACCCCTCAGAAGCCGCGTTGGATCGCCATGCCAGCCAGCATCGCCGCGCCGTGCGCGAGGCCATCGAACAAGCGCGCGCCATCACCCTTGCCACCTTCCGCCGCCAAGGGGCCGCCAGCGCCCGTGGCAACCGCATCGCCCTGCGCCTCGCCACGCTCGATCTGCTGTTCGAAGCCCTGATCGCCCTGAGCGATAGCCTGGCCGACCCAGCAAACCCCGCCTGCGCGCAAGCGCTGCACCGCATCGCTGATTTTCTCACCGGCGCGGCCCCCGACATCGCAGCAGATCGCCCGCTCACCACGCCGCCGCGCACCGCCGCCCTCGCCAGCTTGCGCGCCCTGGTCAACGACGCACCATCACGCACCCAGCCGCCGCTGCGCGCCATTATCGAGCATCTCTCGGTGCTGCTCAGCTCCTCCATCCCCCCCGGCGCTGATCCAATCCTCGATGCCGCCAACCCGCCGCTGCTCCTCGCCGCCCTGCAAACGCTGCGCGCCAACCTGACCTGGAATTCGGTGTCCTTCCGCCACGCCACCCGCACCGCCTGCGTCATCATTCCCGTCTTGTTCGTGCTGCACCGGATCAATAACCCCTTCGCCCATTGGCTCGCGATCACCACCATCCTGACCCTGCAACCGCATTTCTCCGCCACCTGGATTCGCGCCGCCGAACGCGTCGGCGGCACCCTCGCCGGCGGCATCCTCGCAGCCCTGATCGGTCTGGTCTGCATCACCCCCCTCGCCATCTCGCTGACCATGGTGCCGCTCGCCTTGGCCGCGTTCGCGATTCGCGGCGTCAATTACAGCGCCTTCATCGCCGTCTTGACGCCCATGATTATCCTGCTGATCGAGCAAATCGTCCCCGGCGAAAGTGCTCGCCTCGTCGCCCTCTCGCGCATCGGCTTTACGCTCGCGGGCGGCCTGCTCGCCATCGCCGCCAATCTGCTGCTCTGGCCCAGCTTCGAGACCAACCGCCTCGCCGCCGCCACCCGCGAGGCCATCGCCGCCCACCAAGCCTATCTGCGCGATAGTTTCGCCACCCTGACCGACCAAGCCAACATCCCGCCCGACCGCGCCCGCCGCGCCGCCGGCCTCGCCAGCAATAATCTCGAAGCCTCCATCGCCCGCGCCCTCGCCGAACCGCATCGCGGTGCCGACCCCGAATTGCGCCGCGCCGTGGTGGTCGATGCCACGCTGCGCCGCATGGCCGGTCGCCTCGTCTCGCTCCGCCTCGCCCGCCCCACCCTCAGCCCCGCCGACCGCACCGCCCTCGCCGCTTGGTCGCGCTATCTGGCCGATCAACTCACCACCCCACTCACCGCGACCCCCGCCCCACTCACCCCCACCGCCCCCACCGCTCCTGCCCCCACCGCTCCTGCCCCCACCGCTACTGCCTTGGCCGAGCCACTCGCCCGCCTCGCCCGACAGGTGGAATTGATCAGCGCGCAAATGCGTGGGATTCACCCGGCCCATGACTGACCCGATCCCAACCGCCACCCTGCCGCTCATCCGCCGCCTCTGGCGCGATCACGTGCGCCATTTTCGCACCCGCATCGTCCTGATCATCATTGCCACCCTGCTGATGTCAGGCACCACCGCCCTGTACCCCGCCTTGATCGACCGCGCCTTCACCATGTTCGCCAAACGCGACCCGCGCATCCTCTACCAAGTCCCCGCCATCGTCCTCGCCGTCACCCTGGTCAAAGCCATCGCCCAATACGCCCAAACCATCCTCACCCAACAAGTCGTGCTCGGCACCATCAAACGCCTGCAATCGGCCATGTTCGCCCACCTCACCAACGCCGAACTCGCCCGCCTCGAACGCGAACCCCCCGCCGCGCTCGCCGCCCGCTTCACCACCGATGCCACAATCATCCGCGAAGCCATGTCGCGCGCCGTCAACGGCATCGCCGACGCCTTCACCCTGATCGGCCTCGTCATCACCATGATCTGGATCGATTGGGAACTCAGCCTGATCGCCGCCGTGCTCTACCCGCTCGCCGGCCTGCCGGTGCAAAAAATCGGTCGGCGCATCCGCCGCGCCTCCGGCGGCATGCAAGAACGCATGGGCGAAGCCGCCTCCCTGCTCACCGAAAGCTTCGCCCAAGCCCGCACCGTGCGCGCCTACGGGCTCGAACAGCCCGAACAACAACGCGCCAACCAAGCCTTCGACCGCCTCTATTCCGCCCTGCTGCGCATGATCCGTGGCCGCGCCGCCCTCGATCCGATGCTCGAAGTGCTCGGCGGCGTCGCCATCGCCGCCGTCATCGGCTTCGCCGGCTGGCGCAACGCCGCCGGCGCCGCCGGCATCGGCAATTTCACCGGCTTCGTCGCCGCCCTGCTCATCGCCTCACGCCCGCTGCGCGCGCTCGGCACCATGAACGCCGCCATCCAAGAAGGCCTCGCCGGCCTCAGCCGGGTCTATAGCATCATCGATGAACCCGCCACCGCCCCCGCCACCGGCACCATCACCCTGCCCGATGGCCCCGGTCGCGTCACCTTCGAGCATGTCGCCTTCGCCTACCCCGATGGCCGCCCCGGCCTCGTCGATCTCTCCTTCACCGCCGAACCCGGCCGCACCCTCGCCCTCGTCGGCGCCTCCGGTGCCGGCAAATCCACCGCCCTCGCCCTGATCCCCCGCCTCTACGACGCCCAGCGCGGTCGCATCCTCATCGATGATTTCGACATCACCCGCCTCACCCTCACCAGCCTGCGCGCCGCCATCGCCTATGTCGGCCAAGATTCACTCCTGTTCGATGACACCATCGCCGCCAACATCGCCATGGGCCGCCCCAACGCCACCCGCGCCGCCATCGAAGCAGCCGCCCACGCCGCCGCCGCCCACTTCGTCACAACCCTGCCCGAAGGCTATGAGACCCGCGTCGGCGTCAACGGCCAACGCCTCTCCGGCGGCCAACGCCAACGCATCGCCATCGCCCGCGCCCTCCTGCGCGACCCGCGCATCCTCCTGCTCGACGAAGCCACCTCCGCCCTCGACGCCGAATCCGAAGCCCTCGTCCAACAAGCCCTCACCCGCCTGCGCACCGGACGCACCACCCTCGTCGTTGCCCACCGCCTCGCCACCGTCCGCGACGCCGATCACATCGCCGTCCTCAGCGAAGGCACCATCATCGAATCCGGCACCTACACCAGCCTCCTCACCCAAAACGGCACCTTCGCCCGCCTCGTCCGCGCCCAAGCCCTGACTTGACCTGAAACGACCTGAACGGGTTAAGCGCGGGAAGAGGGTAGGGTAGGGGAAGGCCAAGGGGCGCTGCCCCTTGGAACCCCGGCAAAGGCGAGCCTTTGCAATCCATCCGTTTTAGGGTTGGGGAGGGCGATCGAGGCACAAGCAGGGAATAGGCAAACGCCCCGCCCTCCCCAACCCTAAAACGCTAACGGGTTCTAAGGGCTCAGCCCTTAGCGGGTCCAGGGCAGAGCCCTGGCCTTTTCCCTTCCCTTGCCCCAATTCCCCGGCTCAAACCGTCAGCGCCTGTTCGAGCAGGTCGAGCCCTTCGGCGAGGGTGGTGTCACCGATGGTGAGCGGGCTGAGCAATCGGATGCTATTGCCGTAAACCCCGCATGACAGCAGGATCAATCCCAATCCGCGTGCTTTCGCGAGCACGGCGCGGGTGGCGTCGGCGTCGGGTTCGGCGGTGCCGCGTTGTTTGACCACATCGAAGGCGATCATGGCGCCGGGCCCGCGCACGGCGTTGATCGGCACGCTGCTATTGCGCTGAGCGATCGCGTGCAGCCGCGTGGTCATGGTGGCCCCGATATGATTGGCCCGATCGATCAATTTTTCATCTTCGATCACATCGAGCACGGCGAGTGCTGCGGCGCAGGCGAGGGGGCTGCCGGCATACGTCCCGCCCAGCCCGCCCGGTTCCGGCGCGTCCATAATGGCGGCGCGGCCAATCACGCCGGACAGCGGAAATCCGCCAGCGAGTGACTTGGCAATGGTCATCAGGTCCGGTTTGACGCCCGAATGTTCAATCCCGAACATCCGCCCGGTGCGGGCAAAGCCGGTTTGCACCTCATCGGCGATCAGCAAAATCCCGTGCTGATCGCACAAAGCCCGCAGCGCCTGCAGCAAGTCGATCGGGGCTGGAATAAACCCGCCTTCGCCCTGCACCGGCTCAATCACGATGGCCGCAACGCGCGACGGCTCAATATCGGCGCGAAACAGCATATCAATGGCGCGCAAACTATCCGCCACACTGACCCCAAACGTCTCGAACGGGAACGGCGCGTGATAAATCTCGGCGGGCATCGGCGCAAAATTCTTCTTATACGGCAACACCTTACCCGTCATCGCCATGGTCAGCAGGGTCCGCCCGTGATAGCCCCCGGCGAAGGTGATAATGCCGGGCCGCCCGGTGGCCGCGCGCGCAATCTTCACCGCATTCTCCACCGCTTCCGCGCCGGTGGTCAAAAACAGCGTCTTCGCCGGCCCTTCAATCGGCGCAATCGCATTCAGCCGCTCCGCCAGCGCGATATACGGCTCATACGGCGAAACCTGAAAGCAGGTATGGGTGAAATTCCCCATCTGCGCCTCAACCGCCGCCATCACTTTCGGATGCCGATGCCCGGTATTCAGCACCGCGATGCCGGCGGCGAAATCGATATAGCGCCGCCCCTCCGCGTCCCATAATTCGGCATTTTCCGCGCGCGCGCAGTAAACCGGATGGGCAATTCCCACCCCACGCGCCACGGCTTGCGTGTGGCGGGCTTGCAAAGCTGCATTGGCTGACATGGTTTTTCTCCTTGCTCTGCCCTCTATACAAGTTTTTGTTCAGCGCTGCCATCAGCCCCCACCACGCTTGCCCCGACTCGCTTGCCTCGACTCGCTTGCCCCGACGCGACGAATAATCGTACAAATCGCCCGTGCCCAGCCTGACCCAACCTCGCACCCGCCCGACCGCACCGCCCGATCCATTGGCACTCCTGCACCGCATTTTCGGCCATTCCGCTTTTCGCGGCGATCAAGCCGCCATCGTCAATCATCTCATCACCGGCCAAGACGCCATCGTGCTGATGCCCACCGGCGGCGGCAAATCGCTCTGCTACCAGCTCCCCGCCCTTTGCCGCCCCGGCGTCGGCGTCATCGTCTCTCCGCTCATCGCCCTGATGCGCAACCAGGTCGAAGCCCTGCGCCAGCTCGGCGTGCGCGCCGCCGCCCTCAATTCCAGCATCACCGGCGCCGAACAATCCGCCGTGCGCAGCCAATTGCGCGCAGGCCAGCTCGATCTGCTCTATGTCGCGCCCGAACGCCTGGTCTCCGATGATTTCATGGCCCTGCTCGATGATCTCTCCATCGCGCTCTTCGCCATCGATGAAGCCCACTGCGTCAGCCAATGGGGCCATGATTTTCGCCCGGAATATCTGCAACTCGCCAGCCTCGGCGGGCGCTATCCCGGCGTGCCGCGCATCGCCCTCACCGCCACCGCCGATCCGCAAACCCGCGACGACATCGCCCGCCGCCTCGGCCTGCCCAACGCCAAATTATTCTGCTCCAGCTTTGATCGCCCGAACATCACTTACGCCATCCTGCCCAAAGCCGAACCCAAGCGCCAATTGCTCAGCTTCCTGCGCCGTCACCCCGGCGTGAGCGGCATCGTCTATTGCCTCAGCCGCGCCACGGTCGATGAAACCGCCGCCTGGCTCCAAGCCCAAAACATCAACGCCCTCCCCTACCATGCCGGGCTCGACGCCACGACCCGCGCCCGCCACCAAGATGCCTTCCTCGCCGATGATCTCACCGGCACGGGTCTCGTCCTCGTCGCCACCATCGCCTTCGGCATGGGCATCGACAAACCCGACGTGCGCTTCGTCGCCCATCTCGATCTCCCCTCCAGCCTCGAAGCCTATTACCAGGAAACCGGCCGCGCCGGGCGCGATGGCAACCCAGCCGAAACTTTTCTCCTCTATGGCATGCAAGACGTCGTGCTCCGCCGCCGCATGATCGATCAAGGCAACGCCCCCGAAGCGGTCAAACGCATCGAACGCGGCAAGCTCGATGCGCTGCTCGGCGTCTGCGAAACCGCAGGCTGCCGCCGCCAAGCCATCCTCGCCCATTTCGGCGAAACCTACCCCGCCCCCTGCGGCAATTGCGATAATTGCACCCGCCCGGTCGCCACCTGGGATGGCACCATTGCCGCCCGCAAAGCCCTCTCCGCCATCCACCGCACCGGCCAGCGCTTCGGCGTCGGCCACCTGACCGATCTGCTGCTCGGCATCCAAACCGAAAAAATCACCCGCTTTAACCATCATGCGCTCCCCACCTTCGGCGTCGGCACCGAGCTTGATCGCAAAGCCTGGGGTTCGGTATTTCGCCAACTGGTCGTCAACGGCATCCTCGCCGTCGATCACGAGGCCTTCGGCGCCCTGATCCCCACCGAGCGCGCAACCCCCATCCTGCGCGGCCACGAAACCATTTTGCTCCGGCGCGACCTGGAGCCCGAACGCAAATCCCGCACCCCAGCCAGCCCCAAACACCCCACCAAAATTTCGCTCCCCGAAGCCAGCAACGCCCCCCTATTCGAAAAACTCCGGGCGCTGCGCAAACAACTCGCCAGCGAACAAGGCGTACCCGCCTACGTCATCTTCCACGACAGCACCCTCATCGCCCTCGCCAACGCCCGCCCCCAAACCCGCGCCGACCTCGCCGCCATCCCCGGCATGGGCACCAGCAAAATCGACCGCTACGGTCTTTCGCTCCTCACCCTGATCACCGAATCCGCCTAACCAGCCTCCCCACCCAATCGCGCGGCCCATCCCGCTAGGGCTAATGCCGTGCCCCAGCAATCACCCGCCAATCTTATCGCGGAACGGCTTGCGCATATCTCGACTGCCAGGTCGCTTTACAACCATCACATTGGCATTCTTCGACGACGAATTTTTGCCGGTGCCGACATCGGTGATACGACTAGCGGGTAGCCTAACGCAGCGCCGATTTCCACCATCACCGGCTCGCCGGCCACCAAACCGGCGGGCACAATCGCGTGTCCATTGGTCCATCGGCCATCAGCTTCCATATCATACCAACCGGCAGCAAGCGCGGGATGATCGAGCGGGATCACTCGACGACCCGCCTGCAAGCGAGTGACCTTCACGCCGAGCGTCCGCCGGTCACGCGGATCAGCGGTGGTTTCACCCGGTATCGCGGTTCGGCTTGCTATAACCACCGCACCGTCCGAGCGTGGCATAATCATCAACCCCGGATCAGATGTCATCGCAATCTTGGCCCGCGCTAAAATACTGGCACGGACTGCCTCGGCAATCGGCCCACTTTCAACAAACGGTGCGCAGCTTTGCTTCTCGCGCTTGGTTTGGGCCAGATCCGGATACAGGATCAACGGTGCGTCGCTATTATCAAAAGCCCCGCGATTGCCGGTTTCCAAATATGATTCGACCGGACAGCCATCAGCGTATATTGCTGCATGATCTGCCAACTCGACATGGTAATAGGTAATTTTTGGCCGCTTCACTTGGCGTATCGTAAAGCCATTTGTTAAAACCTTCGCAGGAATCAAACAACCTGCCAGCGCGATTGCATGATCGGGTGACACATATAAATCGCGATTCGGCACCTGATCAGCAATTGCACTCGCTTCGATCAAAATCGGGTTTACAGTGTCAGGATAAGGATGGCGCGCCAAATTCAACCGCCGCCGACCTATCCAGACAATTGGAGCAACCCCGCCCTGCACACGCACGACATGATCACCGACCTTGAGCGATTCAACGGGAACAGGACCTTTATCGGTCAATATCTCAACGCCCGCTGCAAAGCACGGATTGGCATTTACCACAATCGTTGTAACCGCAGGCGGGTCGGAAACAATGAAGTCGCTCGTCGTGAAATTGCCCTGGATATCAAGTGTTACCGTGCTCGTCGCGTTCGACAGTTCAAGCCCAACGCCTGCCACAAACGTTGCAGTCGTCGCGCCAATCCCGTCGAGCTTGATCGTATCCCCTTGCGTTAAGCCGGAAATCGGCGCCCCCGATGCGAGCTGCGCCACATTCCCCTCAACTGTGAGCGAGGAAGCGGACGAGAAATCAAACGATAAATCGCCCCCGAAATAAGTCGACAGTGATATCGACGATCCAGAGGTCGGTGCAGCAAACGCAACAACATCGATCGAACTGTTTGTTGCGATACTACCGGTAAACACCGCACCGGACTCGACGATAATGGTTCCACCGGCGGTGCCGAAGCTCACGGCGTCCTTTGTGCCGGCAACCGTCCCGGCATTCTCTAGCGTCGCCCCATTCAAATATACGCCGACCCCATCATGCCCGCCGCTAATCTGCCCGCCCGCTTGATTTTCAATCAACGAACCAGAGGCACCGCTAACGCCACCAGTAATCATCCCGTCATTGAAAATCACACCGCCTTTACTGCCGTAAGTGCTTCCAAATGGTTGCTGAAATCCATCTAAGACAGCGCCATTATAACCTAAAATTGTACCGCCTATTTCGTTAATAACCGTCCCCGCTTCAAAGTTTATTCCAAAACCAGCCGTCGGGTTGCTGCTAATCAAGCCTGTATTGGTAACCATCAGATTGGAAGGTTGATACTGATACGTGCCAGAGCTTGAGAACGGCAACAACACATTTCGGCCATAAATCGCGCCGCCATTAGCGAAAGCGGCGCTTAAACTAGCGCCTATTTGCACTCCAGGGCCGTCTGAGAGGATCGTCCCCGAATTGGAAATACTCACCAAACCGGACGCATCGACAGCAACGGACCCTTTAATTGTGCCAGAATTGATCAACGATTCAACAACGTTTACGCTCACACTGTTATAGAACTGGCCAATTTGAACGCCATAGCCAAATGCAGTTTTCGTATACGAACTTGTAGATGTGCCAAACAAATAGGACCCTTTAATCGTCGATTGCAAACCTTGGATCAATCCAGCATTATTGATAATCCCATCGCCCCCTGCAGCGGCACCAACATATGCACCAACGCCATTGGCTTCGATGATGCCGCTCGACAGATTGATCAACGTTCCGCCGGCCAGAAATACGCCATCGCTGGCAGATTCGAATAAGGGAGTGGTCGTCGCGGTCGCGGCGACTATCGTTTCGATTAGTGAACTCTCAACGAGGCCCGCATTGGTGAACGTGCCAACACCGGATGAATCGACAGCTGCGGCGAGACCAAAAGGCGAATAACCAGCCTCCCCTGTTTGATAATTTGGTTCGCCGCCGACTCCAACGGCCGTTCCGTCGAGGCTGAGCGTGACTTGGTTGGTTAGATTAAAACTTACATTGGATGGAATGAAAATATCTGCCGCCACTAAAACCGCAGTCGAGCCATAATTAATCAAGCTTGATCCGCTCAAAAGCTCGGCGGACGTGTTAGTAATCGTCGTTGAGCCACTAACCAGTGTAACAGCCGCCGATACGATAGTAGTTTTGGTCATTTCCTGCTCGCCTATTTCAGAGTTCATTGAGAGTGTGGATAAACCGCATTCAGGGTCGTCCCCCAACGCGGTAAGATGTAATTGGGTATTGACCTCCGGAATTGAGGTCAGCGCCAATCCCTGCACTAATCGGCGGCAGGAACAGCATATCTTCAATCAATTTCTGACCGAACCGGCTGCGGTGGAAGCTTCGCCACCACCGGCCAATCAGGGTGTGCGTGAGAGCATTCTCGAACCCGCACGCATCGGCATGCTGCCGACCCATCGGCCCGCATGTTGCCAGAGACATTTTCGGACGACTACTGGCGTGTTGCCCCTTGAGACCATCTTGGAACCAGACGGCCCACATAAAAAAACGATTTATGCCAACATCGCCAGCGAATGCGCGATTGATCCAGCAGATCCGCGAGCCAACCGCCGACATGACAACCACATGACAGCGGCATACGCTGGCGAGGCTGCCATCAACGTAGCAATTTCCAACGAGCAAAGGCGCAAAATGCGACATCCAGTTGATTATTCGCTACGCTTCAACCGGCAGATCGAACGATTTTTCGTTACATCAAAAAATAACATTTGGTACACTAACTCAAATGACTAAAATTTGAGAATTTTTGATTTTTGCAACAGCCAATCTCATGAAATTTACTGTCCTGCCTCCCGATACACTTAAAACATGATGAAAATATCAGTGAGTTAACGACTCGTCAATCTGAATTGATTAGTCGCGCTATCACAGCTATGTGACATCGACGCGAGCCGAACTGATGCGCTTACATCCACGCCGATGACCGTTCGATCAATTAGAGACAAATATCGAGTAAAATTCTGGACCAAACCATGAGAAACGCGTCAATCTTCGTAGGCGTTGCCGTCCTCGCCTCCCTCGCCACCGCCGCCGCTCACCCGGTCCGCATCCAGCCCAGCGCTTGTTCCGCCGTCCCCGCGCGCTTCAACCCCATCGGTCGCAAAATTATCGGCATCGATTGGCCGCACTATCAACCCTTTATGAAGCTGTGTCCGGTCAATGACCCATCCGGTAAAACAATCCTGCGCATCCTCGCGCTCAATCTTCCCGCCGCTCAAAAAGCAGGCAGCCTCGAATGGGTGAACGGCAAGCGTTGGACCCCCGACAGCCCCGAAAATAGCGATCCCGTGCCGCTGCCCATCCTCATCAACCGCAACGGTAAACCCCTCGCCACCCTGCCAGAAAACCTGTTCCCCCTCATCCCCAATCGCGGCTATATCGCCGCCACCCATTGGCATCACCATTTCCCCACCCAGTTCATTGTTGCCCAAGATGAACCAAATCTCGGCCCCAACGCCCCGCTCCACTGCATCACGTATCGCTGGAACCCCCGAACCCAACGCTACGCCGCCACCCCTAACGCCCCTTAATCATTTTCGCTCTTTCGCACCCACCCCCTCCTATGCCATGTTAGGCACATGGAGCAGGTCACTAACCAACTCGCACAAAGTCTCGCCGACCGCTTCACCGCGATCGCGCACATGCTCCGCAAAACCCTCGGCGCCCCCGACTATGCCCGCTTTAATCTCGCCCTCAAATGGGCGGTTTGGCACCGCATTTCGCTCCTCTCCCTCCGCTTCCGCGCCCTCTCCTGCAATCCCCGCCCCATCCGCGAACGGAAACCACAGCCCAAAGCTCAAACCACGCCCGAATCAGCACAAGCACCAGCGCCACCCCCTCAAACCGGCGCAAAAAGGAGCGAATTGCCGGAGCAAAAAGGCTGGCTGCTGCAAACATTCCCCGGCCATCACATCCCCTATGTGCGCGGCCATCTCATCCGCTTCCTCGAAGACCCAGACTTGTCGCTCCTCCACGGCGAAAACCCCCGAATCGGTCGCGTGCTACGCCCGATCTGCCACATGCTCGCGATTCCGCTGCCGACTTATCTCAAATTACCGCGCAAGCCCCGCAAACCGGAGCAAAAACCGGCGCGCAAACCAGCGCGGCGGAGCGAAAAACCGGAGCCGTCATTTTACGACTACATGCTGGCAAAATATCCTGCTCCGCCGCCACGCCCCACACTCCCCGGCCATATTTACGCACCCCCCGCCCGCGCAAAAATCAACTTCGAGCGCTAGGCGGAGAATATTGCCCAAATCGTTCCGGAGCAGAAATAAAAAAGGAGCAAAAAAGGAAAAAACTTATGAGCGAGCCTTTCGCACATCCCCAAACGCCCTATTTGCCAGAGTGGCGCTAAAAATTGCAGTCTTAGCCATCAGGGGAGTTTCATCATGATCAATCGTTGGGTTCAAACAGCGCTCGTCGCCCTCATCGCCGCCGTGGCGATTCCGGCGTGCGCGGCAACGCCCCCGGCCACCATGCTGAAACCCGGCACCCAAGCGCCCGATTTTACCCTCCCGGCCACGCTCGCCGGCCATGATTACAATTTTTCGCTGAAGCAGGCGCTCGCGAAAGGCCCGGTGGTGCTGTATTTCTTCCCAGCCGCCTACACCAGCGGCTGCGATCTCGAAGCCCACACCTTCTCCACCGATAAGCCGCAATTCGCCAAAGCGGGCGCGACCATTCTGGGCGTATCCGAAAATTCAATCCCCATGCTCAACAAATTCGAGCGTGACCCCAAATTCTGCGCCGGCCAATTCCCCATCGCCTCAGACCCCAGCGGCTCCATCGGCGCGCTCTATGGCGTCAAGCTCTACCCGCCGATCCAAGGGGCCACCACCATCAAGGGCCAAGCCATCAATCACGGGTTTTTCGCCCGCACAACCTTCGTCATCAGCCCGAACGGCAAAATCGTCGCCTCAATGTCGAGCGCCCAAAACCACATCTCGCCGGTCCAGCACGTCACGCGCTCCTTGGCCATCGTTAAGCAATTGCAGCATCATTAAGCGCCTAACCTACAAATCAAAGCTAAGTTGCCGGTCCTGATCGGGCTTGGCGGCGCGCCGTGGCTTGCGGCCGGTCATCTTAATCCCCGCTTTGCGGCTGCCATGCTTGGCGGCAATCTGCGCGGCTTGAGCGCGATGGCCAGAACCAAGGCGAACAGCATGCAGCGCCGCGCGGGCCGTGCGGGCAGCTTCTTCATGATCGATAATCGGGGCCGGATAAGCAAGCGTGGTAGCGCCGGGCCAAAGCCAAGGTTGATGGATAAAAGCGTCCGGCACCGCGCGCAATTCGGGCACGAAGCGTCGCACAAATTGCCCGGTCGGGTCATGATCCAGCCCTTGCTTCACCGGATTATACACCCGCATCGTATTAATGCCGGTGGTGCCGGACTGCATTTGAATTTGCGGCCAATGGATGCCCGGCTCGTAATCAACAAACTGCCGGGCGAGATGCAGGCCGCTGGCCCGCCAGGGCAGCCAGAGATGATAGCTGGCAAATGAGGTCAGCATCGCGCGCATCCGAAAATTAAGCCACCCATGATGATCGAGGGCGCGCATACACGCATCGATGAACGGATAACCGGTCGCCCCAGCGCACCAGGCCGCGAGCACCGCCTCATCCGCCTGGGTCGGGCGCAACCCATCATAAGCCGGGTGCAAATTCTCAAATTCCAGCCTGGGTTCGCCTTCAAGTTTCTGGATGAAATGGCAATGCCAATGCTGGCGCCCGGCGAACGAAACCAGCGAGGCCCGCCAGCGTTGCGTATCCGGATCATTGATGGGCAGCGCACGCAACCGTGCCGCCGTCGCCTGCGCAATTTCCCGCAGCGACAACGCGCCCCAACTCATATAGGCCGACAAGCGCGAACTGGCCTCGAACGCGGTAACCGGGCTCGACATGCGCCACCGATAATCACGCCCCCGCACGGCAAAAAAACTCTCCAGCGCCGCCAGCCCCGCGCGGCGCCCCCCGACTTGGCGGGCAGGGCAGGGGTCAGGCCGCAGACCCATTTCCTCAACGCTGGGGATCGGCGTCAATGGCGGCGCGTGCATCGCCGGCGGCGGCGTGATCTGCGCAGGGGCTGGCGTGATCGGTTCGGCCATCATCCGGTCCCAGCGCCGCGCCCACCCCTCGCGGGATCGCAGCCGGCGGATCACACCGAATTGCTGAAATTCGTGCCAGGGAATGCCCGCATCCCGCGCCCAAGCAGCCACGGCCCGATCCCGCGCATAAGTCCAACCATTGCCGGTTTCCATATGGCTCCAAATCGCGCTGATGCCGTGCCGCCGATGCAGCGCATCGAAAATCGCCACCGCGTCACCCATCATGATGGTGAGTGCCTGCCCCCGCGCCGCAAGCGCCTGCTGCAGCTCGTGCAAACATTCGCGAGCAAACGCCCATTGCCGGGCGGACGCATCCGGCTGCGCCCAGAGCGCCGGTTCGGCGATATAGAGCGGCAACACCGGCCCGGCTTCGCAGGCGCGGGCCAAAGGCTGATGATCGGTGATCCGCAAATCGCGTTTGAACCAAACGATATTGAGCATCGGCGTCAGAGTAACCCACACGCCCGCAACCCCGCAGGGACGCGCTCTTTGAACGGAAAAAACCCTTTACTGGCGCTCGGCCAAAATTGCTCATCCCACGGGCGGCGAAGCTGCCGGACCGATAGACCGGCGGCGGCAAGTTGCGGGGTGATCGCGCTCAGGGCCGAAGCAACCGGCCCAATCGGCGCATAGGGCGTCATGATCTCGCGAACGCGCGCAGCATGAGCGGCGGTCATGATGGTCTCAGCATCGAGCCGGGTTGCGCGCTGAACCGGCACCTCGACATGCCCAGTCAGGCGCGCATGGGTATCCTCCGCCGCCCGCGCCGCGAATTGCGCGGAACAATCGCCATGATGCAAGCGGGGATCGCTCACGATCAGCACCGAGGCGAGATCGGGTCCGGAGCGAAACATCGATTCCGGATGCAAATCTTCATCGGTAATCAGCAACAGGAATGGCGCATCGGGACTTCGGCTTTCCGCTTTGGGCAACGGGCGCGGCGCTTCGAGCGGCGCTTCGCTCAAAGGCTCAGCACGCGGCGCAAGCCCGACCGGTGCGAACCGTCCATTGGTATAGCGGGCAATATTCTCGGCGCTCGCCAAATAGGTCTTCCCCGGTGTTTGCAGCCCGGCCACCCACCGCCAGGACAGGGTATTGCTGGCCGGGTCGGCATCGAGCAGATGCCGCAGAAAAAAATCAGCCCCAAGCGCCCAGGGCAGGCGCAGGGTAAAAATCCAAATCGAGGCGAACCACATGCGGGCGTGATTATGCAAATAGCCGGTTTCAACCAGCTCGCGCGCCCAATCATCAAAACCCTCAAGGCCGGTGCGCCCTTGCTCGGCGTCGTGCAACGCCTTCGAACCGGCCCAATGATCGCCCTGCTCGTCGCGCGCCTGCAGAAAACGGGTCCAAACGCCGGGGCGCAGCTCCAGCCAGCCTTTCCAATAGGTGCGCCAGAGCACTTCCTGAATAAATTTATCCGCCGCCTGCGCGCTGTGATGCGCGAGCACGTGACTGATGATTTCCGGCTCGGTCATCAGGCGGCGGCGCAGATAGGGCGAGAGTTTCGAGACCGCGCTGGGTTGATCGGGCCCAGGATCGGTGTTGCGCCCCGCCGCATACCGGCCACCAGCACCCGGCGCAAACTGCCGCAGCCGGTCAAGCCCCGCGTCGCGGGTCGGGGGAAAAGCGATGAGAGGATGCAGCATGTCAGGGTCCGAAAGGGTGAGAATTTCGCTCACTCATGTAGGGATGGATCGCCGGGGCGCATCAGGGCCACGCGATTGCAAAAAAATCATCCGCACCAATCTCCTGCTCTATGCCGAGATCAATCGATATCGTTGCGCCGCGCGGAGGCTCTGATGGGTGAACGCCCGATTGTTTATTATGATGGTGCCTGCCCGGTATGCGCCCGCGAAATTGGCTATTATCAGCAGCGCAAGGAAGCAGATTTGTTCAGTTGGGTCGATGTCACCTGCGCTGACGCGAGCGTGCTGGGCAGCGATTTGTCCCGCGCGGACGCGCTTGCCCGCATGCATGTGCGCCGGGCGGATGGTTCGTTGGCGGTGGGGGCTGCGGCCTTCGCCGAAATCTGGCGGCCCATGCCGGGCTTGCGCTATCTTGCTGCGCTGATCGCGATCCCGCCATTCAACATCATCGCCGAATGGGCGTATCGGGGTTTTTTGAGGCTGCGCAAAATCTGGCGATCATAATCAATCTAATATTAAGATTATAATGATCGGATTGAACACGTTGGACGATTGATTGGTTTGGCCTATATCCAGGGCGTCACCAATAAGGAACCCAAGCCGTGCTCACCCAAACAATTGCGCCGTGGCGCCCGCTTCAGCGCGTTTCTCATCCGCGCGAAATCGTCCGCCAATTCACCCCGAATTGGTTCACCCTGACCATGGGCACCGGGATTTTGTTCCTGATACTCGCGCAATTTCCGCTGGCCATCCCTGGCCTCGTTTCGCTCACGCGGGTGTTGTTTTGGGGGGATGGCGCGCTTTATCTGATTTTCGCGCTGTTGTTCGCGGCGCGTTGGATTTGGTTCACGGCGGATGCAAAAAAGCTGCTCGATCATCCGGTGATGTCGATGTTTCTCGGCGCCATCCCGATGGGGCTTGCCCCGATTATTAATGGATTGGTCGGGTTTTATCCGCATAGTCCGCTGGCCGTGCGCGCCGCTCTTGATCTTTGGTATGGGGATGTCGTGCTGGCTTTGATCATTGGCTGGCTGGTGCCGTTTTTCATGTTCACCCGTCAGACCCATCATTTGACCACCATGACCGGGGTTTGGTTGCTGCCGATTGTGCCGGCAGAAGTGGCGGCGGTCAGCGCGGGAACGATTGCGCCGCATCTGGCCACCGCGAGCGCACAAATTGTTGTGATGATCGGTTACGGGCTGTGGGCGCTCTCGGTGCCGCTCGCCTTCGGGATTCTGGCCATCCTGTTTCTTCGTCTTGCCTTGCATAAGCTGCCGCATCGCGAAATGGCGGTATCGACTTGGCTTACCCTCGGCCCGATTGGCACCGGCAGCACCGCGCTGATCGTGCTGGGCAACGCTGCGGCGAGCGCGTTCGCAGGCCAAGCCTTGGAGCCGATTTTTCTGGTCGCCAAAGCCCTCGGCGTGGTTGGTGGCCTGCTCCTGTGGGGCGTTGGCCTGTGGTGGTTGGGCATGGCGATGATGATTACGATCCGTTATTTAAAAGAGGGGCTACCGTTCAATATGGGCTGGTGGGGTTTCACCTTCCCGCTCGGCGTTTATACCGGCGCAACCTACGCGCTGGCCGCGAGCACTGGTTATCGCGGCTTTGAGATTTTCGCCGCGGCTCTGACCCTATTGCTGGTGTTTTTCTGGAGCCTGGTCACCAGCCGAACCCTGCACGGCATGTGGCACGGCCATCTCTTCGCCGCTCCCTGCCTCGCCAAACAAAGCGCGTGAAGGATGGACGGACCATCCCTCGCGCCCCCCGAACCACCGCGAACCACCACGCTTACGGCAGATGTTTGCTGATATAAGGCGGGAGGAAAAACGCGGCCCGGTGGATTTCGGGCGTCCAATATTCGGTGGTGCCGATAATGCCCGCCGCCTGTGCGCGCGTTGCAATCGTGGCGGCTGTTTGTTGGGTGAGGGTCGGGTCTTTGCCGGCCCAGCCCAGCGTCATGTAGCCGCCGACATAGGTTGGCACCGCCGCCACATAGGCGGTGACATGCGGGAAAAATTGCCGCCGACGGGCCGAGGTATCGCGCAACTCATCGGCCTGCATGGCGGGCACGCCGCATTGATTAACAATGACGCCACGATCCGTTAGAATCCGCGCGCAATTTTGATAAAATTCGTCGGTAAACAGCACTTCGCCCACGCCGATCGGGTCGGTGCTATCGACGATAATCACGTCAAAACTCGCATCCGGCGCCTTTTTGACATAATCGATGCCATCGCCGACAATCACGTCGGCGCGCGGATCGCTCCAGGCGGTGCCGCCAATCGTGGGCAGGAATTGCTTGGACAGGCGGATCACCTCGCCATCGATCTCAACCATCACCGCCTTGGTCACGCCGGGATGCATCAGCACCCGCTTGAGCACGCCGCCATCGCCCGCACCGATGATTAACACCGATTGCGCCGCACCATGCGCCAGGATCGGCACATGCGCGATCATTTCTTGATAGACAAATTCATCGCCCTCGGTGATTTGCACCACCCCGTCCAGCGTCATCACCCGGCCATGGGTTTCACTCTCGAAAATCGCAATATCCTGAAAATCGCTGCGTACCCGCGCCAATTCGCGCACCACGCGAAAACGTTGGCCCCAGGCCGGATAAAGCGATTCGTTGAACCACATATCGGTCATGATCGTGCTCCGCAGCAAAACACCGCCCGGTGCGAGACCGGACGGTGATTTCAATGAAAGACAATTTGACTTAGGACGTCAGGCCGCGCCGTTGCTCGCCCACTTGCACATCGGACGGGCTGAACGCGGCTTTAATCAGCGGGATGGCCTGATACGGGTTGCAATCCCCGCACATGAAAATATCCAGCGCCGCAAAGCCCCGCTCCGGCCATGTATGGATCGAGATATGGCTTTCAGCCAGCACCACCACGCCCGAAACGCCGCCATTCGGGGTAAAATGATGGAAATGGCTATGCAGAATCGTCGCCCCGGCGGCGAGTGCTCCTGCGCGTAACGTTTCATCGATCAATTCCGGCTCATCAAGGCGGCTCGCGCCCCAAATATCGATGAGCAAATGAGTGCCGGCAAAGCGGACCCCATCGCGCTCGACAAAGTAATCCTTTGGCACGGCTTGATCGTCACCGATACCATTGGCACCAACGGCGTTATCCATCATCGTCTGGTTTTCGCTCGGAATCTCCGAGACCATCCCCAGTCGGGCAAGTGCGTTCATCGCGAACCCCCTCAACCAGTGACAGCCTGTAGAACGCAACACCGCGCTGCGCCCCCCGGGGCTAAGAGCGCGCGATATGAGGCTAATCGCCCGGCGATGCAAGCGAATTTTTACTCCGCACCCATGAAATTTTCAGGGCAACCCCATGCAACATTGCTGGCACATCCCGCCGAAACGTTTATGATCTATCGCCGTAAACCAATCAATCAATACGATTTCGGGAGCGACAGGATGCAACAATCGGCCCATCCAGCCTACGACCAGCGTGATCCGACCGAATTCGCCTCGCGCGATGAAATCATCGCCCTGCAGACCGCGCGGCTGAAAACCACCCTGCACCGCGCCTATACCAATGTGGCGCCGATGCGCGCCAAATTCGATCAGGCCGGCGTGCATCCGGATGATTTTCGCACCCTGGCCGATTTGGCCAAATTCCCGCTGATGGTGAAGGATGATTTGCGCCAAGCCTATCCGTTTGGCCTGTTCGCCGTGCCGCGCAGCGAGATCAGGCGGCTGCATGCCTCATCGGGCACCACCGGCAAGGCGGTGGTGGTGGGCTATACTGAGGCCGATCTCGATGTCTGGGCCAATCTGGTCGCCCGCTCGATCCGCGCCGCCGGCGGGCGCGCAGGCATGACCGCGCATATCGCCTACGGCTATGGCTTGTTCACCGGCGGGCTGGGCGCGCATGCTGGCGCGGAGCGGCTTGGCTGTGCGGTGGTGCCGGTTTCGGGCGGCATGACCGAGCGGCAAGTCCAGCTCATCATCGATTTCGAGCCGCAGATTATCATGGTTACCCCGAGCTATGGGCTGGCGATCCTCGATGAGTTCCGCAAGCGCGGGCGCGATCCGCGCGCAACCGCCTTACAAATCGGCATTTTCGGCGCGGAACCCTGGAGCGGGGCGATGCGCGCCGAGCTTGAAGCCGGGTTTGGCATCGAGGCCACCGACATTTATGGCCTTTCGGAAATCATCGGCCCCGGTGTGGCGCAGGAATGTGTGGAAACCAAGGATGGTCCGCATATTTGGGAGGATCATTTCTATCCCGAAATTATCGATCCGCTGACCGGCGCGGTTCTGCCCGATGGTACGCCAGGCGAGTTGGTATTCACCACGCTGAGCAAGCAGGCGATGCCGATTATTCGCTACCGCACCCGCGATTTGTCCTGCCTGCTGCCCGGCACCGCACGGCCCGGCATGCGGCGGATGGCGCGCATCACCGGCCGCTCCGATGATATGATCGTGCTGCGCGGGGTCAATTTGTTCCCCACCCAGATCGAAGAAATCTTGTTTGAACAAGCCTGGTGCGCTGGTCATTTCGTGATCGAACTCAGCCGACCGCATCGGCTTGATGAAATGCTGATCCGCGCCGAATGTCGCCCCGAGCATTGGGCCGGCACGCCGATGGAGGATGCAGCCCATCACGCCGCGCATTTGATCAAGCAGCGCCTTGGTGTGTCGTGCACCCTGCAGATCGAGCCGCCGGGCGCGCTCGAACGCTCACTCGGCAAAGCCAAACGCGTGATCGATCACCGGGTAAAATTTTAGAAACTGATTGGTTGGCCCCAATCAGTTTCTAAGCCGTGGTTTGACGATCAATTTCATCGGCTGGGCTCGATCCTCAGAATCGAGACCAGCCGATATTGTTCTAAAGTCGGCGCGTGCGGATAATTCCCTCCGCCTCCAGGGCGGCGACCTCATCCGGCGCAAAACCGTAATCGGCGAGGATCTGCGCCTGATCGGCGGCGAAGCAAGGTGGCTTGGTCCACGTGCCGGTCTCTGGCCCGCCCGGCGTGCGCGAAAATTTAATCGGCGTGCCGAGTGTTTTGATGCCATCCAAATCCGCGACCATCGCCCGATGCGCGGTGTGTGCGCTGCCCAGCGCCTGATCGACGGTTTGCATCGCCCCGGCGGGCACCCCGGCGGCAATCAGCTCCATCGCCACCGTGGCCCCATCGCGATCCGCCAACAAAGCTTCAAGCTCGGCAACCATCGCCGCCCGATGCGCGAGCCGTGCGGCATTATCGGCGAAGCGCGGATCATCGGCCAATGCGGCGCGGCCCAAATGCGCGCATAATTTACGAAATTGCCCGTCATTGCCCGAAGCGATGAAAATGGCACCGTTGCCAGTACGAAACACCTCATAAGGTGCGATATTCGGATGCGCGTTGCCCGAGCCTGCCGGAATTTTGTCTGAAAGCAGATAATTCGCCGCTGCCGGGTGCAACAAAGCCAAGGCGGTATCATGCAACGTCATGTCGATGAATTGGCCGAGGCCCGAGCGCTGGCGCTCATACAGCGCCATCAGAATCGCGACCGCCGCATAGAGCCCGGTGCCCATATCAACCACCGGCGCGCCCATACGCACTGGGCCGCCGCCCGGCGTGCCATTGATGCTGGCAAGGCCCGACATCGCCTGGACGATCGCATCATAGCCCGGCAGCCCGCCCAGCGGCCCGTCCGCGCCGAAACCGGAAATCCGGCAATGGATCAGGCGCGGAAACGCCGGCGCCAAATCCGCATAACCGAGGCCCCATTTTTCCATTGAGCCGGGTTTGAAATTCTCGGTGAGCACATCGGCCTTGGCCAATAAGCGGCGCAGCACTGCCCGCCCGGCCTCGCGCGATAAATCCAGGCTCATCGCCCGCTTATTGCGATTGGCGCCAAGAAAATAGCTGGCATCGCGCGCCCCATTCGCGCGCTCCAGAAATGGCGGTCCCCAATCGCGCACCTCATCGCCCTGCGGGGGTTCAATTTTAATCACCGTCGCGCCGTGATCGGCGAGGATCATGGTGCAATAAGGCCCGCCGAGCACGCGGGTCAGGTCGATCACGGTAAGTCCGGCAAGTGCGCGGTCAGACATCGGCAAGCTCCTGCAACGGCGCAAGGGCGCGCCATTTGCCGTTTGCTGTAATCTTGGTCCAAACTGCCGACAAGGGATTGGGAGGGAGGAGCGAAACATGGATCTGGGATTGCAAGGGCGCACCGCTTTGGTCTGCGCGGCCAGCAAAGGCTTGGGGCGCGCCGTGGCATTCGCCCTCGCGCGCGAAGGTGTGACACTCACCATCACCGCCCGGGGCGCCGATGCGCTTGCGCAGACCGCCGCCGAGATCAGGGCTGAAACCGGTGCCGTGGTGCATATCGCCCCCGGGGACATCACCACCGAGGCCGGGCGCGCCGCCGCCCTCGCCGTGGCCGGTCAGCCGGATATTCTGATTACCAATGCTGGCGGTCCCCCACCCGGCGATTTTCGCGATTTGACCCAAGCCCAATGGCTGGCCGCTCTGCACGCCAATATGCTGACCCCGATTGCCCTGATCCGCGCCGTGATCGACCCGATGATTGCGCGGCGCTTTGGCCGCATCGTCAATATCACCTCCGCTTCGGTCAAATCACCAATCCCCACGCTCGGCCTGTCCAACGGCGCGCGCGCGGGCTTGACCGGCTTTGTCGGCGGGGTGGCACGGGAGGTGGCGCGGCATAATGTGACAATTAATAATTTGCTCCCCGGGCCGTTCCTGACCGATCGGCTGCGCGCCAACGCCCAAGCGGCGGCGCAGGCTGCAGGGCGCAGCGTTGATGACGAAATTATGCGCCGTGCTCAATCCAATCCCACCCAGCGGGTTGGCACACCGCGCGAATTCGGCGATGCTTGCGCGTTCCTCTGTGCCGCTCAGTCGGGCTATATCGTTGGGCAAAACATCTTGATCGATGGCGGCGCTTTCAACGCATCGTTTAATTGAAGGGAAATCCCATGGACCTCGCCTACGCCACAGCCCGGCAAATTGCCAAAGCGATTGCCGGTGGAAAAATCTCCTGCACCGAGGCGGTGAAAGCGCAAATCGCCCGGATCGAGGCGTTGGATGGCGCGTTGAACGCCGTGGTGGTGCGTGATTTTGACCGCGCTTTGGCCACCGCCCGCAATCATGATCGGCAGCGCAAAAAAGCGGCCAAATTGCCGCCTTTGTTCGGCGTGCCGATGACGGTGAAGGAAAGTTACGATGTCGCGGGCCTGCCCACCTGCTGGGGTGTGCCGGAGGCGTTGCATGTGGCCGAGGCCGATGCGCTCGCG
Organism: Acidiphilium sp. MT5; assembly: GCF_054767495.1. Taxonomy (NCBI): domain Bacteria; kingdom Pseudomonadati; phylum Pseudomonadota; class Alphaproteobacteria; order Acetobacterales; family Acidocellaceae; genus Acidiphilium; species Acidiphilium sp. MT5. The sequence continues at coordinate 87,621 of NZ_BAABMR010000001.1, forward strand.
ATCACGCGATTGAAGGCGGCGGGTGCCATCATCACTGGCAAAACCAACGTCCCGGTTCTGCTGATGGATTGGCAGGCGCGCAACCCGGTTTATGGGCAAACCAATAATCCGTGGGATGTCACGCGCTGGGCCGGTGGATCATCCGGCGGCTCGGCGGTATCGCTGGCGGCGGGCTTCGCTTCTTTAGAAGCAGGCAGTGACATTGGTGGATCGCTGCGTGATCCGGCGCATTTCTGCGGCGTCTATGCCCATAAACCCACCTGGAATTTGCTGCCCTTGCTCGGCCATTCGCTGGCCGGCGGTGTGGTGCCGACCGATCTATCGGTGATCGGGCCGATGGCGCGCAGTGCGGGGGATTTGGATGTTGCACTCCGCCTGATGGCCGGACCGGCACCGATTGAACGCGGCCTGCGTTTGGCGTTGCCGCAACCGCGCCAGCGCGGTCTGCGCGGATTGCGCGTGGCGATCCTGGCCGATCATCCGAGCGCGCCGGTTGAGCGCGAAATCGTCGCTTCCTTGCATGAGCTGGCTCGGCATTTGAAAAGCGAGGGGGCCAAAGTCTCGCTCACCGCCCGCCCGGCGCTTGATCTGGCCGCCGCCAACGAGACCTATCTGACATTGTTGAACGCTGCGTTGTCGGCGCGCATCCCTGATGATCGCATCGCGGTGATGCGCGCATTGCTCGCCAAGGCCGGTCCGGCGCGTGCGGATGAGGATTTTGCGGTGCGCGATTCCCGCTCCACCCTGATCGAACATCGGCTCTGGCTGCGGCTGAACGAGGAGCGGCATCGCGCGCGCCTCGCCTGGGATCAGTTTTTCGAGAGTTGGGACGTGCTGATCGCCCCGGTCGCCTCGATCGCAGCACAGCCGCATGACCCGGTCCATGGGCTTGCGGATCGCCGGGTGATGGTCAATGGCGAAGACCGCGCCTTCATCGAGCAATTATTCTGGGCCGGCATCGCCACCATGCCGTTGCTTCCGGCCACATCAGCCCCACTTGGATTTACCGAGGCGGGCTTGCCGTTTGGTATGCAGATTTTGGGCGCGCCTTATGAGGATCGCACCACCATCGCGGTGGCTGCTGCGCTGGAAACATCCTGGCTTGGATTCCAGCGCCCGCCTCATTTCTGATGGGTTGATGGCTGAAAGGGCGCGCGTGGATCATTTTGATGGTGAGCACTTCTTCAACCCTGAAGGAGCGCGGCGCAATGTCAGCCGGTTCCGCGCCCTCAAATGGCTAACCCGGCGTGGCACGCGCTCGCCCTGGCCGAAGCGGCGGTTGAACCAGTTTTGGCCGCCGCCGGTGGATCTGGTTACGCCGGGGCAGGTGGCCGTCACGTTCATCGGCCATTCCAGTTTTCTACTCCGCTTGTCGGGGTTAACACTTCTCACCGATCCGATTTTTTCCGAACGCTGCTCGCCGCTGAGCTTCATCGGCCCGCGCCGGGTGCGCGCCCCCGGCCAGCCTTTATCGGCCTTGCCGCGCCCGGATGCGATTCTGCTCTCGCATAACCATTATGATCATTGCGATGTGCCGAGCCTGCGCGCCTTGCGCGCGCGCTTCGGGCGGATGCCGCTCTTTGCACCGCTGGGCAATAAAGCCTGGCTGGAGGCCAAGGGGCTCGGCCCGGTGATCGAGCTGGATTGGTGGCAGACGGTGCCGTGCCGCGACGCTGCGATCACCCTCACCCCGGCTCGCCACTTCGCCGCCCGCACCTTGCGGGATCGCAACACAACGCTGTGGGGCGGCTTCATGATCAATCATGCGGCGGGGGCTGAGCGGATCTATTTTGCGGGCGATACCGGCTTCACCACCCATTTCGAACCGATCCGCGCCCGGCTCGGCGCGCCGGATTTAGCACTCCTGCCCATCGGCGCCTATGAGCCGCGCTGGTTCATGGAATCGGTGCATATGAACCCCGATGATGCCGTGCGCGCCTTTCAGATATTGGGCGCACGGCGCGCGCTGGGCATGCATTTCGGCACGTTTCAATTGACCGACGAGCCGGTGGATGCGCCGCTGGAAGATTTAGCCCGCGCGCGCCGCGCCGCCCATCTCACGCCCGATCAGTTCGACACGCTGGATTTTGGCGAAACCCGGCATTTTGTGCTCAGAGCCTGATTGCCTTAGCGCCCGATCTTCCTTCACCGACACACAAAATGGCCGGGAATAAACACCCCGCGCGGCGTATAATGCGGTGGCACCCACACCCGCACTGGCCCGGGAACATGGGCTGGGGCATAGATGGGTGGCGCATAGGTGGGTGGCGCATAGATGGGTGGCGCATAAACAGGTGGTGGCAGATAAACCGGCGGGGGCAGATAGGCTGGCGGCACCACGATGGGCACGCGAATGCCAACGGCAAAGCGCGGCCCCGGCCACCAAGCATAGGCGCTTTGCGGCATCAGCAACACAGCCCCGATTATGGCAGCCAAGCCGGCACCAAGAATACGGGACCGAGGGCGTAAAACACTCATTTTCGCTCCTGTCGGTTCCAAGGGATTCCTGCCCTTGATATAGGAGCATGAGGGTAACGCGATAATTTCAATTGGTTTCGGGTTGTATCATCACGCCTGATCGATAATATCGCGCCTAATCGATAAAAGCCTGACTGATAAAAAACCGGGTGCCCCTTTCGGATCGGCGGAAAATACCGACATAATTGGGCAATGGATTGAGGAGCAATCACGATGGATACCGCCACGATCGAAGCCGCCGATTTCGCCGCCCGCCACTGGAAAAGTGCTGCCCCCGGCCCGCTCAAACCCGGCTCGGAAGCGCATAAAAACGCCATGTGCCGGATGTTTCACGAGACCTTCAACCCCTATAAACCCTCAGTGATCGCCTGGCCCAAGCTGGATGAGGAAACCCGCAACAAAATCATTTCCCTGCCGATTTGGGACATTGCGGTGCAAACCGAGGGCAAGGCCCGGCTGCGCATGGCCGCCTACGCCGCGACCATCAACGACCCGGCGATGCGCGAAGTGATCGCGCTGAATGGCTGGGAAGAAAACCGGCATAAGGAAGTGCTCTCCAAGCTGGTTGAAGCCTATGGCATCCCGCTGGAGCCGGAGCCGGAGTACAAGCAGCCGCGCGATCCGGAATGGGCGTATCTGGTGACCGGATTTTCTGAATGCGTTGATAGTTTTTTCGCCTTTGGCCTGTTTGAATTGGCCAAGCGTTCGGGCTTCTTCCCCGCCGAATTGGTCGAGACGTTCGAGCCGGTGATCCAGGAGGAAGGGCGGCATATTCTGCTATTCGCCAATTGGCTGGCTTGGCAGCGCGCGACCATGCCCATGTGGCGCCGGCCATGGTTCGAGCTGCGCGTGGCCGCCGTGTGGGTGTTCCTCGGCTGGGAGCGTATGGGCATTGCCCGTGGCATGGATGAGGGCGGCAAGGGCGCTAAGCCGCAGGATAATAATTTCACAGTCACCGGCAGCAAGGCGGTGAGTGCCGAAGAGATCAGCGTGCGCGGCTTGATGGAGATTTGTCTCGAAGAAAATGATCGCCGGTTCGCCGGCTATGATCCGCGCCTGTTGCGCCCGACCACCATGCCGTTTTTGGTGCGTTTGGCGCTGAAAATTCTCCCCAAAGGCAAAAAATCCACAGCCCAATCGGCATGAACGAAAAACAAATCGCCTATTGGAACCAGATTGCGGGTCCCAAATGGGTGGCGATGCAAGCGGCGATGGAATCGCGATTGGCCCCGGTCAATGCGCTGCTGCTCGCGCAGGCCGCGCCGCGCCGCGGTGATCGGGTGCTGGAAATTGGCTGCGGCACAGGCACCACCACCGCCTTGCTGGCCGAGGCGGTGGGGCCAACCGGCCATGTTCTCGCGCTGGATGTGTCACGCCCGATGCTAGATGCCGCCGCGATTGAGCTGGCCGCCTATTCCAATGTCACGCTCGCCGAGGCGGATGCGGCAACCCACCCCTTCGAGCCGATCTATGATTTGGTGGTGTCGCGCTTTGGCGTTATGTTTTTTGAAGATCCGGTCGCGGCCTTCATCAATCTCCGCACGGCCCTCAAGCATGGCGGCCGGCTCTGCTGTGCGGCTTGGGCGCCGGTTGAGCAAAATCCGCATTGGGCGGTCACCTTGCACGTGGCGATCGACCATCTCGGTCCGCCCAAACCGCGCCGACCGCACGCGCCCGGGCCGCTGGCGTTCGATGATGCCGCCTATGTCACGTCCCTGCTCACCCAGGCCGGTTTCGCCGACCCCGCCGTGCAGCCCATCGCCTTTCATCTGCAAGGCGAATCACTGGCACGCGAAGCGGACATCGCCACCAAAATCGGCCCCTCCGGCGCCCTGCTCGACGAAAAATCCGCCGACCCCGCCCAGCGCGCGGCCTTACGCGCCGCCTTCGAACGGGCCCTGGCGCCGATCACAGCACCGGGCGTGCAACTGCCAGCGACCTTACATTTGATCACCGGACATCGCGCCTGATATGCCATTGGGGAGAATCCTCAAAGGCAGGCATAGTCTACCGATCACTTTTATTACGTTGTTACCGATTTTATCGAGTATTTTGGTCATCACGGGGGTTTTTAAGAACGACCCAAGATTTGCCATCATGCGGCTCACCAGCGCCCTCCACCAAAACTCGTTTTGGGGCGCGTGGAATTGGGTTGATCCCACCATTGGTTTCATCACCCAGCCGCTCGGAATGCTCAGTGCCGATGATTGGCTGCATGGCATTGTGCCATGGTGGAACCCCTATTCCGGTGTGGGTATGCCGCTCGCGGCTGAAATGCAGACTTTGTCGTTGTTTTTGCCCTTTGTTTTGATTCTCAAATATTGGCAAGGGTGGTTAGCGCTCAAAATCATCCTGCAAATATTATCAGGATTATTCACCTATGCGCTGCTGATCCAAATGCGGATGACGCGCCTTGCCGCGATTTCCGCCGCCGCCTTATATGCCCTGAACGCCACCTTCTTTCTCGATCCTCATGTGATGGGGCCGATAGCTTTTGGCCCATTATTATTACTCGGGATCGAGCGGGCCTATGACGCAACGATCCGCCAACAAAAGCTCGGCTGGGCATTGATTCCCCTTGCCGTGGCCTATCTGATTTACAGCGGATATCCTGAAGTCGCCTATATCGAAGGTTTGTTAGGCGTAGTCTGGACATTATGGCGGTTCGCGCTTGCCGGCGCGGCGCGGTGGTGGTTCCTGGCCAAAATCGCACTTGGCGGCGTCCTCGGCATCGGTCTTGCACTGCCGATTTTGGTGCCATTTTTTGAGTATGTTCATCTCTCGTTTCTCGGTAAACATGCTGATTACTACAGCATAATGTCAATCCGTCTTACTGACCTCATTAGGCAAATTTTTCCCTATTTATTTGGTCCCGTCGGCACGCCGCTCGCGCCGCATCGATATCACAATGAGCTGTTCATTGTTCGATATTGGATCAAATTGAGCGATTGGTTCGGCGCTGTCGCCGCGATCTTGGCGCTGGCTTCGCTCATCCGCCCCTCGCGTTTTCAGGGTCTACAATGGGTGTTGTTCGGCGTTATCGCGGTCTGGGAAGCGCGGATATTTGGATTTCCACCAGTCCTTTGGGCGATTAATCAAATTCCGCTGTTGGCGCAGACCGATTCGGTTCGGTTCTGCGGCCCGGCAATCGAACTCGCCAGTTTCATCATGGTAGCGATCGCGATTGATACATGGCAGCGCCGTGGCGGCCTCGCGCGCAGGGCGGCAAATTTTTTGATCGCTGGCTTTTTGGCAATAACGGCTCTCGCTTTGTTGCCACTCTTCCATTCGATACGTTTATGGGTGCTAGGTCGTCCCAGCCTCACCTATTTTATCGTCGGAACAACTTTGCTCGGGGTGGTGATGGCCCTGACAGCGATTATTCTCTTAACGCGCGCACCACGGCGTCGCACCGCAATTTTGCTCGGGCTCATCATCAGCTGCAGTGCCGTGGCGGATGCGAGCATCACGCAACTGGGCGCGCCGCGCCAAGCAAAACTCGATACGCATGGCGTGATGTTTTTAAAGCGCCATCTCGGCTTTGCGCGATTTTACACACTCGGCCCGTTTGGGCCTAACTATCCCGCCGCGTTTCATCTCGCCTCGATCAACGACAATGCTTTGCCGGTTGCGCAGAATTGGAATCAATATATCCATAAAAATCTCGACCGGTATGCTAACGTTGTGCTGTTGACCGGCGATTTGCCGCGGCGGCCAAGGCAGAACCACCGGTTCGATGCCCTGCATCACACAGTACAAGGCGCCCCCAAGCAACCGGCGGAGCTACGGCGTCATTTGCAAGCCTACGAAAATATTGGCGTTCGCTATGTCGCCGCGTTGAGTTATCAGAACCCATTTATCCATTCTGTAATTTTTGCTCAACGATTTGGCCCCCTAACCCCGCTCCCTTTGGCACCGGGCGGCGTTTTGCAGGGCGATATTTCCGCAAACGCCATCAAAAATTTGCACCATATCGATCAGGTCGATATCCTGATCGGCACCTATCACGGCGCCGCCAGCGGGCACCTGGTGGTGACATTATGCCGGGGCCATCACTGCCGCTCAGGGCGCGGCGACCTCAAAACTGCGAGCGATGGTGCCTATCTTGCAATCCCTCTCGATCAGCCGCTCGCGATGCGTCGAAGTCCTTCATTGTCAATTAAAATAACACATCCGCGCGGCGGCACTGTCGCCATTTGGTTCGGCGCCCCGCAATCCTCGGGCATGATTTTGGCCAGCACGCCGCCCGCTTTGCACGGCTTGAATCCGGTTATTCGGCTGGTTTCCTTGCCAGCGCCGCCGCGACCGACATTAGTGTTTCATAATGCGGTCATGCGCCTCTACCAATTGCCGCACACCAGAGCGTTATTTTCAGCATCCAACGCCTGTCAGCTGACCATACGCACCTGGCAGCGCGTCGATGCGCATTGCCCGGTGGCCGCCACACTGACTTGGCTGGAAGCTGATTTCCCAGGATGGCACGCAACGATCGATGGCCGATCAACACCGATCAAACCGACAGGGGATATTTTTCAATCAATTACATTGCCGATCGGGGCAAGCCACATTAATTTCTTCTATCGGCCACCAGGGATACGCCGAAGCTGCGCCATAGCGTTTGCTGCACTGATGATTTGGCTCGCTGCCATCGCTCACGCCAAATTAGGCGTAACACGACGGCGCTGAAGCCTCGATCAGACGAGTTTTCTCCGTCCTGTCACTGACAGGCCAGACATTCCTCATAGTTGGTCGAACTCACCGGCACGGCGGCCAACGGCGCAGGAATATCAGCGGCGATATTAATATCATTTACCCGCGCCACTTTCTCGCTCACCGTGTCCGCCCGCTGGATCGACAGCGACCGGCAATAATAGAGCGATTTAACCCCGCGCTTCCAAGCCTGATAATGGATTTGATGCAGGTCCCGCTTATGAACATTCGCCGGCAAAAACACATTCACAGATTGGCTCTGGCAAATATAGGGTGTGCGATCCGCCGCATGCTCGATGATCCAACGCTGATCCAGCTCAAAAGCGGTTTTGAACACCGCCTTCTCATCGTCGGTGAGAAAATCAAGATGCTGCACCGACCCTTTGGTCACCGTGATGTTCGACCAAGTCTCATCATCATCGCGCCCCTTGGCCGCCAGTAATTTCTGCAAATGCCGGTTGCGCACCGAGAAACTACCCGACAATGTCTTTTGCAAAAACACATTGGCGGCAATCGGCTCGATCCCAGGGCTGGAATTGCCAGCGATGATTGAGATCGACGCGGTCGGCGCAATCGCGATTTTATTGGAAAACCGTTCCATCACCCCATAATCGGCGGCATCGGGGCAGGGGCCACGCTCCTGCGCCAGCTTGCGCGAAGCGGCATCAGCACCGGCGCGGATATGTTTGAAAATGCGTAGATTCCAAGCTTTCGCGAGCGCACTTTCCAACGGAATGTTGAGCGCCTGCAAGAAGGAGTGAAATCCCATCACCCCCAGCCCAACCGAACGCTCACGCATCGCCGCATATTTCGCCCGCCCCATGCTGTCGGGCGCGCGATCGATGAAATCTTGCAGCACATTATCGAGGAAGCGCATCAAATCCTCAATGAATTGCGGATTATCGTGCCATTCCAGCCAAGTTTCCAAATTGATCGAGGACAGGCAACACACCGCCGTGCGCTGCTGGCCATGCTGATCAAGCCCGGTGGGCAGCGTGATTTCCGAGCATAGATTCGAGGTTTTCACCTCCAGCCCGGCGAGCTTGTGATGCTCCGGGCGGGCGTTATTGACGTGATCGGAAAACACCAAATAGGGCTCGCCAGTTTCGATCCGCGCAGTCAAAATCCGAATCCAGAGCGAACGGGCCGAAACATTGCGCACATGCGCGCCATCTTTCGGCGAGGTGAGCGACCAGGTTTCATCCGCCTCAACCGCGCGCATAAACGCATCCGAGATCAGAATCCCATGATGCAAATTCAGCGCCTTGCGGTTCGGATCACCACCGGTCGGGCGGCGGATTTCGATGAACTCCTCCACTTCGGGATGCGAAATCGGCAAATAAACCGCCGCCGAGCCGCGCCGCAGCGAGCCTTGCGAAATCGCCAGCGTCAGGCTGTCCATCACCCGAATGAACGGCACCACCCCGGAGGTTTTGCCGTTTTGCCCCACTTTTTCGCCAATCGAGCGCAAATTGCCCCAATAAGACCCAATGCCACCGCCCTTGGAGGCCAGCCACACATTCTCGTTCCAGAGATCAACGATGCCCTCAAGACTATCCGAGGCCTCGTTCAAAAAGCAGGAAATCGGCAAGCCCCGGCTGGTCCCGCCGTTCGATAAAACCGGCGTCGCCGGCATGAACCACAGGCGGCTGATATAATCATAAAGCCGCTGCGCATGCGCGGCATCATCGCCATAATAGGATGCGACCCGCGCAAACAAATCTTGATAGCCTTCGCCGGGCAGCAAATAGCGGTCATCCAGCGTCGCGCGGCCAAAATCGGTCAACAGCGAATCGCGCGACCGGTCGACTCGAACCTGGAATCGACCATGCATCTGTACGGTATCATCGAGCATTGACGGCTCGGCCGAAAGCTCGGCCGTTGCGGATTTCGAAATTGCGTTCATTGCCTCGTCAGCCTTCCTTAATCTCCCCCTATATCAACATATAGAGGGCGGTTCGCGCAATCGCATACTAGATGCAGTGATAAAGATTTTTTGCAGAATATTCATCCAGCGCCCCGGCAAGCTTGGGCGCCGCTTCATGTTCGCTTTATGTTCTGTATCCCAGAAGCCACAGTGACGCAAGGCGGACTCGCCGCGCCGCCGCATCCCAGCGCCGCCATTACCGATTCGATTGGCTTGGACCAGTCGCCGAGCCGCTCCTGCCGGTGCAGCTGCACGCTGCGATACCAGGGCGAATCGGCGCCCGCTTGGCCCCAGCGCCAATCACAGGCTGATGACAGCATAATATGGCACGGCACACCGAGGGCCCCGGCCAGATGCGCAACCGAGGTATCGACCGTCACCACCGCATCCAACGACGCGATGAGCGCTGCGGTATCCGCATAATCGCGCACCATCGTCATCGCATCCGGGATTGGATACGCGCCGCGCTGCGCGCCAAATTGCAGCGCAACTGCGTTCAGGCCGGGCGCGCTCAGGCCGGGTGCGGCCAGCAGCGGCGCGAAAGCCCCCGCCGGCAAGGATCGCCGCCGATCATTGTCATGGGTGGGATTGCCCGCCCAAACCAACCCGATCCGTGGTCGTGCCGGTGCAGCATGCTGCGCCAGCCATGCAAGCGCGCCCGCCAGCAAGTCAGGATCGGCGCGGAGATATCCTGCCGCCCCGGGAATCGACGATGGCGTCAGCCCCAGTGCCAGCGGCAAACTCATTTGATCAATCGCGTGATCAAAGCCGCCAGCCTCATCCGCCGCCGCGAGATCGATCAGGGTTGCGGGCAAATCTTGCAGCAGCCGGTGCAGTGCCGGCGCGCAGGCGAGGGTGATGCGCAGCCCGCGCGCGGCAAGCTCCGGGATGAAACGGGCCAACATGATGGTATCGCCCATGCCCTGCTCGGCGCGGATCAACAGGCTGCGCCCGGCAACCGCCTCACCCTGCCAAATCGGCGCGGGCAGCCGCGTGAACGCGCGCCCATGCAGCGGATGGCGCTTGCGCCATTCATAGGCAGCAAAGCCGGCGGGATAATCGCCCTTCAGCAGCAGCGCGATGCCCCGATTCCAATGGGGCTGCGGATGCTCCGGCTCAAGACAAATCGCCCGATCTGCGCAAGCAATCGCCTCATCAAGCCGCCCCGCTAAGCAAGCCGCATAGCCCCGCGTCACCCATGCCGGGAATCCCAACGGGTCCAGCTGGGTCGCCATGGCGAGGTCTTGCTCCGCCGCCTCCAGCGCATCAAGGTCAAGCTTCGCCGCCCCGCGATTGAGCCAAAACCCGGCATTGCCGGGCTGAGCCGCCAGCGCCGCATCATAAGCGGCAATCGCCCCAGCGAAATCCGCCCGCGCCGCCAAGCTCGCCGCCTTGGTGCCCAAGGCATGCCAACAGGCCGGATCGAGCGCCAACGCCACGTCCGCCTGTGCTTCAGCCCCCGCCGCATCGCCCTGCGCCAGCAACCCGGCGGCGAGACCCGCATGGCCCGAAGCCGCCGCCGGTCGGCCCGCGACCGCCGCCCGATAGGCCGCAATCGCCCCCGGCGCATCGCCCCGCGCCAGCCGGATCGCGCCATTAATCATCCAAGCCTCAAACAAAAGCGACTCCGCACCACCTGCGGGCGCGCCGATCAATGGCTCGAGCGCCGCCTGCGCGATAAGTGCCGCCTCATCCAGCGCGCCGGACGCCCACAGCGCGTTGGCAAGATTAATCCGTGCCGCCTGATCCGCCGGGTTCAACCGCAGCGCTTCGGCAAAATAGCGCGCCGCCGCCGCAAAATTTTCGCACCGATAGGCCGCAAGCCCTGATCGCAGGTGTGCCTCGTAGGAATCATCATCAGGACGCGCAATATCGGGGCGGTGCATCACCTTCATGCGACCGTCTCTAGCCGATAAACCTAAATTTTCAGTGAACAACGCCCCGGCATGATCGCCTCACCATCATCGCCCGATCCGCCGAGCCGGACGGGCGCAAAATCTTAGCGCGCCGCGAGCTGCGTGCCCTGATAATGGTTCAAGCGCGGAAAATGCCCCTCCGCCAGCGCGTTCAAACTATCCGGCGTAATTCCCAGCTCATCGGCGTAAATCCAGCTCTCGGTCAGCACTTCCCGCACGAAATGCCGCGTCTGGCCGTTTGGGATCGATTCCATGAAAATCAGCGGATCGCCGCCATGCCGATAGCGCTGCGCCCAAGCCACGGCTGCCGCCGGCCCGGCATTATAGCTGGCCAGCACATCGAGCAAATTGCCATCCACCCAATGTTGATTTCCCAAATATTGCAAATAAGTCTGCCCTAACGCCAAGCTGACCGCCGGATCGCTGAGATTACCTTGCACCCCGCTCAGCCGCGCCATGCTTCCCGCCGTCGCCGGCATTAGCTGCATCAACCCGCGCGCGCCCACCGGCGAGACCGCATTGGTGTTAAACCCGGATTCGGTGCGGGCCAGGGCATACATGAGGGCCGGATTAACCTGAAACCCGCCGCTCGGCTGCAAGCCCGGCAGCGGCAAGCGCGCCGCCGAATAAATCGTGGTGGGGGCCTCGGCGTTGAAGGCAATCGCCACATCCATCAGCCCGGCTCGGCTCGCTACCCGCGCCACCGCCCGCGCCATCGCCGGATTGCGCTGCACTGACGGCCAAAGCGCCCGCAACGCCGCATCGGCCTCTTGCGGTCGGCCCACCTGGATCAAGGCAAAAGCAAGCTTACCCTCCGGCTGCGCCGCAACCGCCTCGACATCCGCTTCCGATAGTGTCCCCGCCGCGCCAAACCGGTCAAACCCCCGGCCCAGCAGCCGCCCGGCCAGCATGCCATAAAAACTGGTATGGCTGCGCGCCGCCCGGTTCAGCCAGGATAAATAGGTCGTTGGCTGGCGCAGCCGCAACGCGGTGCGCGCCGCCCAAAACGCCCCGGCCGCATGCTCGCCCGCCGTGCCGCGCGCCGTTTCAGCCGCCGCGACAAAGCAGGGCAGGGCGCCGGACAAATTGTGCAATTGCCAGGCCGATAGCCCGGCGACGTAATCCGCCAGCCACGAATTTTTCCCCGTCGCTAGCATCTGCTCATGGGCAATCCGATAGGCGCTGACATAATCGCCCTGGGCAAATAAATGCCGTGCCTGGATGGCCTGCGGGTTCGAGGACGCGCGCACCGAGCCGCTCGACCCGCTGGCAACCAGCGGCGGCGACGGCACATCGCTCACCAGCGCCGCTGGCGGCGGAGCCGCGCCACGGGGCAGGCGGCTGAGCAGCAACGCCCTGATCCGCCGTGTATAAGGCTGGCCGTTATAGTGCGCGAGCCAAGCGGCGAGCTGGGCGGGCGTCGAGACATGATACGGGCCGAGATATTTCTGCGCCTCAACCTGACCGATCAGCACCTGGCTCTGCAAGCGCGATTCCAGCGCCGCCGCCTGCGCCATCCGCCCGTCATGCTGATCGGCAAAAATGCGCCGATACAGCACCACATCGCTGGGCGCGAGTGGCCGCGCCAACACCACCTCAGCCCCGTTGGCCGGGGTCGAACGCGGTATCGCATAGGCAACACTGCCGGAGGATGAAACCCCGGACTGCCGATCTGGTGACCCCCTTTGCCCGGCTAGCGCCACGGAAGGAACTCCGGCGGTAGCGGACCATGCGATCGTGGCGATCAACGCGACGATGGCATGTCGGCGGGAGAGCGTTTTGAGTGCTCCTCGCATGGGTCGAATGGCTACACGGGGAGTATCCGGGTGGGCAACCCCTTTACGTGAGACAAATCTTATTATTGAGGCAAAATATCGCTTTAGAATGGGTTCCGGGGCGGTGTTAATATCACAATGTCGTTACCGGATGCGTTTTTTGTGATGCAGCATTGCGCCAAGCGCCGCCGAACACCGTTCAGCGGTTGATTTCGCGCCGCAGCGCCAGCAAATCGGTCCAGGCTTCGCGTTTGGCCTCTGGTTTCCTCAATAAATAGGCCGGGTGATAGGTCGGCAGCATTGGCAGCGCGTGATTAAGATCAGGAACGATAATCTCCTGCCACTGCCCACGAATTTTGGTAATCGGCGCCGGTCGGCCCAGCACCGCCCGCACCGCCACCGCCCCGAGCAGCAGCACCGCACGCGGGCGCACCAGCGCAATATGACGCCATAAAAACGGCAGGCACTGATTGATTTCCGCCTCTGAGGGCGTGCGATTGCCCGGTGGCCGCCACGGCACCGTGTTAATAATCCGCACCGTGCCGCGATCCAGCCCGATGCTACCCAACATCCGATCCAGCAATTGCCCCGCCGGGCCAACAAAGGGCCGACCAATCCGGTCTTCCTCTGCGCCGGGCGCTTCGCCAATCAGCAACACCAGCGGCGTCGCCGCGCCATCGGCAAATACCAATTGCGTCGCCGTGCGCTTGAGCGCGCATCCCTCAAACGCCGCCAATGCCGCGCGTAGCCCATCCAAATTATCAATCGCGCTCAGATCGACCGACCCGCCAATCGGCGCAACCGCAGGCGCTGGCATCACCGCAGGCGCTGGCATCACCGCAGGCGCTGGCGCAACCAATGGCACTGGCGCGACTCGTGCCACCGGCGCGGATGGCCCACGGCGGTCCTGCGCCGTGTCCAGCAACGCCTCATCGGCGCCCCAATCGCATTGGAGCTCCAAGAGTTTGATCCATTCCGATCGCGGCACCACGCTCATAAGCTGATTTGGGCTCATAAGCTGATTTGGCCCGCCTGCCCCCGGTAATGCAATGGGGCCCATCGCCAAAGACACTTTACGAACGGACCGCCCTTTCCGTATACGTCAATCGACGACAACCCTCGATTCACTCTACATCATCGCTGAGCCGATCCATTCAGCCCGTCACGGAGCCACTTTATGACCGATCCAACCCAAGACACTGGCGAGACCGATATGCGCACCATGCCACGGGAATCGATGGCGTTTGACGTGGTGGTGGTCGGTGCCGGACCCGCAGGCCTTGCCACCGCGATCCGGCTTAAACAGCTCAACCCCGAGATCAGCGTCTGCGTGGTGGAAAAAGCCAGCGAAGTCGGCGCGCATATTCTCTCCGGCTGCGTGCTCGAGCCGCGCGCCTTCGCTGAATTGCTGCCGGACGCGAAAATCACCGACATCGAATTTGCCGTCCCCGCCGGCGAGGATCGGTTTTTGTTCCTCACCGAAAAATCCAGCTACAAAATGCCAACGCCGCCGCAAATGCATAATCACGGCAATTACGTGGTCAGCCTTGGTAACGTCGTGCGGTTTCTCGGCGCGCAGGCCGAGGCGCTGGGTGTGGAAATCTATCCCGGCTTCGCCGCCGCCGAAATTCTCACCGAGGCGGGCCGCGTGGTCGGTGTGGCAACCGGCGATATGGGAATCGGCAAAGATGGCCAACCCACTGAGCTGTTTCAGCGCGGCATGGAATTGCGGGCCAGCTACACCGTGTTCGCCGAAGGCTGCCGGGGCAGTCTCGGCAAACAGCTCATCGCCACGTACGGCCTCAATCAAGGTGTTGATCCGCAAACCTATGGCATTGGCATCAAGGAGCTTTGGGAGGTGCCCGCCGCGCAGCATCGCCCTGGCCTGGTGATGCATAGTATCGGCTGGCCGCTGGACCGTAAAACCTATGGTGGCTCGTTCTTATATCATCTGGGCGGCAATTTGATGGCCTATGGTTTTGTGGTCGGGCTGGATTACGAAAATCCGTATTTCTCACCGTTCGAGGAAATGCAGCGTTTCAAAACCCACCCCGCCATCCGCCCATTTTTCGAAGGTGCCAAACGCATTTCCTACGGCGCGCGCGCCCTCAATGAAGGGGGCTTCCAATCGATCCCGAAACTCATCGTCCCCGGTGGCGTGCTGGTCGGTTGCGAAGCGGGTTTCCTCAACGTGCCGAAAATCAAAGGCACCCACACCGCGATGAAATCTGGCATGCTCGCCGCCGAAGCCATCGCGGACGCCCTTGCTGGCAGCAAGCCAGATCTGCTCGAAGCGTTCCCCGCCAAAATTCGCGCGAGCTGGCTGTGGCCCGAGCTTGAAGCCGTGCGCAATATCCGCCCCGGCTTTGCCAAATTCGGCCTGTTTGGCGGGCTGATGAACGCCGCCTTCGAGACCTATATCACCCGGGGCAAATCCCCCTGGACGCTGAGCCAGCACGCCGATAACACCACCCTCAAACCCGCCGCCCAAAGCACGCCCATCGCCTATCCCAAGCCCGATGGCAAATTAACCTTCGACCGGCTCTCTTCGGTGTTTATTTCCAACACCAATCACGAAGAAAACCAACCCGCTCATCTAACATTGCGCAATCCCGAAATCGCCATTTCGGTGAATTGGGCGCAATATCGCAGCCCCGAAACCCGCTATTGCCCCGCCGGCGTCTATGAAATTATCGGCGCGGACGAGCAAAAACCACGGCTGCAAATCAACGCGCAAAACTGCGTGCATTGCAAAACCTGCGACATCAAAGACCCCACGCAAAACATCAACTGGGTTACCCCCGAAGGCGCGGGCGGGCCGAATTATCCTGGCGGCATGTAATCATCCATCATCCGCCGGAGCGAAACGCTCACATGGGGCGTGTGCGCGCCGCCGCCCAAAATCACCCCGCGCACCGGGCTGATATCGGCATAATCGCGCCCCAGCGCCAGGATCACATGATCGCAATCCACGATCACATTATTGGTCGGATCAAAATCCCGCCAACCCAAAGCCGGACCCAGCCACACCGAAACCCAAGCATGGGTCTGCTCCGCTCCCCGGCTGCCATCGGGCACCACGAGGTCCGAGGCGCTGCGCAAATAGCCTGACACATAACGCGCAGGCACACCGCAAGCGCGCAGCGCCGCGATCATCACATGCGCATAATCCTGACAAACCCCTGCAAGCCGCGCGAACGCCGCCTGCGCGGTGGTGGCAATCGTGGTCACGCCCTGCTCATAGGAAAACGCGCTATATATTTGTTGCATCAACGCCGTCACCCCCGCCGCCGGCGTTGCACCATCCAACAAGGATGCCGCACCCAGCGCGCGCAACGCCGCATCGGCCTCGGTGAGGGCTGTCGGTTGCAAAAATTCCACCAACGCCGGATCGCCAAACGCGCGCGCCCGCAGCGCATCCAACGCCAGCGGGTTTCGCGCCTGCGCCGCCGCCAGCGTTTCTGTCCAAGGCTCAATCAGGATCTGCGCGTCTAACACCGTTTCGAAAAACTGATGCGCCGCCAAACATTCAACGGAAATCAGGCTGTTGCCGAAATAATCCTGCTCGTCGATCCGCTGATCGGGCAGCGGCGTGATATCCAGCATCGCCATCACCACCTGCTGCCGGCCCAGGCTGCGCGGCAAAAGATGCAGCAAATGCCGCGCATGATGCGCCGGCGCCGAATAATCATAGCGCGAACGATGGGTCAGCGCATACCGGATCATCGCGACCGATCCTGGCTTGATTGACCCAGCTGATGCCCCGCCGGGCGCGGCGCAAATAAATCGCGCATCATCCGGTTCGAGAGTTGCCGCAACGCTTCCGCCTGCGCCCGCAAGGCGCCGATCAGCAAATCCGCTTCCGCTCCCGCCTCTACTCCGGCATCAAGTTGCTTTGCCGTACCATCAGGCGCAAATTGGCTCGCCGTCTCTAATATCGCAAAGGCGCGCTGCAGGGCTTGGGTTTGAAACGCGAGGCTGCGCGGATGATCCGCCGCATGCAGCAAAAGCTGCAACGCTGCCTCCGGCGCAATCGCCCCGCCATATTCCGTCTCATAGCTCAACCCGGCATCCGCCAGCTCAATCGCCAGCGCAATGCCCAAATCCCGCCGCGCTGGTTTGCCCGCCATCAAATGCGCGAGCGTATCGGCAATCGTAATCCCACGCTCTAACCGCCTGCCTATTTCAACAAACAAAAATGCGCCACCCCCCGCCGCATCCTCTGCCATCACGCCGCTAAAACTCGCCATCGCTTGCGCCAAAATCGGCCAAGCACGCTCATCATCATCATGGCTTGCCAGCGCATCCCGCGCCGAGGCGAGGGCCGCTTCCACATTGCGCAGCATGCGCGGACTAAATCGTTCCGCCGCCACCGCAACCAACCGCGTCACCTCCTGCACGAACGCCGAGAGTGGCCGATGCCGCGCCAACGCTTGGCGCAGCGCCGAAGCTGGGCGCAAACTACCGCTCCATTCCTGCGGCAGCAATTTGGTCGCCACTAACAATTCAGTGAGCAAGCCCCGCTCCGTCGCCTCATGTGCGAGGCCACTAACATCGGCAAAATGCACCATCGCCACGGTGAGCAAACGCTGCGCCTGATCCAGCCGCTCCACCATGCGCCCGAGCCAGAATAATGATTCCGCAATCCGGCTTGGCAAATCCAAGCGCGGGCGCGATTGGGCGGGCGCTTGCGGCGCCGTGCGTGGCGGCGCGACCGACGAAGCACTGGCATCGCCCGCTTCAATCACCCAAATATCCTGCATCACCGCCGCCCCTGTGGCGTCATGGCTCAGCTTCAACCCGCCCGGCAACACTTCCCAACCGCTCGCGAGCCGCACCGCAAAAAACCGATAATGCGCGTCCGCCCCGTGCGCCGCACCCATTGGCAAATCCGCCGAATCCGGCAAAAACCCCGCCAGCGTCTCGGCTAATCCCGCCCCCGGCGCATTCAGCATCACCGCCCGGTCACGCCGTAACGCTGAAAACAACCCGGCAATCCCGCGATCGGGCGATCCGCCTTGTTCCAACGGGTCAATCGCCGCATCATCCATGCAGCGCACAATCAACCGCAACGGCTGCCCACCGGCCAGCGTCTTGACCTGCATCGCATCGCCAATCATCGCCAAATCGCCGGGCCGCAGCACTAACGCACCCAAAAGCCGTGCCAGAAAATGAATATCGGCCAAATCACCCTGCCCATCGGTAAGCACCGCCATGGGCTGGCCCCCGGCCAGCGCGTGCAAATCCTCGCGCAGCCGCTCGATCAAGGGATTCTGGCTCACCAGCGTCACCGCCGCGCGCATTTCCGGCATCATCTCCGCGGTCAAGCGGCGCAGCATCACCGCATGGCCCAGGCCTGCGGGCGCGGCACAATGATCGCGCAGCATCGCGTAACCGCCCGCCGGATCGCGGATCAAATCAACCGCGTAAAATCCCAGCCGGGGTGCGGCCAACGGCCCGGTCACCATCGGGCGGATGAAATTCCCCGCGCGAAACAGCGTCTCCGGTGGCACCGCCAGCGCACTCAGCGCGCCGCTGGTATAGGCCGTTTCAATCAACGCCTCGCACGCCCAGGCCCTTGCCACAATCGAGCGCGCCAAGCCCGAAAACGCCGCCGCCGCCATCGGTACCGGCATCGGATCATAACCACCGGCCAAAGCCCCCATCTTTTGCATCGGGCTGAGCAGCCCCGCCCGCCGCCGCAGCGCCACCCCGCGCGCGGCAAATTCCTCAGCACCAATCCGCTGCAACGCCTCGGTCGCAATCCGCGTCGCCGCCCGTTCTGCCGCCCGCGTCGCAACGGTCGGTCCGCGTTGATCGATCATCGGGGAGGGCAGCGCATCGTGGCTCATCGGCGGATCATAGGCGAGCCTGGGGTCGGGGGGAATCAGCATCACTACATTCTTTTATACCCCGCCATGCGAATAATTCGTAAGCAAATTTTTGCACCACCCCAAGCCGCGCCCGGAATCTGCGACTATTTTGACGGCAACGGGCGTAAAAATCAGCGCGTCATTCCAGAAATCTGCCTAAAATCACGCCGAATCGTTACCATGCGCTATTTTTCGGTTGCATCGCGCCGCCGCACCGTTGAACATAAGCCCCGATAAGAGGAGTGCCTTGGATGGCTTCGCACGCGACCGATTTATTCGCCGCCTACCAACCCGGACGATTTTTTTGCGAATTGACACGCGAGCGCCCGGATGATGCTGGCGTCTCGGCGCTGATCCGCCAGCGGCTCGAACAAATCGGCGGTGCCGCCTTGCGCGCCCGCGCCACCGCCGCCGAGAGCGACCTGATCGATCTTGGCATCACCTTCACCGTCTATTCCGATGCCCAGGCGATCGATCGAATTTTACCCTTCGATTGCATCCCGCGCATCCTCACCGCCGCCGAATGGGCGCGCCTCGAAGCGGGCTGCCTGCAGCGCGTCGCCGCGCTCAATGCCTTCCTTGGCGATATTTATCACGACGGCAAAATCGTCAAAGACGGCATCATCCCCGCCGATCTGGTGTTCGGCAACGCGAATTTCCGCCCCGAAATGCGCGATTTCCCAGTGCCGCACGGCACCTATGTCCATGTCTGCGGGATCGACATTATTCGTGATGAATTCGGCGTTTTCCGCGTGCTGGAGGATAATGCTCGCACCCCCTCTGGCGTTTCTTACGTGGTGGAAAACCGCCATCTGATGCTGCGCGCCTTCCCCGATCTGATGGCCGGCGTGCGGCTGCGCCCGGTCGATGATTACGGCTACCGCCTGCGCGCCGCGATGAACGAGATCGCGCCGGAGGGCACCGATAATCCCGAAGTCGTGCTGCTCTCGCCCGGCATCTATAATTCCGCCTATTTCGAGCATGTGTTCCTCGCCCGCGAAATGGGCGTCCCGCTGGTGCAAGGCGCGGATCTGACCATCGAGAATGACCGCGTCTTCATGCGCACCAGTGCCGGCCCGCGCCGGGTCCACACCATTTATCGCCGCCTCAATGATGATTTTCTCGATCCCGAAATTTTTCGCGCCGATAGTCTGCTCGGCGTCCCCGGCCTGATCCGCGCCTGGCGCGCCGGCCATGTCGCCATCGCCAACGCGGTGGGCACCGGCGTCGCCGATGACAAGGCGGTCTATGCCTATATGCCGCGCATCATCAAATATTATCTCGGTGAAGACCCGATCATCGAGAACGTCCCCACCCGTATCTGTCGCGAGCCGGACGCGCTGGCCTATACGCTCGATCATCTCGATGAGCTGGTGGTCAAACCCGTCGGCGAATCCGGCGGCTACGGCATCACCATCGGCCCGCGCGCCAGCCACGCCGAGCTTGATGCCGCCCGCGCCGCCCTGCGCGCCGACCCCGCGCAATGGATCAGCCAAGATTTGATCGGCCTATCGGTCGCGCCCACCCTCACCGATGACGGGATCGGCGCGCGCCATCTCGATTTGCGCCCGTTCATCATCACGGGCCGCGATAGCTGGGTGCTACCCGGCGGCCTCACCCGCGTTGCCCTCAAGCCAGGCAGCCTGATCGTCAATTCCTCGCAGGGCGGCGGCTCGAAAGATACCTGGGTGCTCGCGGAGCCACGCCGATGATGCGCGCCGATCCGATTTTGCTGGCGCGCGACGCCGAAAACCTGTTCTGGGTCGCCCGCTATATGGAGCGGGTGGAAAATCTCGCCCGGTTGATCGATGTCGCGCAAAGCTTCGAAAGCCCCGGTCGCGAAGCCGAATCCTGGGCCGCCTTGGTCGCAATCAACGCCGATGAAGCGAATTTCGCAACTTGGCTCGGCGTCGGTGCCGAATCCGACCCCATGGCGGTCAAACGCTTCTATCTGCTCGCCCGCGAAAACCCAACCAGCATCCCCGCCTGCGTTGAACAAGCGCGCACCCTCGCGCGCACCTTGCGGCCCCTGATCTCCACGGAAATGTGGCGGCATATCAACGTGATGCATCGCTTTGTGCTGCGCATCCAGCCGCCCGACCTGGAAGGCGATTCGCTCTCGCGCCTCTGCACCCGCCTCAAGGAAGCGGTGCAAACCCATACCGGCGTGACCGAAGGCACCATGTATCGCGATCAAGGCTGGCAATTCTACCAGCTCGGTCGCCAACTCGAACGCGCCGATCAAACCACCCGCCTGCTCGATATCAAATACCGGCTGCTGGTTCCGCGCGAGCACGAAGCCCGGCGTGTCACCGAACTCACCCAGTGGAACGCCGTGCTGCGCGCCGCCGCTGGCTATCACGCCTTCAAACGCCTCTCGCGTGGCGCTTTCAACGTGCAAGACGTCGCTGAATTTTTGCTGCGCGATCCCTCTTTCGCCCGCTCAGTGCTGCATTGCGTGCGCCGCTGCGAAACCCATCTCGATGATCTGCGCCGCATGCATCATCTGAGCGGCATCGCCCCCGCCATCGAGCGCGCCGAATATCTGCGCGCCACCCTGCTCGACCCGCCAATGGCCGGCCTGCTCGCGGGCGACCTGCATCTTTATCTCGATCGCGTGCAAATCCTGCTGATGGATGTCGCCAGCGCCATCGGGCGTGGGTTTTTCCGCAACTGGCAACCCCCGGCCTTGATCGACCAGTTGGACCAATATCAGGGTTAGTGTGGGCTACGGCGCGTACATCATTTTACGCGTCATCCCGCCATCAGCCACAAATTCCGCACCGGTGACAAATCCCGATTCCGGCCCCAGCAAAAACGCGGCAAGCCGAGCAATATCCTCAATCGTCCCGACCCGCCCCGCCGGATGCTGCGCATGATCCTCGGCGCTGAGGTCTGCGCCCGCGCTGTTGATCCAACCGGGGCTGATCGCATTCACCCGCACATCCGGCCCTAACGAGATCGCGAGCGCATGGCACAACGCTAATAATCCCCCCTTCGCCGCCGCGTAAGATTCCGTGTTTGGTTCGGACATATGCGCCCGGGTTGAACTCATCATCAACACGGCACCGCGCGCCGCGCGCAGCAATTTTTCTCCGGCGCGCACCAGCAAAAACGCGCTGGTCAAATGCGTATCAATCACCGTCCGCCAATCCGCGAGGCTCAGGTCCGCAAGCGGCGTGCGCCGCATAAACCCGGCATTGCACACCAACCCATCAAGCCGCTGCTCCGTGGTCGTAATGTCAGCAAGCAGGCTTTGCACCGCCGCCTCATCACTCACATCGCAGCGCACCAGCCGCACCCCGGCAGGCGCGATAATCCCAGCAATATCACGATCAGCCGCCACCACGCGCTCACCGCGCCGGGCCAAATACGCCGCAATTCCCGCCCCAATGCCGCGCGCCCCGCCGGAAATCAGCGTCACGCGCGGTTCGCTGGCCATTACGCGGTGCGGTCCGAAGCCGCCCCAATCGCCGCTTGCGCGGCGGCGAGCCGGGCCACCGGCACCCGATACGGGCTGCAAGAGACGTAATCGAGGCCAATCTCCTCGCAAAACGCAATCGATGCCGGATCACCGCCATGCTCACCGCAAATGCCCAATTTCAAATCAGGCTTCACGCTCCGGCCCTTTTCCGCCGCAATCCGCACCATCGCGCCCACCCCTTCAATATCCAGCGTCACGAACGGGTCTTTGGCGAGAATGCCGGTCTCGATATAGCGCGGCAAAAACTTGCCGGCGTCATCGCGTGACAAGCCAAACACGGTCTGGGTCAAATCATTCGTGCCGAACGAGAAGAAATCCGCCGCCGTTGCAATCATATCCGCCGTCATCGCCGCGCGCGGCAGCTCGATCATGGTGCCGATACTATATGCAATTTTCGCACCGCGCTCAGTAAACACCGCCTGCGCTACGGTCTCGATCTGCTTGCGGGTAATTTCCAATTCCCGCTTCAGCCCCACCAGCGGGATCATGATTTCCGGCACCGGCGCATCGCCGGTTTCTGCGGCAATATCCAGCGCCGCCTCAAAAATTGCCCGCGCCTGCATCTCATAGATTTCCGGGAACGAAATCCCAAGGCGGCATCCACGATGGCCGAGCATCGGGTTGGTCTCGGCCAGCTCCGCCGCCCGCTGATGGATCGCGGCACTATTCATCCCCAGCGCTTCGGCAATCTCGGCCAGCTCCGCCTCGCCATGCGGCAAAAATTCATGCAACGGCGGATCGAGCAGCCGGATCGTCACCGGCAGCCCGGCCATAATCCGAAACAAATCGGTGAAATCGCGCCGCTGAAACGGCAGCAGCCGCTCCAATGCCGCCCGGCGCCCGCGCTCATCGCTGGCCATAATCATTTGCCGCACCGCGCCAATCCGCTCCGGATCGAAAAACATATGCTCGGTGCGTGACAAGCCAATGCCCTCAGCGCCAAATTTGCGCGCGGTCTCGGCATCCAGCGGCGTCTCGGCATTGGCGCGCACTTTCAAGCGGCGGAACGCATCGGCCCAGCCCATCAGGATCGAAAACTCGCCCGACAAAGACGGCTCGATCATCGGCACCGCGCCGACAAAAATATCCCCCGTCGCGCCATCAATGGTCAGCATCTCGCCGGCCCGCACCGTCACCCCGCCCGCCGAGAGGGTCTTGGCGGCATAATCAACATGCAAACCGCCCGCCCCCGCCACGCAAGGCCGGCCCATGCCACGCGCCACCACCGCCGCGTGGCTGGTCATGCCGCCGCGCGTGGTCAAAATGCCGCGCGCCGCATGCATGCCATGAATATCCTCAGGGCTGGTCTCGATCCGCACCAAAATCACCGATTCGCCCTTTTGCGCGCGCATCTCCGCCTCATCGGCGGAAAACACCGCAATGCCGCTCGCCGCCCCCGGTGACGCGGGCAGACCGCTCGATAATTTCCGCCGGGGCGCTTTCGGATCGAGGGTAGGATGCAGCAATTGGTCGAGCGAATGCGGATTAACTCGCCGCACCGCCTCGCGCTCATCAATCAAACCCGCCTGCGCCATCTCCACCGCCATGCGCACACTGGCGGCCGCCGTGCGCTTACCGTTGCGCGTCTGCAACATATAAAGCTTGCCGCGCTCAATGGTGAATTCAATGTCCTGCATGTCGCGATAATGCCGCTCCAGCACATCGCGCACCCGCACCAAATCGGCATACGCCTCGGGCATCGCCCGCTCAAGGCTGGTCTCCCCCGGCTTGGCATAGGTCTCTGACAGCGGCAGCGGGGTGCGAATGCCCGCAACCACATCCTCGCCCTGCGCATTGAGCAGATATTCGCCATAAAACGCATTCAACCCGGTGGAGGGATCGCGAGTGAAACACACGCCCGTGCCGCAATCATTGCCCATATTGCCAAACACCATGGCCTGCACATTCACCGCCGTGCCCCAATCGGCGGGAATATCGTGCAACCGCCGATAGGTCACCGCCCGCTGGTTCATCCACGAGCCAAACACCGCGCCAATCGCGCCCCATAGCTGGTCATGCGGGTCTTGCGGAAATGGCTTGCCGGTCTCGGCATGCACCACATCCTTGTAGCTCTCCACCACCCGGTGCCAATCCTGTGCGGAAAGCTGGGTATCTTCCGAAACCCCCTTATCCTGCTTGACATGTTCGATAATGTCTTCAAACCGATGATGCGGCACATCCAACACCACCGAGCCATACATCTGAATGAACCGCCGATAGGAATCCCACGCAAACCGCGCATCGCCAGCGCCTTCGGCCAGCCCCTGCACCGTCACATCATTCAGCCCCAAATTCAGCACCGTATCCATCATCCCCGGCATCGAAACCCGCGCCCCGGAGCGCACCGAGACGAGCAACGGCTTGTGCTTATCGCCAAATTTCCGCCCGGTCTTGGCCTCAATCGCGGCCAACGCCGCATCCGCCTGCGCTTGCAACCCCTCAGGATAACGCTGCCCATTTTCGTAATAAGCGGTGCAAACCTCGGTGGAGATGGTAAATCCCGGCGGCACCGGCAGGCCGATGCTGGCCATCTCGGCCAAATTCGCCCCCTTGCCGCCCAACAAATTACGCAACGCCGCACTGCCATCGCTGGCACCAGGACCGAAACTATACACATACTGAGTCATGGCAGACCTACCCTTCGAGTTTCGAGAAATCGGCAACGCGATGCATCACGTCCCGCAATTGAGCCAGCAACCCCAACCGATTCCGGCGCACCGCCGGATCAGCCGCATTCACCGTGACCGCATCAAAAAATTTTTCGACCGGCTCGTGCAATGTTTCAAGTTCCTGCAAAACAAAATCAAACCCATTGGCTCCGGCGAGAACACTCAACTGACCACCAATTTCATCCAATCGTCGATTCAGCGCCGCCTCTTCGCCATCGGGTCGCTCGAACTGATTAGCATGAACTTCGGGCGCATAAGGCCCATCCTTGGCCTCTTCAATGCGCAAAATATTTGTCCCGCGCCGATAGGCCTGGACCAAACGATTGCCCGCATCAGTAGTGATAAAATCCTCTAACGCCACAGCCCGTTGCTCAATTCGCACCAAATCATCATCCGGCGCCGCCGCCAGAATCGCATTCAACACATCAAACCGCTTGCCCTCGCCCCGCAACTTCACCCGCAGCCGTTCGATGATAAAATCAAACACCGCGTCGCTCTCCAGCAAACTCCGCAACGCCACGCGCAACCCATTCTCCAGAATAATCCGGATCACCCCTAACGCCGCGCGCCGCAACGCATACGGATCGCCCGAGCCGCTGGGGATTTCACCAATCCGGAAAAATTCCCGAAGCGTATCGATTTTATCAGCCAGCGCCACCGCGCACGCAACCTCTCCCACCGGCACCGCATCGCCCGGCCCTTTAGGTTGATAATGCGTCCGGATCGCAGCACCCACATCGCGGTCATCCGCGTAATACCCGCCGATAATCCCTTGCAACTCCGGAAATTCGCCCACCATGCCAGTGACCAAATCCGCCTTGCATAACCGCCCCGCTTGCGCGGCCAGCCGCACCCCAGCCGCATCCGCACCCAGCGCCGCAGCAATCCGCCCGGCCAACCCCGCAATCCGCTCCGCCCGCTCAAACTGCGTGCCCAATTTCGCGTGAAACACCACCGATTGCAGCCGAGGCAAATAATCCTCTAACGCCGTTTGCCGGTCCAAATTCCAAAAATGCTCCGCATCCGCGAGCCTCGCCCGCAACACCCGCTCATTGCCAGCAATAATCGCAGCCCCGCCATCATCCGCCGCAATATTCGCCACAAAGGCAAAATACGGCGCGGGCTGCCCCGTCGCATCGCGCGTGGCAAAATAACGCTGATTGACCTTCATCGAAAGCTCGCGCACCTCCGGCGGCAACGCCATCTGGCGCGGCTCAATCGCCCCCATCAACGCCACCGGCCACTCCACCAGCCCGGTCACTTCTTCAAGCAATCCAGCATCTTGGACAATCGTTACCGCATGCGCATGCGCCGCATCATTCAGTGAGTCCTCAATCGCCCGCCGCCGTTTCTCAGCGCTGGCAATGACAAAGCGCTGCTCGAGTTCACGCTCCCATTGCCCAGCGTCGGTAACCACGAACGGCCCCGGCGTCATGAAACGATGCCCCTCGCTCAAATTCGACGCGACCACCGGGCCCAGTTGTATCGGCACAACATGGCCGTCCAACAAGCAAATAACGCGACGCAACGGACGAACCCAGGTAAATGCCCCGCTCTGCCCCCACCGCATCGATTTCCGCCACTTAAGTCGCGACAGAACGGGTCCAAGTTTCTCCAGAATGATGTCATGCGCTGAGCGCGATTCATTCACTTGCTCAATCCGCAGATGGTGATAACCATCAAGCTCAATCAATCGCTCTTTCACAAGATCAAGGTTCTGACCCGCCGCATTCTTCCTCAGAAATCCCTCTAAGGCAGCCGACGGTGAGCCAATTTTTGGCCCTCTTATGGTATCACTCTCTATCGAGACCGATGTAACCCGGAATGTGTGATCTTGAACACGAGCATGGATCGCAAGGCGTCGCGGGCCCCAATACCGATTAATCAACGTTCCCGACGGAATGATCTCCGACAAGTGACCCGACACAAGGGTGCCCAACGCCACCGCCGCCTCCGCCTGCATCCGCGCCGGGATTTCCTCAGAAAAAATTTCCAGAAAAAACTCAGCCATCACCCGGCAACCCCAGACCCTGCAACCCAAGCCTCCGCACACGCCTTCGCCAACGCGCGCACCCGCCCGATATACGAAGCCCGCTCCGCCACCGAAATCACCCGCCTCGCATCGAGCAAATTGAACAAATGGCTCGCCTTGATGCA
Organism: Acidiphilium sp. MT5; assembly: GCF_054767495.1. NCBI lineage: Bacteria > Pseudomonadati > Pseudomonadota > Alphaproteobacteria > Acetobacterales > Acidocellaceae > Acidiphilium > Acidiphilium sp. MT5. The sequence goes on from NZ_BAABMR010000001.1 coordinate 114,610, forward strand.
ATAATCATACGCGGGCAACGCCAAACCCCGCGCCACCAGCGCTCCGCATTCGCGCTCCGCATCGCCAAAATGCCGGATCAACATCGCCGTATCCGCAAATTCAAAATTATGCGCCGAATATTCCCGCTCCGCCCGCAGAAAAACCTCGCCATACGTCACGCTCCGCCCATCCGGCGCGTCATTAAACCGGAGCGAAAACACATTCTCCACCCCCTGCACATACATCGCCAGCCGCTCCAGCCCATACGTCATCTCAAAGCTCGGCAGCGTCACCGCAATCCCGCCAACCTGCTGGAAATAGGTAAATTGCCCCACCTCCATCCCATCACACCAAACCTCCCAGCCCAAACCCCACGCCCCCAGCGTCGGGCTCTCCCAATCATCCTCCACAAACCGAAAATCATGCCGCTTCGGATCAAGCCCAATCGCCCGATAACTCTCCAACAGCAAATCCTGCGCATCCGCCGGACTCGGCTTGATAATCACCTGATACTGATAATAATGCTGCAACCGATTCGGATTCTCGCCATACCGCCCATCCGCCGGTCGGCGCGAGGGCTGCACATACGCCGCCCGCCACGGCGTATCCCCCAACGCCCGCAGCGTCGTCGCCGGATGGAACGTGCCCGCCCCCATCTCCATGTCATAAGGCTGCAAAATCACACAGCCCTGCCGCGCCCAAAACCGATGGAGCGTCAGAATAATATCCTGGAAACTCAAAGCCGACGTACTCGGCATATCATTTGTCTCGGCCATGCTCGCGTGCTTGAACCCGTGCTGATGGATTTTCACGTATGGAAAGGCGTTTTCGCAATGCACCATTACGAGGCAGCCGCCCGAAGGGCAAGGCTCCGCTCCCCCAACCCCCACACACCCAACTCACGCCCCGAATCACACCCATGATCCCCCGCCCCAACCGTGGCGACCTGATCGGCATCGCCATCACCCTGCTCATCAGCGTCGCCGCCTACGCCTTCCGCGACGCCACCATCGCCCCGCGCGCCTTCGTCGCCCTCTGCGCCGCCCCGCACGCCCCGCTGGTCTGCCTCCCGCGCCACGCCGTGCTCTGGGCACAGTACGAACGCCTGTTCGGCCTCACCGCCCTCCTGCTCGGCCTGCTCGCCTTCGCCTTCGCCAACCGCCCAATCGGCATCGCCGCCCTCACCCTCGGCGTCACCGCAATCATCAATTACAACGGCACCGAAGGCATCATCGGCGCCGCCCTCGGCCTCTGGGGCTGGCTCGAAGCCCGCTCCCCGCGCTATCATCCGCCTGACCATCTCTCGGGAGACCAAAATGCTCGCCAATAGCCAATCCATGCTCGATTTTGACCTCGGCCCGGAAATCGAGGCCCTGCGCGACTCCATCCGCCGCTTCGCCGCCGCCGAAATCGCCCCCCGCGCCGCCGCCATCGATCGCGATAACGACTTCCCCGCCGATCTCTGGCAAAAACTCGGCGCCATCGGCCTGCTCGGCATCACCGTGCCCGAACAATATGGCGGCGCCGGCATGGGCTACCTCGCCCACACCATCGCCATGGAAGAAATCTCCCGCGCCTCCGCCTCCGTCGGCCTGTCCTACGGCGCGCACTCCAATCTCTGCGTCAACCAAATCAACCTCAACGGCACCGAAGCCCAAAAGCAAAAATACCTCCCCGCCCTGCTCGATGGCACCGCCATCGGCGCCCTCGCCATGAGCGAACCCAACGCCGGCTCGGATGTCGTCTCCATGCGCCTGCGCGCCGAAAAACATGGCAACACCTACATCCTCAACGGCACCAAAATGTGGATCACCAACGGCCCCGACGCCGACACCCTCGTCGTCTACGCCAAAACCGATCCCACCGCCGGCCCGCGCGGCATCACCGCCTTCATCGTCGAAAAAACCTTCCCCGGCTTCTCCTGCGCCCAAAAGCTCGACAAACTCGGCATGCGCGGCTCCAACACCGGCGAACTCGTCTTCGATAATTGCGCCATCCCCGAACAAAACATCCTCGGCGGCCTCGGGCGCGGCGTCAACGTCCTGATGAGCGGCCTCGATTACGAGCGCGCCGTCCTCGCCGGCGGACCCCTCGGCCTCATGCAAGCCGCCCTCGATATCGTCATCCCCTACGTCCATGAGCGCGAACAATTCGGCCAAAAAATCGGCGAATTCCAGCTCATCCAAGGCAAACTCGCCGATATGTACGTCACCCTCAGCGCCAGCCGCGCCTATGTCTACGCCGTCGCCAAAGCCTGCGACCAAGGCAAAACCACCCGCAAAGACGCCGCCGGCGCCATCCTCTACGCCGCCGAACGCGCCACCTGGATGGCCCTCGAAGCCATCCAATGCCTCGGCGGTAACGGCTACATCAACGATTACCCCACCGGCCGCCTCCTCCGCGACGCCAAACTCTACGAAATCGGCGCCGGCACCTCCGAAATCCGCCGCATGCTCATCGGTCGCGAACTCTACAAAGAAACCGCCTAACCGCTCCCGCCCCCATCGCCACGTCAGCGTCATCGCGAGCGCAGCGTGGCGATCCATCTCAACCACCCCCAAAGGCGATTGCCCTGGGCAGCGAATTTAACCATCCTCAGCCAAATCTGATTATCGAAAAACCATGCGCACAACCCAACAGCTCAACCGACACCGCGCAGCAAAGCGAAAACCAGAGGAGCAAAACTCCTTTCTTGAAAGAAAGGAGCAAAGAACTTCCGCTCCCCATGCCGCCCCGCCGCCGTCATCGCGAGCGCAGCGTGGCGATCCAACGTTGCTTGGGGATACCATCGAAAAGCGCCTCAGCGTCGTTGACAATCAGGAAACAATCCGGGCAAATCAAAAATTCTGAATCACTACTGCTAACGATTAAAAAATTGATTAGACTTCTTCTAATATGTCAAATATATGTTATAGCGCGGTTTGAATTAACTAAAATTACTTTTTTAAAGAGGAAAAATGAAGGTAAAAAAGTTTGGGATAACTGGCACTGAACGTCTACTGGCCGAGCTTTGCGATAAAACGTTTCTTCGGTTGTGGAGTTATGCGAATCCATTTCGTAAACCCGGTACCGAACTGTGCGACGTAATTGCAATTCTAGACAATGACATATTTCTATTCTTTGATCGCGAGGTTCGAAGTTTCGAACATAGCGATAACATAGAGTTGGCTTGGCGACGATGGCACCGAAAGGTCATTACAGCGCAAATCACGACTGCAAAAGGCGCTAGGCGTCACATCATCACCGGAGGCGATATTTTCTTTGATGCGGAATGCAAAATTGCCCTTCGGCTCCCCGATGATCGCTCAAATTTGCGAATTCACCTCATTGTAGTAGCGCATGGAGCGAAGGAAGCATGTATCAAATTCTCGGGAAAGAATGTCTATGGTAGCCTCGCTATTAAATATGAAGATAGCGATTCCGATCCAATATTCCCTTTCTTGATACCGATCGAAAAAAACGATCCTGTCCATGTTTTTGACAGTCAAAACTTAGAAATCATCTTAGGCGAATTAGACACGATTGCCGATTTCTCGGATTACTTGAAAGAAAAAGAAAGAGCGGTTAAGCAATACAAAGCACTGGCGTATGCCGGAGAGGAAGATCTTCTCGCACATTATCTTCAAAATTTCCAATCAAAATCAAATAAATACTATATTGGGACGCAAGATGGTAAATATAATGTGTTCATAATACAAGAAGGCATATGGGCGGATTTCGTAAAATCTCAACAATATCGATCTCAGAAAGAAGCCAACAGAAAATCATACATTTGGGACGACCTAATCCAGAGGAATAGCCAATATATGCTAGAAGGAACGGCGATCGGCAACACTAATATTTTGGGACCGAGCGCTGTTCGGGAAATGGCAAAAGAAAGAAGACTCGCCCGCAGAGCGTTAGCGAACGAAATAATAGAAGCAATACAAAAGTTCGCATATATCAAATTAGATCAAGGCCAAATTCAACGAAAAATGACTTATTTTTCGGGGTTGGATAGTGACATAGGCTATATCTTTCTCCAAGTTAGAGCGGTAGAAATTGCCGACTATGCTATATATCGAAAATTCCGTCAGGAAATGCTGAAAGTTGCGTGCGGTAGTGCAAAAAATAGGTTCCCGAAACTTCAAAAAGTTATTGGTATAGCTATTGATGCGCCTAGATTTGTTCAATCAAACTCTGAAGATTTAATACTCCTGGAATGCGATAACTGGTCTGACCATGATCGGATTGCATATGAACGCGGTAACGAAATGTTTGGATTTTTTAGAACAACAGGCCCACTTGCCAGTCAGAGATTCATAGATTTTCCTCCGAGATCGGATGAACTTGGTCGAAACTAAGGTTGCAGCCGTAACCCTAAAAAAATTATAAAAAATGTTGTTGTTTGATAGCTGAGCAATGACCGCTCATTCCACGAGCGCGAATATCACCAACCACCTTCCACCGACCACTGCGCACGCGATGCTCTGCCAGAGCAAAATAATCCGATGAACGACCCAATCAACCTCGAATCCGGCCAACTACTCTACGCCGACCTCCTGCGCGATGGCGGTTCCGCCATCGTCATCATCGGCATGACCACACACCAAGTTTCGCTCCGGGTCATGCGATCTATCGCCGAGCAAACAGGCCCGCACCACAACGCGATCGAAATCTCCATCAACAATCAAATCATCAAGCGGGTAACAACCACCAGCGCGATCATCGGGCTCGATGCGTTTTTGCGCAACAACCACGATCAGCTTGATCCAAGAGTGATCGCCGCATTCGCCTCAGCCCGCCGCTAAATTTTTGCGCTCCCCCTACCCACCCTTCAGATAATCATGCAGCACCCGCCCATAAGGCAGCGTCAAATCCGCAATGAAATGCAGCCCGCCCACCACCCGGCGCACCGGCAAATCGGCCAGCGGCGCGTTCACATGCGCGTTCAACTGCAGCCGCGCCGGGCCTGACCAGCCGCCTTTCACCTGAATATCGGTCAAATTATACCCAACCAGCTGGCTAATCGCCGGCGTGCCGTCCACATCGGGAATAATCTTCAAATTCACCTGCGTCCGGCTCATCTTTTTAATAATCGACGCACTGCTGCACTGCTTCTGCCCGTCCACGTCGTAGAGCATGTTCTGATGCTTATACCCCATGGTCGCCACCGCCACGAGCATATCGGCATAGCTCAGCCGCCCGGTGAGCGTGTCATGCACCACCGCCAGCGAAGGTGCGCCATATTTCTTCGGAAATCCCCAAATCTCCCGCCCGCCCGCAATCGGCGGCTCATCATCTAAATACATCTGCGCCGTGAAATTCACCGCCTGCCCATGCAGCAACGCCGGAATCACAATCCCCGCCTCGGTGTAATCGCCAAATCCCGCCGAATCCGGCATCCGGATCACCTCAAACAACACCGTCCCACTCCCATCCGGCTCCAACGGCTCAGGCAGCGCCGCCCGGATCGCCTCCGGATCAGAGAGATACGTGACAATCAAATACTCCCGGTCAATGAACCGATAAGGCCCCCGTGGATAGGAAGGTGACGCCATCGGCATCGAAGGGATGGTCAACACATCGTCTGGTTTCATGATCACTCTCATCAGTCAGGAGAACAAAAACAGGTGAAAAATTACGGGGTAAACCGGTGCAAAATCACGCCCTCCAGCGGGTCCGTCGGTGCCGTCCACGGCGCTTGCTCCAAAGCCGCCCGCGTCTGCGCATAGCCCGCATTCCAGCGCGCCCGAATACTCGCCCCGCTGAAATCCAAATCCTTGCTCTGATCATCCTCCGGCAAACTCGGCGCCAGCAGCGCCACCACATGCATCTGCGTGGTGCAGCCATAGCTCGCCAATTCCGCCACCTCATTGCTCACCCGCGCCTCGTCCGGCAAACGCTGCGCCAAATTCGCAATCACATGCCGCAATTTATGCATCTCGCGCTGGCGCTGCACCTGGCTGCGGGACCGCGAAGCAAATTGCACATCCTTCTGCCGGTTCAACACCTCCGCCATCGTCACCGGCTCCGGCCCGTCCGGGTTCCACACATGCACCGAAAACACCAACGCATCGCGGCGCGGATTATCATCAAAAATCGCCTCCAGCGGCGTGTTCGAGAGAATCCCCCCATCCCAATACAACTCGCCATCCACCCGCACCGGCGGAAATGCCGGCGGCAACGCGCCTGACGCCATCACATGCTCAACGCAAAACACCTGCTCACGACTATCAAAATAATGCATCTGGCTGGTGCAGACATTCGCCGCCCCCACCGAAATCCGCGTCTCATGCCGATTAATCCGGTCAAAATCCACCAAGCTGCTCAGCGTCTTGCGCAGCGGCCCGGTCGAATAATACCCAGCATGCTCAGCCCCCAACGGCCAGCTCTGCCCCAACATCGCCATCGGGTTCGGCCAGAAAAACGCGGGCAACCCACCCCACATCGTCATCGCCCGTGAGGCCGGCGCCCCGCCCGGCATCGCCGCGAGCGCATTCACCGGCAGCGCATATTCAACCCGGTCCCAAAATTCCATCAGCCGGTCGAGCCGGTCCTCCGGCTCATTCCCCGCAATCAACGCCGCCGTAATCGCCCCAATCGAGGTGCCAATCACCCAATCAGGTTCTACGCCGGCCTCATGCAGCGCCTGATAAACCCCGGCCTGATACGCCCCCAGCGCGCCACCGCCTTGCAACACCAGCACGCACTGATCCGCGCGTGCCGGAGCCGCTTTGCTCTTTCGCTCCGCCATTGTCCGCTCCCGATCAGGCCCCTGCGGAGCCTTGTTAAATGCGCAATCTGTTCACGCAGCACCGCCCGGCGCAATTACCCCGGCGTGCAAGCCAGCATCACAATGCCCCGATGCATATGCACCACATGCAATTGGCACATCATCGTGTCCGCCGGTCCCATTTTATTATGCTGCATCATGTCGGCATGCAGCATCGCCATCGTCTTCGCATCAATCTTCATCTCAAACTCAACCGGCTTGCCCATCACCATCGTGCCCTTGGTGTAAATTTTCCCACCCGGCATCGGCGTCATCCCGCTCCCATCCGCCCGCGCCACCCCCAGCACCGCTCCGCACACAGCCGCCGCCACAATCAAGCTCCGAAAATACCTCATTCCGTCTCTCCTGTTATGTGTTACCTGCCGCCAAGTAAAAATGTTCTAGCCTGATCGCGAAGCCTAAAGCCAATACCTTTTGCTTATCGAACGATAACCAACCGCATCAGCCCACCCCCGTCAGCACACCCCCATAACGGCGCAAAAACCGCTTGCGCACCCGCCAGCCCTTGTGCAATGTTAGTTTTGATGACATTTGGACCCTCCACCCCCGCGCAGCGTCTCTCAGTCGCCATTCTCCAGCGCTTTACCCTGGTGATGAACCTGTTCCTGCGCGCCCTCGCCGCCGATGCCTACGCCGCCCGCCTCATCGCCCCCTTGCGCGCCCAGGCCTGGAACCGGGTGCACCGCATTGCCTTGCGCTTCAAAGCCCGCTTGCGCCGCACCCCCCACCCACCCACCAAACCCCGCCCACCTCGGCCCGCCCGGCCCGCAAACCCAATCCCGCGCCCCTCGAACGCCTATGGCTGGCTGCGCCGCGCCGCCCCCGGCTCGGCCTTCGCCTGCGCCTGCGCCAAGCTGCAATCCCTGCTGCACGACCCCGCTTGCCAAACCCTCCTCGCGCAAGACCCGCAACTCGCCGCCATCATCCGCCCGCTCTGCCACATCGCGCGCCTCACCCTCGCCCCCGCGCCAAAATTTTCCCCGCCACCCCCAATCACCCTCCCGCCCATCCCGCCCGATCCGGGGCCAGACCCGCGCTACACGCTGCCCATCCGGCTGCGGAATTTTATCGCCGCCACCTGTTAACGCCGCCGCACGCCTAAATCATTACGATATAACAACAAAAATCCGGCGCACAAGGCCCGATTTGACATCCGGCCCAATCTGCGACACCGGATTGCCATGCGTCATTTTCTCGATTTCGAAAAGCCAATCGCCGAGCTAGAGGCGAAAATCGAAGAGCTGCGCCGGATGACCGATCCGGGCGCCCTCAACATCGCCGAAGAAGTGGCCCTCCTGTCCGATAAGGCCGAGCGCCAGCTTCGCACGGTCTATGGCAAACTCACCCCCTGGCAAAAAACCCAGGTGGCCCGCCACCCTGAGCGCCCAAAATCCAAAGACGTGATCGCCCGCCTGATCACCGATTTCACCCCCCTGGCCGGTGATCGCGCTTTCGCCGAAGATGCCGCAATCATCGCCGGCCCTGGCCGGTTTCGCGGGGAGCCGGTGATGGTCCTCGCCATCGAAAAAGGCGCCGATACCGAATCCCGCCTGAAACATAATTTCGGCATGCCCCGCCCCGAAGGCTATCGAAAAGCCCGCCGCCTGATCGACCTTGCCGGTCGATTCGGCCTCCCCATCCTCTCTTTCGTCGATACCTCCGGTGCCTATCCCGGCATCGATGCCGAAGCCCGTGGCCAAGCCGAAGCCATCGCCCGTGGGATCGATGCCTGCCTCGCCGCCCCAGTCCCCTTCATCGCCACCATCATCGGCGAAGGCGGCTCCGGCGGTGCCATCGCCATCGCCGCGGCGGATGCCGTATTAATGTTCGAGCACGCGATCTACTCGGTGATTTCCCCCGAAGGCTGCGCCGCCATCCTCTGGGAAGACCGCGCGATGGCCGCCCAAGCCGCTGAAGCGATGAAAATTACCGCCCAAGACCTCAAACGACTCGGCATCATCGATCGCATCGTCCCCGAACCCCTCGGCGGCGCAAACCGCAACCCCGATGCCGCAATTGACGCCCTGGCCGATGTCATCACCGCAACCCTCGCGCCGCTGAAATCCCTCACCCCCGAAGCCCTCAAGCGCAAACGCCGCGATAAATTTCTCGCCATCGGCCAAGGCCCCATCGGCTAATCTCCCTTGTAGCGCGCCCGCCGCTATGGCAAGGCGAGACAATGCACAAGATAAGTGGTTCCCACGCGATCGCCCTCGCGCCGCGTGATGATTTAATCGCGCTGGATCGCCAATTCGTCGCCGCCCTGCAACGCGATGATGCGGACCTCCACGCCAAACTAATGCGCGCCCGCGCCGAGCCAGATGCGATCGACAAGCATGACGAAGCCGCCCTGATCATCGCCCTCGCCCCGCACCTGGTCGCCCAGCTCGGCACCCTGTTCGGAATCGAGGGCGAAATCGCCGCCATCGCCGCCCAAACCGCGATGCGCGACCCAATCCGCACCGTCAAACGCAATTTTGTCCAGCGCAGCGCGGTCAAACAATACCCCGACCCCGCCGAATCCGCCGGTCCAGCCCTGCGCGCGGCCCTCGAATCCCGTGGCGTCACCCCGTTCAACGAGCTGAATTTCGCCCGCGCCGTACTCGATTTCGAGGCCGCCAACGACCAAGAATCGCTCGATCTCGCACGCGAATACGCCGCTTGGGCCGCCCTGACCCATGCCGGCCGCGCTGCCCATCACGGCGATGTGCTGTTTCTGATCCCGCGTAAACTCAACCCCACCAGCCTCGTCGCCGTCGAGACCATCGAGCGCGATGGCGTGACCATGCTGCGCCTGCCGGAACATGAATGGCGCGCCCGCGATGGTTTTTCGCTCACCGATCCGGGTATGACCACCGCACAGGGCCTCGATCAATCCAATTACTGCATCTGGTGCCACGAACAGGGCAAGGATAGCTGCTCCAAAGGCCTGCCGGATCGCAAAGCCGGCGGCTTTCAAAAATCACCCTTCGGCGTCACCCTAGCCGGCTGCCCGCTCGAAGAGCGGATCAGCGAAATGAACATGCTGCGCGCGGGTGGTGATCTGCTCGGCGCGTTCGCCACGATTCTGATCGATAATCCCATGGTCGCGGCGACCGGCCACCGAATTTGCAATGATTGTATGAAATCCTGCATTTTCCAAAAGCAGGAACCGGTCGATATCCCCCAGGCCGAAAGCGCCATTCTGCGCGATGTGCTTGCGCTCCCCTGGGGTTTCGAAATCTATGCCCTGCTCACCCGCTGGAATCCGCTGGATATTCGCCGCCCGATTGAGCGCCCCGCCAGTGGCCGCGCCGCCTTGGTTGTCGGGCTTGGCCCCGCCGGGTTCACCTTGGCGCATCACTTGCTCAATGAGGGCCATCATGTTGCCGCCATCGATGGCCTGAAAATCGAGCCGCTGGATTTCGACATTGCCACGCCGGTGCGCGATGCGGCCACGCTGTTCGAGAATTTGGATGACCGGGTGATGGCTGGTTTCGGCGGCGTGGCCGAATATGGCATCACCGTGCGCTGGAACAAAAACTACCTGAAACTCATCCGCCTGCTGCTGGAACGCCGCAGCCGCTTCGCCGCTTTTGGCGGTGTGCGCTTCGGCGGCGGGGCCACCCTCTCGATGGATGATGCCTGGGCGATGGGCTTTGACCATATCGCCCTCTGCATGGGCGCAGGGCGGCCCACCGTGCTCGATATCCCCAATGGTTTGGCGCGCGGCGTCCGCCAGGCCTCGGATTTCCTAATGGCGCTGCAACTCACCGGTGCCGCCAAGGCGGAATCGATTGCGAATCTCCAGCTTCGTCTGCCCATCGTGGTCGTTGGCGGCGGTCTCACCGCGATCGACACAGCGACCGAAAGCCTCGCCTACTATGTGCGGCAAGTCGAGAAATTCGCGCTGCGCTATCGCATTTTGGTGCATGAGCGCGGCGTTGCCGCCGTGCGTGCCGGCTGGTCTGCCGAAGATACTGCCATCGCCGAAGAGTTCCTCGCCCACGAAGCCGCGATCAGCGCTGAGCGCAAAGCTGCTTTGGCAGAATCGCGCCCGCCGCATTTCGCACCTTTGTTGGAATCCTGGGGCGGCGCAACCATCGCCTATCGCCGCCGCCTGATCGATGCGCCAAGCTACACCCTCAATCATGAGGAAGTCGCCAAGGCGCTCGAAGAGGGCGTCAAATTTGCGGAAAATGTTACGCCGGTTGCGGTTGAGCTCGACCCGCATGGCCATGCGGCCGGCTTGCGGGTGCGCCGCGATAATACCGATTTTGTGCTGCCCGCCCGCGCGATTCTGGTGGCGGCGGGCACCCAGCCCAACACCGTGCTGGCGCGCGAGGACGGGCGGATTCTGCTCGATGGCAAATATTTTCAAGCCATTGACGCCTCGGGCGATAAGGTTAGCCCCGAGCGCGCGACCGCTAAGCCCGCGACCACCGATGTGCTGATGCACCGGGCCGCCGATGGCCGGATGATCTCATTTTTCGGCGATTTGCATCCGTCATTTTTTGGCAACGTGGTCAAAGCCATGGGCAGTGCCAAGCGTGGCTATCCGATTGTCTCCGCACTGATGAATGCGCGCCCCGCCGCAGGCCAGGACCCGCTCGCGCAATTGCGGGCGGCCTTGGATGTGCATGTTCACGCGGTGCATCGCCTAACGCCCACGATTGTGGAAGTGGTGCTGCACGCCCCCGCCGCAGCGCGATCCTTTAAACCGGGTCAATTTTTCCGCTTGCAGAATTTCGAGAGCAAGGCACCGGTTTGGGAGGAAACCATCGCGGAGCCATCGGGCGTTGGCAGCAAAAAACTGCGCACGGTGCTGGCGATGGAAGGTCTTGCGATGACCGGCGCCAGTGCCGATGCCGAGCGCGGCCTGGTTTCGGTAATCGCCCTGGAAATGGGCGGATCATCGGATTTATGCGCCCATTTGCGCAAAGGCGAGCGGGTGGTGCTGATGGGGCCAACTGGCACGCCAACCCATATCGCTCAGAACAGCACGGTCGTGCTGGTCGGCGGCGGGCTGGGTAATGCCGTGCTGTTCTCGATTGGCGCGGCCTTGCGTGCGGCGGGAACCCGCGTGTTGTATTTTGCCGGCTATAAAAAATTGGCCGACCGCTATCATGTCGAGGCCATTGAGCGGGCGGCAGATGTGATCATTTGGTGCAGTGACGAAGCCCCCGGTTTTGTGCCGGGACGTGCGCAGGATCGCCATTTCGTGGGCAATATCGTCGATGCCATGTTGGCTTATGCGACGGGCGCCTTGGGCGCGGTGGAATTGAAGCTGGATGCGTGCAACGAGCTGATCGCGATTGGTTCGGATCGGATGATGCGGGCGGTTGCCCAAGCGCGGCATGGCGTGTTGCAGCCTTATCTTGCGCCAGGACATCACGCCGTCGGCTCGATCAATTCGCCGATGCAATGCATGATGAAGGAAGTCTGCGCGCAATGTTTGCAATTGCATGTCGATCCGGTGAGTGGTGAACGGCGGGTGGTATTCTCCTGTTTTAACCAAGACCAGAAACTCGATTGGGTCGATTTCGGCGTTCTGGCTGATCGGTTGGGCCAAAACCGTTTGAGCGAGCGCCTGACGGCCCAATGGATTGACCGGGCGTTGCGGGGTTTGGAACAGCGCCATGATGCCGCCGCGTGAGCGGTGTCAGGCGCGTAATCCAGCAACCCGCAATGACAGTGCAGTATTGGGTTCGGCGATCTGTTTCGGCGGAAGGCTGTGTGGCTCGGCAATCATATAGCCTTGGCCCCAACTGGTTTCGATGAAGTCACCGACGCCGAAATTCGCCATTTTCTTGCGAATTTTGCAAATGAATACGTCGATGATTTTTGCATTCGGCTCATCAAGACCACCATAGAGATGGTCGAGTATCACCTCCTTGCTCAGCACGCAGCCTTTGCGCAGGGCAAGGATTTCGATGATTTGATATTCTTTTTTGGTGAGCGGAATCGCAGCCCCGTCCACCAGAATGCGTTTCGAGTTGGTGTTGATTTCCACATTACCAAAGCCCAGCACAGCGTTTTGAAAGCCGCGCTGGCGCCGGGCTTGGTTTTGTACGCGGAGAAAAATCTCTTCATGGGAGGCGGCCTGGATGACCAGCTCATCGGCGCCGGCTTCGAGCACCCGCAAGCGGCCAGCCTCGGAGAGCTGGGCGGCAAGCACGAGCAAAGGAGCGCGCAAGCCAGCACTGCGCAGGCGGCGAATTAATTCGATGTCTGGCGCCCTGCCGTCGCTGAGGTGCAAGATCACCGCGTCGTAATCATAGAAGCGGACGAGATCGAGCAGTTCTTCACCATCGGCCGCGTGATCGACAATGGCGAGTCTGGACTTCAGATACGGCACCAGCCGATCTAAATTACTATTATTCGTACCAAAAATTAGTATTTTCATGACAACCTCTGGTTTTCTGAATTCTTAAATACAACCAATAAGGGTATTCGTCAATAAGTATTTTGCGATGAGACATGCAGTTTTTAATTTGAGGCACGTCTCTATTTTTATATGTTGTTAAGGATTGCGGGGGGTTTGGCGTCTAGCTCGATGACAGTTCAATGACAGAAAATTGAAGATTCGATGAATATACAACGAGAATCTCGAAGAGCGATTGCCTGCCAGGATGGATTCTGGTCTTGGACGCCCAGCGATCGCAATGAAAAGTTACAGGAGTCTTCCCGTGCAGCAAAAATTCAACCCGGCGAAACCAATTCTTCTGGCGGCCCTGTTGGGCAGTACCGCTCTGATGCCCGTCATGGCATGGGCGCAGGCGATCAATGCTGGCGAAGTCAGCGCTACGGGTGGCCAGGCCGTATCCGGCGCTACGCCACAGCCGACCAAGAAACAGATTTTTAAATCCGGCCAAACGATTCGGGTGCTGGATAAGCAGTTACAGGACCAGGCGGGGCCGGTTGGCGGTGCTGCACGCGCATTGAGCTATGCGCCTGGCGTCAATGTGAACACGTATGGCAATACCGGGTCGACCAAAGCGACCATCACACTGAATGGTGTGGTGCAAGGTTGGGGCGGCTATGCGGGCTATACCCAGGACGGCGCCATTGCCGTGACGTTTGATGGCGTGCCGATTGCGGATGTGGTGACCGGACTTTGGCAGTCGCCGACGATCCCGCAGCTTGGCATGATCCAGAACACCAACGTGATTTATGGACCGGGCAATCCGGTTGATCGCTGGTACAATAACATTGCGGGCGAATTTCAGTTCACCCCGATCCAGCCCACCGCCAAGGCCGGCGCCGATTTGAACCTGACTTATGGCAGTAACGCCCAAGAGAATCTTGAGTTCGACGTGCGATCCGGCGAGATTGATGGTTGGTCGACCGTGCTGGCGGGTGGATTTGGTCAGGGCGACAGTTTCCGCACGGCGCCGGATGGTTTTAAAAATCCCAGCCGCAATTATGCGTTTTACGGCAAGACGATCAAGACATTCACCAATGGCAGCTTAGAGCTGGGCGGTTATGTCGCGCAGAGCCGTGGCTACCGCGCCCAAGTCATTCCGTTTTCGCCGGTGGCGGGTGTAACGCTGAACGGCCAGCCGAATGGGCCGCTTTATAGCCAACCGACATCGGGTTATTACAGCACCTTGCCTTATAGTAGCTACAACAAGTTCGACGGCAATCAGCTCTATATGGCTTATGCCCGCGAGAATATCGATCTTGATCAGTTTACGTCGCTGCATAATCTGACCTTCTTTACTCGCATTGATCGCCTGCATTCGCGGCTGAACGATGTGTATAATCTAGGGGCACAACAGGATGAGCATAACAACCCTTACACGTTCAGCTTTGGCGACAAGCTCTATCTGACCGCTAAACTGCCTTATAACACAGTCAAACTAGGTGGTTATTATATTTATTCGCAATATAATAGTCGCAATAATTTTTATAATCCCGCAGCGCCTTATTTCGGTAATCCCGATGTGATCAATGCCGGCGGCAAAACCCGCTCCAGCTATTTCGATCAAAACAACGTCTCTGCATTCATCCAGGATGATATTCATCCGGTCCCGATACTGCATATCACCCCTGGCATCCGCATTGAACAATTCATGGTCAATTATTCGCCAGAGACCTTGCAGGATTTCACGCTCGCACCGGGTGCTGCTGGGAATTTCGAAAACCAGAGCGCTGGCCCCGCCGATCATCAAACGCGGACCGGACTAGCCCCCTCGCTTGCGGCCAATTTGCAGGTTCTGCCGTGGCTTGCTGTGTATGGGAGCTATAGCGAGGAATGGAAATCGCCGCAGCTTGGTGGTGGTGGCGGGTTCTTCCAGAAAACTTCACTGCCGGGAAGCCTCTATCAGCTTGAATTTGGTCAGGAGTTTCAGGCCGGCTTCAAGGCGCATCTGGATCATGCGGGGGTGTTCAACCGCTTGTTGGTTGGCGTCAATTACTATCATTTGCGTTATTCCAAGCAATCGATCCCGATTACCAACGCAGCGGGTAACACTGTGATCGCCAGTGGCACGTCCGAGTATAATGGCGTGAATATGTATCTAGACGATAACCCCCTCTATAATCTGCATCTCACCGCAAATGCGAATGTCGAGCAGGCGAAATACACCACCTATAATGTTAATGGGAACGATTATAGTGGTTCGCCGGTATCGTATGTGCCGAACCTGTTGCTCAATCTTGGCGCTTACTACGATATTCCGGTCGGCAAGATGGTTATCCAGCCGAAAGGTTGGTTCCAATATACCGGATCGCAATATATTTTCAGCGATATCACCAGCGCGCCGACGCGCCAGAAAATGGGCGGGTATGGTGTGTTCAACCTGTCCGTCAAACTCTCTACGCCGGTGCATGTTCCTTATGCGGGCACGCGCAAGGTCGATGTAACATTGACCGCGCTGAACGTGTTGGATCGGCGCTATCACAGCTATTCGGTGGTCTCGGCGGGTGGGTATTTCGGCGGCACGCCGGGCTATCTGATGGGGTATCCGGGGGCGCCGCTTTCGATATTCGGCACGATCGGCATCCATTTCTGATTATCGAGACTTGGCCATCGCGCAGCCGCGCGACTGTCACAAATCCTTCACACGCGAGCGGTGCAGCATCGGCTAATGCTGCGCCGCTCAATGTCGCACTACGCGATCCGCAGGAGACCCACGATGTCGCTCGCTTATATTATCCACCTCGCCAATTATTCTGATGGCGTGCTGT
Organism: Acidiphilium sp. MT5; assembly: GCF_054767495.1. NCBI lineage: Bacteria > Pseudomonadati > Pseudomonadota > Alphaproteobacteria > Acetobacterales > Acidocellaceae > Acidiphilium > Acidiphilium sp. MT5. Next base: position 130,536 of record NZ_BAABMR010000001.1, read on the forward strand.
ATGTGCTGGCGGGGCTGTTTCTGCTCGCGACGGCGGTGATGCTGGACCGGGTTTGGTATTTGCGGCGCGCTATTCTGCGCGGCAACATGATTGTGCACAAAATGGCGGCGATGACCACGCTCTCGCGCGCTGACTTCGATGATTTGCGCACGCTGGCGGGCAAGCAACCGGAGGCGGTGTTGATCGATACCGCCATTCATCATGTGAGTGAGTCGGGCCCGGCGGCGCTGAATAGCCGCATGGATGAGGCGATTTTGTTGGTTGCGCCGCGCCTGGATCAGCGGCTTTGGTTGCTCGATACGATTGTGACGCTGGCGCCGCTTTTGGGCTTGTTTGGCACGATTATTGGGATGTTTCATGCTTTCTCGGTGCTCGCGAAACCGGGGCATGCGCCGGCGGAGGTGACGGGGGGCGTTGCCGATGCGCTGGTGGCGACGGCGTTTGGCATTTTGATCGCCATGCTTGGCCTAGCCGCGTTTAACATGCTGCAAAATCAGGTGCGGTTAATTCTCCATCAGATGGAGACCATTCGCACCATGATCCTGAACCGCACGGATGGCTCGCCGTTGGTGCCGCTGGTGGCGGCGCGGGGATCGGTACGCGAAATCGCCGCTGCGCGATAAGGGTATTGACCATGAAAATGAGTTATTTCGAGCCCAAGAAGGCGCGCGTTGAAATCATTCCGATGATTGACGTGATGCTGTTTCTGCTGGTGTTTTTCATTATCGTCACGCTGCAAATGATCCCGGATTCCGGGGTTGCGATGCAATTGCCGACATCCACGCAATCGCAGCATCTCAAGCATCCGAAATTCACCGTGAACATCATGCGTGATGGAACCATCAAGGTGAAGAACGCAACGCTCACGCCCGATCAACTCACCGCTTTGTTCCAAGCCGATGGTGATCCGGCGAAAACCCAAGTGACCATTGCGGCCTCGAAGCATGTTGCGTTTCAGCATTTCGTGACGGTGATGGACGCCTCGCGCAAAGCCGGCGTGACCAATATTGGCATTGCGGCGCAGCCGGTTCCTGCCGGTCCATAATGGCCGTTTCTGCGCGCTATTCGCCAGGACCGATGAAGCAAGCGCGCCTTGAGCACCCCGCCTTGGCCCAGCAAGGCCGGTTTGGCTGGGCCTTGGCCAGTGCGTTGCTGGTGCAGGCGGTGTTGCTGGTGGTGTTTTTGCACTTTGCTAATCAGGCCGGGCCGGTTGTTGCCAAGCATAAATCGGTGATGAAAATCCATGTGATCGCCCCGCCACCCCCTAAGCCGATCCCCAAGCCACCGCCGCCGAAACCCTTGCCGCCGCCGCCCAAAGTGGTCACGCCGCCGAAACCCTTGCCGCCGCCGCCGCCCAAACCGATCCCGCGGCCTAAGCCGAGGCCGGTGGTGCATCCCAAGCCGGTCCCGCATGTGCAAGCGCCACCACCGCCGCCGCCACCGCCGCCACGACCACAAATCAGTGCGGCGGAGCAGGCGGACGCGACGGAGCTGTATGCGGCGCGGGTTCATGCCGCCGTGCAGGATGATTTGCATGTGCCCGAGCAAGTCGCGATGATGCATTTGCGCGGCACGACGACGGTCGCGATCACGATCGCGCCGAGCGGGGCGTTGCTGGGCGTATCGGTCAAGCGCTCGTCAGGGGCGCCACCGATTGATCAAGCGGCGTTGGCTGCGGTGCGGGCGACGCGGTTTCCGCCGTTCACCGCCAAAATGCCGCATCATGCGGTGACGTTTGATTTGCAGGTGAAATTGCGCGGGGGTTAGATGGGCGCCGGCGGCGCTAACCCTTGTTTGCCGATCAATTTCTTTGGGTTAGCGGCGAAGCGCCATTTGGATGGGGCCGTCGCGGCGGCCATGGGTGAATTGGTCGACAAATTCGTTGCCGCTCGCCATCACTGCGGTCGGCGGGCCTTGCCAGATGATTTTGCCGTTGAACAGCATGGCGATGGTGTCGCCAATCCGGGCGGCGCTGGCCATGTCATGGGTGATCGCGATGGAGGTGCTGCCAAGGCGCTTCACGCAATCGACGATCAGCCCATCGATCACCGCGCCCATAATCGGATCGAGGCCGGTGGTGGGTTCGTCAAAGAACAAAATGGCCGGATCAGCCGCGATGGCGCGGGCCAGGGCCACGCGCTTTTGCATGCCGCCGGAGAGTTCAGCGGGGCTGAGATCCGCGACTTGCTCGGTCAGGCCGACTTGGGCGAGCACGCTGATCGCGCGGGCGCGTGCGTCGGTGCGGGAAATGCGCTTGCGGGCCAGCAGGCCGAAGGTGACGTTTTCCCAGACCGATTCGCTATCGAACAGCGCGCCATTTTGAAACAGCATGCCGATTTGGTCGCGCAGGGCGCGGGCGCGTTCAGGCGCGGCGGTCAAGACGTCTTCGCCATCGATCAAGATACGGCCAGAATCCGGTTCGATCAGGCCGAGAATGCATTTCAGCAGCACCGATTTGCCGGTGCCTGACCCGCCAATCACCACCAGGCTGGTGCCGGAGGCGATGTCGAGGTCAAGCCCGTCCAGCACTTTTTTGCTGCCGAAGCTTTTGCTCAGGCCCTGGATTGAAATCTTTGCTGAATTTTGGGTCATATCGTGAAAAACGCCTGCGTCAGCACATAATCAAGGCCGAGGATCAGAATCGAGGCGGCGACCACGGCGGAGGTGGTGGCCGCCCCCACGCCTTGCGCGCCGCCGCGTGAACGATAGCCGAAAAAGCAGCCCATCAGCGCAATCACGAAGCCGAACACGGCGGATTTGATCAAACCGGATGCGACATCCATGCCATGCAGATGCTGGAGTGTTTGGCGCAGATAATCGCTGACATTGAAGCCGAAGCGCAAAGTGGCCACCAGCGTGCCGCCGGCGACGCCGAGAATGTCTGCGATCAGCACCAGGAGCGGCAGGGCGATGACGCCGGCGAGCAGGCGGGGCGTGACCAGATAACGGATCGGGTCGGTGGCGAGGGTGGTGAGCGCATCGATCTGGTCGGTGACGCGCATGGTGCCGATTTCTGCGGCCATCGCTGAGCCGACACGCCCGGCGACCATCAGCCCGGCGAGCACGGGGCCGAGTTCACGGGTGAGGGAGAGCACCACGACGCTGGCAATGGCACTTTGCGCGTCGAACCGGGCGAAGCCGGTATAGGTTTGCAAGGCGAGCACCATGCCGGTGAACACCGCCGTCATCGCGACCACGGGTAGCGAGAAAAAACCGATATCGGCAAAGGCGCGACTGATATTGCGCGGATAATAAGGCGGGCGGACCAGTCCAGCGAGGGCGGCGGCGGTGAACAGGCCCAATTCACCGAGCACGGTGATGAAGGCGATGGTGCTGCGGCCCAGCAGGGCGATGGGATCGAAAATGCGAGTCATAAGCCGCTATATAACGGTTCCACCACGCGCCGATAGCGGGGGCCTAAGCTGGTCAATATTTCATAGCCCGACGTGCTGGCCTGCGCGGCCAGTGTTTCAATGGTTTGCACGTCATCGAGCAAGGTCAACAGGCTGCCGCGCTGGATGGCAGGATGGTCGGTGACATCGAAGGTGAGCAAATCCATCGAGACGCGGCCAATTTGTTGGATGATCGCGCCCTGATGGCGGGCGGTGAGCCGGTTGGAGGCGGCGCGGAGAATGCCGTCCGCATAGCCAATGGCAATGGTCGCGACGCGGGTGCGGCGGGAGGCGCTCCAGGTCGCGTTGTAGCCAACGCTGGCGCCGCGCGGGATTTCACGAATTTGCAGCACCGGGGCGGCGAGATGCAGCACCGGGCGCATCGGGTTGGGCGCTGCGGGCGTGGGATTGCCGCCATAGAGCGCATAGCCGGGCCGTGCGAGGTCACTCGCGGCGAGGGGGCCAAGGAACAGAGCGGCTGAATTGGCGAGGCTGGTTTTGGGGGTTTGGCCGCAGCTTTTGGTGATTTGGGCAGAGAGCGTGGCAAACAGCGATGATTGCGCGGAATTGCTGGGCGCATCGTGGATTTCAGCGGCGGCGAAATGGCTCATCAAATAATCGAGCTTGATCGCGCCGAGCTGTCCGGGGTTTGCGATCAGGGCGGCGATGTCATTGGTATCAAGGCCAAGGCGCGCCATGCCGGTATCGAGATGCAGCAACGCGCCGGGGGCGTTGGGTTTGGCCGCCACGGACCGCCAATCGGCGAGATCGGGCAGGGTGTTGAGCACCGGATGCAGGCGATGGGCCAGAAATTCGGCGGCGGCGCCGCGCGGAATGCCGTTCAGCACCGCGATCCAGATATCTGGCAGCAAGGCGCGGAGAGCCATGGCCTCATCGAGCGTTGCGGTGAAAAAATGGCGGCAACCTGCGGCCAGCAGCGCCGGGGCGGCAATGTCAACGCCGATGCCATAGGCATTCGCTTTGACCGCCGCGCCGGTGGCGGCGTGTGGCGTGGTTTGGCGGTTTTCGGCTTCGAGACGCTGCCAATTGGCGGCCAGGGCGGCGCAATCGATGCGCAATGTTGCGGTATCGGCCACGATCACGGGACGAGGCTCATCAGGTGAGGCTCACGCGGCGCGGCGAAACAAGGATTGATCGGCGCGATAGGCCTTGACCAGCGCATCGAAACAAACCCGCACCGGCTCCGGATTGGGATTATCGCGCTCGATCCGGCGGATCGTGAAATGGATGTCGGCCATGGTTTGGAAGTGGCGCATGAAATAATAGTTTGCACCCGCGCCGGCCAGCGCGCCGATTACCGGGACTGCACCGGCCAGCGCCTGTTCGGACAACGTGACCGAGAGCCGCCCGGCGATGGTGCGCAGAAATACCGCGATCGGCGCTTGGGTGAGGGCGGCGCGGACGGCCCAGAAGCTTGCTTCGACATCGGCTTCGGGATCGCGGATGGCGCCCAGGCCGAACACTTCGAGGCAAGCGCGGCGCGTCTCGAGGGCGGATAAATCTTCGCCGGAATCGCGGGCGATTTCGGCGATGGCGCGAAACATCAGGGTCATCGCGAACGGGATTTCCGCGACCAGCGCTGGCCCGCCGAAAAATCCAGAGACGGCGCCGCTGGCGATCACGCTGCCTTGATAAAGCCGGTTGCGCGCCGGGCTATCGGCGGTGTCAGCCAGACCAAGCCGGGCGGCGCCGAGCAGGGACCAGAGCACGTCGGACGCGGTTTCCTCGATTTTTTGCCGGATCGCCGGGGCGATCATGCCCATGGCGCGCTCAATCGCACCGCCCGCATAGCGGCCAAGCTGCCCCAGCGTGCGCGGCATCAGCCCATGGGCGCTGACATAGAGCCGGGCGGCGCGCGCCAGGCTGGCACGATCCGCCTCCGACAGATGCCGACAGGCATTGCCTGCGAGCACGCGTTCATGGGCCGGGATGGAAAACGGGGCATCTTGCATCTGGGACATGTGGGGTCAGAGATGCGTGGTATCCAGGTCAGCGAAGCGGGTGAATTCGGCCTCGAAGAACAGATCGACCTTGCCGGTGGGGCCGTGACGCTGTTTGGCGAGGATCAATTCGGCCTTGTTATGCACCTGTTCCATGTCTTGCTGCCATTTATCGAGGGCGGCTTGGAATTTGTCCTCACTCTCAAACGCCATTTGTTTGGGCATGCGCGCTTGCAGGTAATATTCATCGCGATACACAAACATCACCGCGTCGGCGTCCTGTTCGATGGTGCCGGATTCGCGCAGATCCGAGAGCTGCGGGCGTTTATCCTCGCGCGATTCAACGGCGCGCGAGAGCTGGCTCAGGGCCAGTACCGGCACGGCCAGTTCTTTGGCGATGGCTTTGAGGCCCTGGGTGATTTGGCTGATTTCCAGCACGCGGTTTTCCGGCTTGGTGCCGGCGGCGGGGCGCATGAGTTGCAAATAATCGATGATGATCAAGGCGAGGCCCCGTGTGCGCTTGAGGCGGCGGCAGCGTGTGCGCAGGGCCGAGAGCGTCACGGCGGGGGTGTCATCGATAATCAAGGGCAGGCGCGAAATTCGGCGTGACACCGCGACGAAATTATCGAAATCCTTCTGGCCGATCTCACCGCGCCGGATCCGGTCCGAGGCGATGCGCGCCTCTTCGGCCAGCAAACGGGTGGCGAGCTGCTCGGCGCTCATTTCCAGCGAGAAAATCACCACCGCTTGGGTGGCTTCGGCGTTGGGATTATCGCGCCGCGCTTGCGCGAGCAGGGCTTGGGCGGCGCCAAAGCCGATTTTGGTGGCTAGAGCGGTTTTGCCCATGCCAGGGCGACCGGCGAGGATCAACAGGTCAGACGGGTGCAGCCCGCCGGTTTTGGCGTCCAGATCGGTCAGGCCGGTGGTCAGACCCGAGACTTTACCGTCGCGCTCAAAGGCGCGGGCGGCGGATTCGATGGCGAGGGTGAGCGCCTTTTCGAAATCCATCGCCCGGCCTTCATTGCCGCCACGGGTGGCCAGATCGAACAAAGATTGCTCGGCGGCTTCGATTTGCCCGGCTCCATCAAGCTCAGCTTCGGCGCCGAAGGCCCGATTGACAGTGACTTCGCCGATATCGATGAGCTGGCGGCGAATCCAAGTATCGTGAATGGTCCGGCCATAATCGCCCGCATTGATGATGCCGACCATCGCGGTGAGCAATTGGCCGAGATAGGCGGTGCCGCCGACCTCATCGAGCAGGCCGGAATGCTCGAACTCGGTGCGCAAGGTGATCGGATCGGCGAGTTGTCCGGCCTCGATGCGCCGCGCGATGGCTTCATAGATGCGGCCATGCACGGCATCCGCGAAATGCTCAGCTGCGAGGAATTCCGAGACCCGCTCATAGGCTTTATTATTGGCGAGCAAGGCACCGAGCAGGGCTTGCTCGGCCTCGAGGCTGGCGGGCGGCAGGCGCTGGGAGAGGCCGAGTAGCGGGGAGTCCATGGTATCCATCGGTGCGAGCATAGCCGGTCGAGCGCGGCTGTGACAGGGTTGGCACCCTGTGGATTAGGTGCATAACGGGGGTAACTCATATCGAGAGCACGTGTGGGTCAAGTGCAGGTGGGAGCGCCACAGGATGGAAGGGAGAGCGGGCATGCGGCGATGGCTGGTTGGGGTGATGATGGCGGTGCTGAGCGTGGCCCCGGTCCCGGTGTTGGCTGGCCAGCAATCGCCGGGTTTGGCGGCGCGCTTGGCGCATGAGTATGGCCAGGCGGCTTTGCTGGCGCGCGAGACCCATGGTGGGGTGGAGGTGCTCGCGAGCGGCCAAGGGGCGGCGCGGGTCTATGTGTTTTTGCCCGAACGCCCTGCCTTGCCGGCGGGCGCGGTGCCCATCGTGTTTTTTCACCATGGCTGGCAAGGGATGAACCCGGTCAATTTTGGTGCCTTGATCGATCATTTAGCGCGCGAGGGCGAGATTGTGGTCTATCCGGTGTATCAGCGCTCGGCGGCGACTTCGCCGCAGGTGGTGGTGGCACGGGCAGCGGCGGCGGATCGTCGTGCGGTGGCCATGCTGGCATCGCGGGGCTGGAAGGTTGATAAAAATCGGGTTTTGTATGTTGGCTATTCGATGGGGGCGGCGATCTCGCTCGATTTTGCGATTGCGCGCGGCCATGATGGGGTGCCCGCGCCGCGGGCCATGGTGCTGATGGCGCCCGGCGATGCGCCGGACGTGGCAACCGGCCCGGCGGGGCGCAGTATCATTGGCGATTTGCGCCGTTTGCCCCCTGATTTACCGATCGCGGTGATGGCGGGTGCGCAAGATACCTCGATTGGTCTGCCGACCGCGCGGGCCTTGTTCAAGCGCATGTGTGGCGTGCGCGCGGATCGGCGGGTGCTGATGGTGCTGCCCGGTGCCTCGCATGACGGGGTGGTGGTGCATTCGGAGCATGGTGCGCCGGGGGCGCCTGATCGGCGCTATAATTTTCCGCTCAGCGATCAGGATTTTCCGAAGTTTCTGCCGGGACAAGCTGGATTTCCGAAGTCGGTTTCGATCAACCAGTTGGATTTTTTCGGCTTTTGGAAAGTGATTGATGCCATGGTGATCGGGCTTGATCACCGCACATTGCCCTCGGTGGTGTTTGATCAGCAGAATCCGGGGCAGCGTTATTTGGGCGTTTGGGCGGATGGCACGCCGTTTCCACCGATCCGGATTGAAGATCCTTGCGTGCCGCGTTGAGCAAGCAGCCCTGCTGGAATGGGCGGTTCCCGTGGCGGCGGCAGTGGCAGCGGGGCGAACCAGGGGATGATTTGGGCGGTTAGTAAGCCAGCGCCGTCATCGGTCAGGTGAATCCCATCGGGCTGGCGCAGATGCACGATGGGTGCGCCCTTGTCGTCGCTCGCGGGGCCGAGGGCGCGGAACTGGCCGGATTGGGTGCCGATGAGGGCGGCTGGATTCCACCAGACCGCATGCGGATCGGCAGCGACCACGGTGGCGGTGATACGGTTGAGTTCACGCATGCGCGCTGCGTAACCGGGCTGCTGCATTGGCGGCAGGCCAATCCACAGCACTTGCTGCGATGAGGCTTGCAGCAGGGCCAGAAATTTGGTCAGGCGAGCGCGGTATGAGGCGATCCAGGCGGGTGTGCCATAGGCCAACACTTTGCCGGTGTGATCGACATAGCCCTGCGCGTCATTAGCGCCGATGGCGACGATAATCAGGTTCGGGTGGTGTTTGCCGATCATCGCGGGATATTCGGTCATCCAGTTGAACACATCCGGGCGCGCGAGGCCGGTGCCGGAGCGAAAGGCGCGGATTATCCGCAAGGCCGGATCATTCGCCGTCTGACGCAGCACCATATCGCTCAAGCCAACGGCCATCATCGAATCGCCGACCAGCGCGATGGTGCGGCGATGCACGCCGGGTGGCAGCGGCGCCAAGGGCGGCAGGCTGGTATGCAGCGGCAAGTTGCGCAGGATCGGCGATAAGGGCGGCGATGGCGTGGGAGCGAGTTTGGCCGTGCTGGGTGGGCGCGCCGATGCGATCACAATCGGAGTTTTTGGTGGCGTGGTTGCCATTGATTGCGCTGCAATTGAGGGGGCGCACGCGGCGGCCGGGGTGGGGGGTGCGATCGGTTGCGATGCCGCTAATTGCGCCGCGCGATCGCGCGTCCAATGCAGGCGGGCGAGATCGGCCAGCAAAACATGGCGCAGCGGATCGATGCCGAGTGGCCGCAGGGTTTGGTTGATTCTGGCGGTGACCGGCACCGCGACGCGGCGCAGCGGGCCGATTTCAAGCCGACGCGCCCATTGGGCGAGACCGCCGGAATCAAGGAGCATAATGACGACCAAAAACCCGATCATCCCCGCCATCACCTCACGCCGTGTGGCGACCAGTCCTTTGATGTGTCGCGGAAATTCCATGCTCAGAATTGGAAATAAATAAACGGCGCGACGCCGGTTGGCCCGAGCACGCTGATGATGAACAGGGCCACCGCCAGACCGGCCCCGCGCAGGGCGGCGGGCCAGCGGGCGATTTCGATTTCCAGCCCAAACCGCCAGCGGCGCGGCAAATATTGGCCAAACAGGCCCAGGATCAGCACCACGACCACCGGCATGGTGGCCAAGCTTGCCGGGCCGGGCGCGGTCAGGCGGTGCAGAATTTCAAGGCCGATATGAAAAGACGGGGCGCGGAAGAAAATCCAGCCAAGGCAGACGGCCTGGAACAGCATGAGCCGCGACATCCAGCGCCAAGCGAGGCTGGCCCTGAGTGCCTGGATCGGCTTGCTCTGCAATCGCAGCCAAAGCCGATGGATCACCAAAAGCGTGCCCCATAACGCGCCCCAGAACACAAAGGTCCAGTTTGCGCCATGCCACAGCCCGCCGAGCACCATGGTGATCATCAGATTGCGCAACGTGCTGGCCTCGCCGGCGCGCGAACCGCCGAGCGGGATATAGAGATAATCGCGCAGCCAGGTGGAGAGCGAGATATTCCAGCGATGCCAGAAATCCTGCGGGCTGACGGCGGTGTAAGGTGCATTGAAATTGCGCGGGAAGCGATAACCAAGCAGCAAGGCGCAGCCAATGGCGATGTCGGTATAGCCAGAGAAATCGCAGTAGATTTGGGCGGCATAGCCATAGACCGCGAGCAGCGTATCCGCGCCGCTGAACCGGCTGGGCGCGGCGAACACCGGCTCGACCAAGCGGGTGGCGAGGATGTTGGCGATGATGATTTTTTTGAAAAGCCCCGAGATGATCAGCAGGCAGGCGGTGTTGGCGCGGATGATGCGCGGGTCGCGCGGCAGAGCGAGTTGCGGCAAAAAGCTGGATGCCCGCAGGATCGGCCCGGCGATCAGTTGCGGGAAAAACGCGATATAGAGCAAGGCGTCGCGCAGATTGATTTTGATCCGCAATTTTTGCCGATAGGTGTCGGCGAGCAGCGAAATAGCGTGGAACACGAAAAACGAAATGCCGAGCGGCAATAGGGGTGAGTTAAAACTGATCATCGGCGCTGGCGCGATCAGTGACCAGAGATTCAGCAGGCTGAGCAACGCGAAACTGGTATATTTGTAATAGGCCAGCGTGCTGAGATTGAGCGTCACGCCGAGGATCAGCCAGCGTTTGCGCTTGGGGCCAACGGCGTTTTGGATTTGCCGGGCGATCAAGGCGCTGCCGAGCGATACGGCGAATAACAGCGGCACATAGCTCCAATTCCAGAAGCCATAAAAACAATAGCTGGCGAGCAGCAGAAAATTTTTATGCCATTCTGGGCGATGCGCGAGCGCCCAGGCGATCACCAGCACGACCAGAAAGAAAATGCCGTAAGAAACGGTGGGGAAGAGCATGATTTTAGACGAAATATCCCGATGATGTTGGACTTTCGTTACCGGAGAAGTCGGGATCACGAAAGGGTGACGGCGGGGTGATGGGCGGAAATTTTTGGTATTTTAACGTTTTCTTGACTTTTGCCGCGCAAATTCCGGCTGATGATGGCACACACGCAACAGGTTGGCTGGCAGCAGGGTTCCGGGATTGCGGGCGAGCGGGGCGCGGTGGCCCTGCGTGAGACGGCGCGCCGCTTGGCTAGGCGGGGCGATGATCGCGCGGCGCGCGCGGCGTATCTGCGGGTATTGCAGGCTGATCCGAGCGATCATGATGCGCTGGTCGAGTTAGGCAGTTTGGCCGCAGCGTCGGGATTTCACGCGGCTTCGTTCACGGTGTTCACCCAGGCGGTGCGTTGTTATCCGCATTCGGCGATTGCCCATGCTGGTTTGGCGCACGCACTGATCGAGGCGCGGGATTTTGTTGCGGCGACGCGGCATGGTGAGATCGCGCTGCGGCTGCAGCCGGGCATGGTGGCGGCGCATCGCGCCTTAGCGCGGAGTTTGGATGCGCAGGGCGATCCACGCGCAGCGGCGCATCGTTATTTGGGCTATCATCGGGATGCGGTGGCGCCCGCGCGGGTGCAAGCGACTGGGCAATGGCGGGTTTTGCTGCTGGTGGCGGCGCGTGGTGGCAATATCTCGGTGCAGGGCTGGTTTGATCCCGCCCGATGGGCGGTGACGGCGGTATATGCCGATTATCTGGCGCCGGATGCGTGCTTGCCGCCCCATGATTTGGTGGTGAACGCGATTGGCGATGCGGACTATGCGGGCTGTGCGCTGAATACGGCGATCCGGCTGATGGGGCCGTCGGGTGCGATGGTGGTTAATCGGCCCGATGCGGTGCAAGCAACGGGGCGCGAGGCCATTGCGCGGCGATTGGCGGGGCTGCTGGGGGTGATCACACCCCGATTGCGCAAGGTGAGCCGAGACGAGGCGGCGCGGATCACTCAGTTTCCGGTGCTGTTGCGCGCACCGGGCTATCATTCGGGTCAATATTTCGAGCGGGCCGATGACCAAGCGGGCTTATGTCAATCGCTGGATCGGCTGCCTGGCGCGACATTGCTCGCGATGGATTATGCCGAAACGCGTGGCGGTGATGGGTTTTGGCGCAAATATCGGGTGTTGATCATTGATGGCGTGATTTATCCGGTGCATCTCGCGATATCGGACCAGTGGAAAGTGCATTATTTCAGCGCCGCGATGGCGGCGCATCCGGCGCATCGCGCGGAGGAGCGAAAATTCCTGGACGATATGGCGGGCGTGCTCGGCACCGAAGCGATGGCCGCGCTGGCGGGGATTGGTGCCGCGCTGGGGCTTGATTATCTTGGCGTCGATTTTGCGTGCGGCGATGAGGGCATGGTGCTGGTGTTTGAAGCCAATGCGACAATGCTGGCGCATCCGCCGTCGGCAGAGCCAATCTGGGATTATCGGCGGCCGGCCTTTGCGGCGATTTCGCGCGCGATTGAGGCGATGCTGGTGCGCCGGTGCCCGGTTGGATCAGCGTGTTTGGAATGAGCCTGCCCAATTTGGATAAATCGGCCTCTCGACTCTCCCCGCCGCGGGCAAAAGGGTTTATCAGCGGCTTCGTGATGAAGCCGGAAAACGGGTGGGGAGCGAAACTATGAATGGTGCAGAGAGCCTGGTTCATACGTTGATTGCCGGAGGGATTGACACGGTCTTTGCCAATCCAGGCACCAGCGAGATGCATTTTGTCGCGGCGTTGGATCGGATACCGGGCATTCACTGCGTGCTTTGTCTTGATGAAGGCGTGGTGGCGGGGGCCGCCGATGCTTATTGGCGGATCACCGGCAAGCCTGCGGCGACTTTGTTGCATTGTGGGCCGGGCCTCGCGAATGCGCTGGCCAATTTACATAATGCGCGCCGGGGCCGCTCTGGGATTGTCAATATTGTTGGCGATCAAGCGACCTATCATCGCCCGCTCGATGCGCCGCTGACCGCCGATACTGAGGGTTGGGCGCGGCCGGTTTCCGGGTTTCTGCGCACCGCCACCAAGGCGTCGCTGGTGGGAGCCGATGCTGCCGAGGCGATTGCGGCGGCGAAGGCGGGGATGATCGCGACGCTTATTCTGCCAGCGGATACGGCGTGGGATGATGGCGGTGTGGTGGCAACGCCGCGCGAGTCGGCGGGCCGGGCTATGGTGGATCGTGGTGTGATCGACCGGATCGCCACTGTGCTGCGTTCGGGCGAGCCGACGGTGCTGTTGCTGGGCGGGATGACGCTGCGTGAAGATCCGCTCGCAGTGGCGGGAGGCATTGCGGCGGTGTGTGGTGCGCGGTTGCGCGCCGAGATGTCGAACGCGCGGATTGAGCGCGGGGCAGGGCGCGTTGAAATCGAGCGTGTGCCGTATTTCATCGACGCCGCTTTGCCTGCTCTGGCCGGTGCCAAGCATATTATTTTAGTCGAGGCGGTGCCGCCCGTTGGGTTTTTTGCCTATCCGGGCAAGCCGGGGCGGCTCTGGCCGGAGGATTGCACCCTGCATGTGCTCGCCCGCACCGACCAGGATGGGCCGGAGGCGCTCGACGCCCTAGCGCAGCGATTGGCGGCGGAACGGGCCACGCCATCGGCACGGACCCGGCCTGATCCGGCGCAGGGGCCAGTGACCCCGCAAGGGTTTGCTCAATCGCTCGCGGCGCTGATGCCCGAGCGCAGTATTATTATTGATGAGAGCGTATCCTTTGGCCGCGGCCTGTTTCCGATCACGGCCCAGGGGCCAGCGCATGATTGGCTGTCATTGACCGGTGGCGCGATAGGCGATGGGATTCCGATGGCGGTGGGCGCTGCGGTTGCTGCGCCGGATCGCCAGGTGATTGCGCTCCAGGCGGACGGTTCGGCGATGTATACGATTGCGGGTTTGTGGACGGCGGCGCGTTCGGGCTTGAACATTGTGTTCGTGGTGCTGGCCAATCGGAAATACGCGATTTTGCTGCATGAGCTCGCTGGCGTCGGGGCCAATCCGGGGCGCACGGCGTTGGATATGCTCGATCTTGGCCGGCCTGATCTTGATTTTGTGAAAATCGCCGAGGGCATGGGGGTGCCCGCACAAGCGGCGAGCAGCCTTGATCAATTCAACACCCTGTTGCACGCAAGCATCAATCAGCCAGGACCGTCGTTGATCGAGCTGCGAATCGGTTGACCGACCCGCGCGGCTGCGGCAATCGGATCAGGCCATGAAGCTGCCATAAACCAGCGCCAAGGAGGAGTTGGTCGAGGGGCTTTGGTCAAGGCAGCATTGGGACTGGCCGATGATTGCAGAGCGAATGGGTTTGAACGCGTATGGCGATACCGAGTAACCTAGCGGATGGGCGTCGCGCGGTGCGTGTGTGGCTCGCGCGCCATGATCTGACGCCGGCGACAGCGTGGACCCATTTGCGGGCCTTGGTTCGGGCCGATGAGATGTGGCTCGCGTTGTTAGCGGCGGTGACCGGGGTTTGCTCGGGCATTTGCGTCTATATTATGGATTTTTTGGCAATCCATTTTCATTATTGGTTTTTTGCATTGCCCAAATTGGGCGAGGGCCTGTCCGAGCAGGCGCAGATTGAACCGATCCGCGCAATCATTGTGCCGATTTTGGGTGGTGCGGTGCTTGGCTCGATGACATGGCTGCTGGCCAAATACCGGCCCGGCAATTTCGTCGATCCGATCGAGGCGAACGCGCTGTATGGCGGCAAATTATCGCTGCGGGATTCATTTATCGTCGCGATGCAAACCTCATTTTCCAACGGCGTTGGTGGCTCGGTGGGTCAGGAAGCGGGTTATGCGCAGTTTGGCGGCGGGGTCGCCTCGTTCATCGGCCAGCAATTGCGCTTGCGGCGCAATGATTTGCGGGTGCTGGTGGGGTGTGGCGCCGGGGCGGCAATCGGGGGGGCGTTCAACGCGCCGCTTTGCGGTGCGTTCTATGGCATCGAACTGGTGATCGGGACCTATTCGCTGTCCAGCCTGACGATGGTGGTGATCGCCTCCTTGGCCGGCACGTTGGTGGTTGAGACGTTGATGAATGGCGGCGCGGCGCCGCTGAGTGTGGTTTTGCCAACCCATGTGCCCGGCTATGCCTATGTGCTTGCGGTGCTGCTTGGCACCATTGCCGGATTTGTCGGGATTGGCATCATGCGCGCGGTGACCACGCTGGAGACGCTACTGCGCCGGGCTGGTGTGCCGGTGTGGTTGCGGCCAATTTTGGGCGGCACGGTGGTGGGGTTGCTCGGCTCGATTTCGCCAAAGGTGCTCGCCTCGGGCAATTCATCGCTGCATACCGAGCTTGCGGTGATCTATCCGTTTGCCATTGCCATGGTGCTGTTGCTGATGAAATCCGTTGCGTCATCATTTTCAATCGCAACCGGGTTTCGTGGCGGCTTGTTTTTTGCGTCTTTGTTCATGGGGTCGCTGCTGGGCCGTGGCTTTGGCGATTTGGCAATTTTGCTGCCGGTGCAGCATGGTGTGCCGATCGGCTTTTACGCGGTGGTGGGCATGGCGGCGCTGGCGACCGCGATTGTGAGCGGCACCATGACGATGACCTTCCTCACGCTGGAGAGCACCAATAATTTCAGTATTACCATTGCGGTGCTGATGGCCGCGATTGCTTCATCGCTCACGGTGCGGCGGTTTTTTGGCTATTCCTTCACCACCTGGCGGTTTCATTTGCGCGGCGAGAGTATTCGCAGCGCCGTTGATGTCGGCTGGATCCATAATCTGACGGTGGGCCGGATGATGCGCAAAATCGGCTACATCACCCATGAGGCAACCGAGTTGGAGATGTTCCGGCAGGAATTTCCGCTGGGGCGCACGCAATATGTCGTCGCGGTCGATGCCGATGAACGCTATGTCGGGCTGGTCTATCCGGCGGAGACCCACGCGCCGGGCGTGCCAACTGATCAGCGGGTGCATGATTTTCTGCGCCATGAGGTTGATTTTCTGTTGCCGCAAATGACGGTGAAAGAGGCGATTCAGGCGTTCGAGCGGGTGCAGTGCGACGTGTTGGCGGTGCTGGACGGGCCTGAGACGCGGCACGTGCTGGGTGTTTTGACCGAGCAATATGCGCTGCGGCGCTATTCCGAGGAGTTGGATCAGCGGCGGCGAGAATTGTCCGGCGAGTGAGCGGTGCTGGCGCCGTGGAGGAACAGCGCCACGGCAGCTTGCACGCGCTGATGTAGCTCGGCTTTGCTGGGCGCCTTGCCGAGGCCGAGCAGAATTTTGACATGGATATTGCCGATGGTCATGCCGTAGAGCATGTTCGCGGCTTCATCCGGGTCATCGATGCACAGATCGCCGCTTGTGTTGCAGGCCGCGAGAAACGCGATCAGGGCGTCACGGCACGGCTTGGCGCTCTCACGATTTAGGATGCGCGAGAGGGTTTTGCCGTGGAGATAATCCACCATGATCAGCCGGGTCAGCGCGATTGTCTTGGCGCTGAGAATATGATCCGCCCAGCCGATCAGCAGATCGAACAGCACGGCGTCGACCGGGCGATTTTCGGTTTCGACCCGAAAATCGAAGGCTTGCTGGCGGCGGGCCAGCAGATCGGTGAAGAGCTGCTCTTTAGAACTGACCAACTGATATAGGGTGCGCTTGGAAATGCCGGCGGCGGCGGCGATCTGATCCATCGTCGCGGCATGGTAGCCTTGGCGGACGAACACACGCTCTGCCGCCGCGATCAACGCATCGCGGCGGGCTTGCGGGTTGATCAGCACGCGGCGGGTGGTGACGCGACGCGGTGCCATGGCGGGGCAGTTCATCATCAGGCACTCTTTCAAACCGCGATGTTCATTGCGCAAATCCGCCCCAAAATCAAGTCATTATTGCGCGATGAACGAACAAGTGTCTGCAATCATCAAGAATTTTACAGGGCTTGACGCGCCGTAGAGAAACTAGGTAGTTTCCGGCCCGTGAGTGTTGATAGGAAATTTGCGGTGCGCGCATTCGCATCTGGGACATTGATCGTGCGCCGTTCGCGGTGCGCTTTGCTCTTTGTTGGCGCCGCTGGGTTAAGCGGGTGTGCCGTCGGCCCGAATTATCACCGGCCACCGGCCCCGCTTGTGACGGGCTATGCCGCGCCATCGGTGCAGCGAGGGGCGCCGGATCAGCGCGTGGTGATCGGGGCGCGGATCAAGGGGCAATGGTGGCAAGCGTTCCATTCCCCCGCGCTTGATCAACTGATTGCGGTATCATTGGCGCATAATCCGAGTTTAGTGGCCGCGCAGAACACGCTGCTGGCCGCGCGCGATCAAACCCGCGCGTTGGAAAGCGGATTTTTGCCGAGCTTGAGCGGCAGTTTTCAGGCGACGCGTGAGCTGCAAAGTGGTCTTGCCAGCCGGGCCGCGAGCGGCGTGGGCGCGGGTGCCAATGCGGGATCAGCCGGTGCTGTGCCGTTTTCCTTGCTCAATGCCAGCGTTTCGGTTTCCTATGCGCCGGATTTGTTCGGGTTGGTGCGCCGGCAAGTCGAAGGCCAGCGAGCCGTGGCTGAGCAGCAGCGATTTGCCCTGGAGGCGGCCTATTTATCGCTGACCGCCAATGTCGTGACGGCGGCGGTGACCGATGCCTCGCTGCGCGACCAAATCGCAGCGACAAAGCGGATTTTGGCCTCGCAGACCCATGATTTGCGGATTTTGCGCAAGCAAGTTGCGCTCGGGGGCATCGCCGAGGCGAATGTTTTGACCCAAGAGGCGCTGCGTGCGCAAACGGCGGCCACGCTGCCGCCATTGGAAAAGCAGTTGGCGCAGGTGCGCTATCAGCTGGCGGCTTATGAGGGCGTGTTGCCGACGCAGTTTCACGATCCGCATATCGACTTGGCTTCGTTGCATTTGCCGCATCGCTTGCCGCTCAGTGTACCTTCGAAATTGGTTGAGCAGCGGCCCGATATTCGTGAGGCGGCTTCGTTGGTGCATCAGGATAGTGCGGCGGTGGGGGTCGCGACGGCGAATATGCTGCCGCAAATCACGCTCTCGGCCTCGGTGGGCCATGATGCGCTGAGCGCGGCCAGCCTGTTCACGCCGCAAACCTTGATTTGGAGCTTGGTCTCCGGCGTGACCCAACCGTTATTTGAGGGGGGGAATTTGCTGTTCAAGCGTCGGGCATCGATCGCTACTTTGCATGCGGCGGCAGCGGATTATCAAAATACGGTGGTGCTGGCATTTCAGAATGTGGCTGATTCGCTCGCGGCTTTGCATTATGACGCGCAGGCTCTTGCGGCTGATCGGGCGGCTGAAACGGCGGCGCGACGGAGCCTGAATGTCACGCGCGATCAATTCAAACTCGGCGCGGTATCGTTCACCACGGTGCTGACGGCGGAACAGAGCTATGACAAGACGGTGATCACCCGGATTCAAGCTACTGCCCAGCGTTATGCCGATACGGCGGCGTTGTTTCAGGCGCTTGGCGGCGGCTGGTGGCATCGTCAGGATGTGGCGCCTTCGGTGCGCAAATGTTGCGGAGTTTTCCCATGAGCGGTTCATCGACCTTTGACGCAAAACCGAGCCGGAAGGCACCACGGCCACCACGACCGGTGCTTCGGGTCATTATTGTGCTGGCGGTGTTGGGCGTGTTGTTGGGCGGCGTATTTGGCTGGGGCGCGGTCAAATCGATGTTTATTGGCAAGTTCCTGGCGACGTTGAAATATATGCCGCAAACTGTCTCGACGGTGGTTGCTGAGAAAACGCCTTTTGCACCCACGATTGAGGCCACGGGTAATTTGGTGGCGGAGCAGGGGGCTAGCCTGTCATCGCAGGTGGCGGGGATTGTCGATACGATCAGCTTCAAATCGGGGACGGATGTTAAAAAGGGTCAGGTGCTCCTGACCTTGCGCCCGAATAACGACGCGGCGGTGCTGGCGCAGTTGCAGGCGGTGGCGGCGCTGGCGAAAATTACCTATCAGCGTGATGTTGCGCAGTTTCGCGCCAAAGCGATTAGCGCGCAGGCGGTCGATTCCGACCGGGCGACGATGGAATCGGATTTGGCGCAGGTGCAGAGCCAGCAAGCCTTGATGGCCGAAAAAGTGATCAAGGCGCCTTTTTCCGGGCGCATTGGCGTGCGTGCTGTCGATGTGGGCCAGTATCTCGCGGCGGGCACTGCTATTGCATCCTTGCAGAAATTGAATCCGATTGATGTGAATTTCTACGTTCCGCAAACCGATCTTGCCAAAATTCATCCGGGACAGGCGATTGCGGTTACGGTTGGCGGGTTTGGCGATGCGGTGTTTACCGGCAAAATTACCTCACTCGATTCGGTGGTGAGCACGCAAAGCTTGATGATATTGGTGCGGGGCACGCTTGATAACCCGCATGATGAATTGCGCCCCGGCAGTTTTGCACGCGTGTCGATCAGCACGGGCGCGCCGCAGGACTTCATCACCCTGCCGAAAACAGCGATTGCCTATAATGCGTATGGCGATACGGTGTATGTGGTTGTCGATCAAAAGAAGAATGGCAAAACCCAGCAAATTGCCGAGCAGAAATTCGTGACCCTCGGTGCCTCGCGCGGCGATCAGGTTGCGGTGATCAAGGGCGTTGCGCCGGGCGATGTGGTGGTTTCCGCAGGACAGTTGAAATTGCATCCTGGGTCGTTCGTTAAAATAAATAACAAGATCGCGCTGCCGAATAGTCCGGCGCCGGTCGTGCCGCTGCACTGATCGCGCGTCATGAAAAACCTTACCGCACTTTTTATCCGCAGGCCGGTACTGTCCCTCGTGGTCAGTGCCATTATTCTGGTGCTCGGGCTGCGGGCGATGGGCAGTTTGCCGGTGTTGGAATATCCCAAGACCGAGAACGCGACCATCACGATTACCACGACCTATCCTGGGGCCGATCCGAATACCATGGCCGGCTTTGTTACCACGCCCATCGAAAACGCGGTGGCGCAGGTGAACGGCATTGATTACATTACCTCATCGAGCCAAACCGGGATTAGCACCATCACCATCAATTTGGTGCTGAATTACAATCCGGACAAAGCCCTCACTGAAATCCAAGCACAAATCCAATCGGTGTTGAACCAACTGCCGAGCGGCACCCAGCAGCCGCAATTGAAATTGCAGGTTGGTCAGACATTGGATGCGATGTATATCGGCTTTAAAAGTTCTGTGCTCACGCCAAGCCAGATCACCGATTATCTGGTGCGCGTGGTGCAGCCGCAACTGCAATCGGTGCAGGGTGTGCAGACCGCCGAAATTTTGGGCGCGCAGAATTTCGCTATGCGGATCTGGCTCGATCCCAACAAGCTTGCTGCGTATCATTTGACCGCGAGCGATGTGTATACGGCGTTAGCCGGCAATGATTTTATCAGTGCGCTGGGCAACACCAAAGGCCAGATGACGCAAACAACGCTAACGGCTTCGACCAGCTTGCATTCGGCGGCGGAATTCCGGCAGTTGATTGTTTCGCAATCGGGCGGACAATTGGTGCGGCTTGGCGATGTGGCGACGGTCAAGCTTGGTTCGTATACCTATGAGGCGAATGTCGCGTTTGATGGCAAAACCGGCGTTTATATTGGCATTCAGGTGGCGCCGAATGCTAATTTATTGTCGGTGATCAAGGGGGTTCAGCAGCGGTTTCCGGCGATTCAGGCCGCTTTGCCCCAAGGGCTGCAAGGCACGATTGTTTACAACTCGGCCAAATTCGTGACGGCATCGATCAGTGACGTGATTGCCGCCTTGATCGAGGCGTTGCTTATTGTGGTCGCGGTGGTGTTTGCGTTCTTGGGCACGCCGCGCTCGGTCATTATTCCCGTGGTTGCGATTCCGCTGTCATTGATTGGCACGTTCGCGGCCATGCTGATTTTGGGCTTCACCATCAATTTGCTGACCTTGTTGGCGCTGGTGTTGGCAATTGGCTTGGTCGTTGATGACGCGATTATTGTGGTGGAAAACATTAATCGCCATCTGGCGGATGGCGAATCGCGGTTCGAGGCGGCGCGCAATGCGGCGGCGGAATTGGCCAACCCGATTATCGCAATGACGGTGGTGCTTGCCGCGGTTTACGTGCCCATCGGCTTTCAAACTGGCCTGACCGGTGCGTTATTTACCGAATTTGCCTTCACCTTGGTTTCGGCGGTGACGATTTCAGCGATCATCGCGCTGACCCTCACCCCGATGCTCAGCTCGAAATTATTGCGCGCGATTGGGCCAGATGATGCTGGCTGGGAAGGGCGGTTGGTTGGGTCAATCGATCGTAGTTTTGATCGTGTGCGCCTATTTTATATGCGGCTGCTGCGCAGCGCGTTGCAGACCGTGCCGATCATTTTGATGTTCGGCGCAATTGTGTTGGGCAGTATTTATTTTCTGGCGAGCAGCGCCAAGAGTGAACTCGCCCCGCAGGAAGATCAGGGCGTGGTCATTTTGGCATCAACGGCAGCGCCGAATTCCACGCTGCAACAGCGGGTGATTTATGCGCATGAGCTGAACAAACTGATGTTCAGCCACAAATCGACCGATCATACCTTCCAGATCAACACACCAACAATCTCGATTGCGGGCATGGTGCTTAAGCCTTGGGATCAGCGCGCAAAAAATGCGAGCGTATTGCAGAATGAGATCCAAAATCAGGCCTCGGCGGGCATTCCTGGCGAGCAGATTGCGGCTTTCCAACCGCCCTCACTGCCGGGCTCGCAGGGGTTGCCGGTTCAATTCGTGATCAAGACCACCAATAATTTCCAGGAACTCAACACTGTTTCGCAGAAATTGCTGCAAGCGGCGTTGTCGACGGGTGATTTCATCTTCTTGCAAACCGATTTGAAAATCGATCAGCCGCAAGCGACGGTGGAAATTGACCGTGCCAAGGCGGCTAATCTCGGTTTGACGATGAGCGATGTTGGTGCTGCGTTGTCACGCGCGTTGGGCGGGGGTTATGTCAATTATTTCAGCCTGGATAATCGCTCTTATGAAGTGATCCCGCAGGTGGCGCAGAAATTCCGCCTGAATTCCGAGCAGGTTCTGGGCTATCCGGTTGCTACGGTGAATGGGGTATCGATCCCTCTCGGTTCGATTGCGCATATCGCCCATATCGTTATTCCGGAATCGGTCAATCATTTTCAGCAACTCAATTCGGCGACGATCCAAGGCGTGGTCGCCCCTGGGGTGGCTGAGGGAACCGCGCTGAAGGTGCTGGATGGTTTGGCCGCGAAAAATCTGCCGTCGGGATACGCCGTCGATTATGGTGGGGCGATGCGGCAATTCGTGCAGGAGCGCAGCGGGTTTTTGGCAACGTTTGGATTTGCGGTGATTGTTATTTTCTTGGCGCTGGCCGCTTTGTTCAATTCGTTCCGTGATCCGTTGATCATTCTGGTGTCGGTGCCGATGTCGATTTTCGGCGCGATGCTGTTTATCAATCTGGGTTTCGGTGGTCTCTCGATTAATATCTATACCGAAGTCGGCTTGGTCACGCTGATGGGGCTGATCAGCAAGCATGGTATTTTGATCGTCGAGGTCGCGAATGAGGCGCAGCGGGACGGCATGAGCAAGCTTGAGGCGATTGAGCACGCGGTGAATATCCGGCTCCGGCCGATTTTGATGACCACCGCCGCGATGGTGCTGGGCGTGGTGCCGCTGATTTTGGCGAGTGGGGCCGGGGCGGCGGCGCGCTTTAATATGGGTGCGGTGATTGCGGCAGGCCTGTCGATTGGCACGTTGTTCACCCTGTTCGTGCTGCCGGCAGTGTATCTGGTCGTTGCCGAGCAGCATCAAGAGGGTCGTGAGGCGACCATTGAGTGATTGGCCGATTTGGGGGTGAGTGCGGTTTGGTGATCGTAAAGCCGGTTTCTTTCCGCAGGTGATGGCGTCATATTGGTTGCGATGAACCGCCAAACCCTCACCAGGATACTGGCTGCTTTCGGCGCCGTTCTCGTAGGAGCCGCTTTGGTTGGGCAGTTTTGGCTCCTGCGCGGGGTGATTGCCGGGCAAGGTGGCACGACGCTGTTGGCGATCTGGCGATTTCTCGGGTTTTTTACAATCTTGACCAATATTCTGGTTGCTCTGACCTTCACCCATGCGGCCTTGCGACCACAGCGCCGCACCGGGTTGGGATCATTTCGGTTCGAGGCGATGGTCGCGGTGTCGATCCTGCTGGTCGGTATGGTCTATACAGCGGTGTTGCGCGCTCTATGGCAACCGACCGGGGCGCAGAAATGGGTCGATGCCGGGCTTCATGACGTATCGCCCATCCTGTTTATTATGTTCTGGTTGCTGCGTCCCCATGGGTGTTTGCGTTGGCGCCAACTGCCGTGGTTGCTGATTTGGGCGGCGCTGTATTGTATTTATGCGCTGAGCCGCGGTGCCGCTGATGGCTGGTATCCCTATCCTTTTCTGGACGCCGCCAAATTATCGTCCGCGCATTTGATTTTCAACATCGTCGTGCTGATTGGGGCCTTTGCCTTCGTGTCTGCGGCGCTCACCGCGCTGGATCAATGGCTCGGTCGCGCGCGGCGCCACCGTTAACGGGGTGACTTTGCGAATGGCGTGCTTGCCCCTATGTGCAGATTCATGGATGCGCTTATCGTCACGGATTTGGTCAAACGCTTCGATGCGGTAACAGCGGTCGATCGGGTCAGCTTTTCGCTCGCCCAGGGCACAACCGTCGGGCTGCTCGGCGGCAATGGGGCGGGGAAGACCACGACAATTTCGATGTTACTCGGTATTTTGCTGCCCGATCAGGGCCGGATCGTGGCGCTGGGTCATGATATTGCGCAGGATCGGTTCGCGGCGTTGGCGCGGATGAATTATTCCTCGCCCTATGTCGCTTTGCCGATGCGCCTCACTGTGGCTGAAAATCTGCGGGTTTATGGGCATTTATATAATGTGCCACAGCTTGAGCGACGGATTCGCGACTTGGCTGAGGAATTCAATCTGGGTGATTTTTTGCATCGTCGGGCGGGTGCGCTGTCGGCGGGCCAGAAAACCCGGGTTGCGCTGGCTAAGGCTCTGATCAATCAGCCGGATTTGTTACTTCTCGATGAGCCGACGGCGAGCCTTGATCCGGATACGGCGGATTATGTGCGCACCCGCCTTGAGATTTATCAGCGTGCGAGTGGTGCGGCGATTTTGCTGGCCTCGCACAATATGGCCGAGGTCGAGCGACTCTGTGCTGATGTGTTGATGCTGAAATCAGGCCGCATCGTTGATCATGGCACGCCGGGCGATTTGATCGCGCGCTATGGTCGCACCGATTTGGAGGATGTTTTTCTGCAAATTGCCCGTTTTGGCGCGCACGGTGTCGGCGCATGAGTCGGTTCGTGCAATCGGCCCGGCGGGTTTGGGGATTGATGTATCGCCATCTGTGCCTCTATCGAAAATCCTGGCCGCGTTTGCTGGAGCTTGGCTATTGGCCCACGTTGGAATTGCTGATTTGGGGTTTCACCGCTCGATTTTTGTCAAATGAGCATCCTGGTCCGGTGATGGCGATTGGGGCTTCATTGATCGGCGGGGTGTTGTTGTGGGAGGTGGCGCTGCGCGCGCAAATCGGCGTGACGCTGTCATTCCTGGAAGAGATTTGGTCGCGTAATTTGGGACATGTTTTTGTCAGTCCGCTGCGGCCTTATGAGCTGATCCTTAGCTTGTTGGGGGTGTCGGTGATGCGGGCGCTGGTTGGCCTCACCCCGGCGACAATTCTGGCGGCGTTGCTGTATCATTTCAACGTGTTTGCCATTGGCCCGATGCTGATTTTGCTGATGCTCAATTTGTTCCTGATGGGTTGGTGGATGGCGTTGCTGGTGATTTCGCTGTTGTTTCGCTACGGCGCCTCGGCTGAGGCGCTGGCGTGGACGCTGGCGTTTGGCCTGACGCCGATTGCGTGTGTGTTTTATCCGATCACCGCCTTGCCGGGCTGGTTGCGGCCGGTCGCGGTGGCGCTGCCGGCTGAGCATATTTTCGCCGGCATGCGCGCGGCCTTGGCGCAGCACGCGCCCGCCTGGGGGCAGCTTGGTAGCGCTTTTGCGCTCAATATTCTGTGGAGCTTGATCGCTGTGCTGGTTTTTGCAGCCCAGTTCCGCGCCGCGCGCCGCACCGGTGCCTTGATTTCCATCGGCGAATAGGGCGTTTGCGCTCCATGCAGCGCACCACCACCCGATTCTGGTTGATCCGCCACGCGACGGTCGCGCCCGAGGCGCTCGCCGTGCTTTATGGGCAGCGTGATGTGCCGGTTTGCGGTGACCGGATGCTGACGGATGTGCCGCGCTATACTTACCTGGCCCGCGTTTTACCCCGTAACGCGGATTGGCTGGTTACCCCGCTGAGCCGCACCCACCGCACCGCCGAGGCGATCAGCCGCGCTGGGTATGGCACCACCAATCCGGTCGTCGAGCCGGGCTTGATTGAGCAAAGCTTCGGCCAATGGGAGGGGCGCAGCATGACCGAGTTTGCCGGCGCCCGGGCCGAGCACCCGTTCTGGCCGATTGGCGGCGACGCCGAGCCACCGGGCGGGGAGAGCTTTGCCCAGCTGCGCAGCCGCGTGGGGGCGGCGCTGACGCAGCGCACCGAAAACCATCTGGGTCGCGATATTGTCGCTATTTCCCACGGTGGGGCGATCCGTGCGGCCATCGCCCATGCGCTGAGCCTATCGGCGCATCAGGCGCTGAGTCTTGCGATTGAAAATTTGTCGCTGACCGTGCTGGAGCACCACACGAGCTGGCATCCGACGCCGGCGGCCACACCCAAGGCGATTGCCGAAGGGGCTTGGCGAATCGTAACAATTAATGAACATTCTGCCATATAAGTCGTTTTTCGTCCGCTGCCACACAATTTACATAAGCGCGTGCTCCATAAGTACTTGCCTCAATAGAATGATCGATTAGCCGAAGGGAGATTTATCCAATGACCATACGCTCCGCCGCGAAAGCCGCGACCCGCCGCTTGTTCAACCATAAATTCAGCCGCCTTGGCTTTGCGTCCGTGATGCTGGCCGTGCCACTCGCGGCCTGCTCGACGGGGTCATCCGCCGCGAATGGCAATGGCGCGCAAGTCCTGGTCGATCGCTCGACGCTGACTGTTGAGACCATGCTCGGTGGGGGCGGCGCAGCGGGCAATCAGGCCGCGCAGTTTCTGCGCCGTGCCAAGGCTGTGGTGGTTTGTCCGCGTATTTTCAAAGCGGGCTTTTTCATCGGTGGCGAGGGCGGCGATTGCGTGCTGGTGTCGCGCGCGGCCAATGGTTCTTGGTCGGACCCTGCTTTCTATTCGATGGGGAGCGGCAGTTTTGGCCTGCAAATCGGCGCACAGGATGCCGAGGTCATGATGATGCTGATGAACCAAACGGCACTTGATGCGTTCCTGAACAGCCAATTTAAAGTGGGGGCTGATGCCGGGCTTTCAGTGGCCACCATTGGCGCGGGCATTGGCGGCTCGACCGGCACGGCGCTGGGCGCGGACATTGTCACCTTCACCAAGTCACGTGGCCTATATGGTGGGGTCTCGCTCTCGGGCTCGGTTTTCTCCAATGATTCGGCGTTGGATCAGCAATATTATGGCCAAAGCGTTGGGCCCCGGCAGATCGTGGTGAATATGGCCGCACAGAATGCGGGGGCCAATCCGCTTCGCGCGATGTTGGGACGCTTCGGCGGCTGATCTTCACTTCCATCGCGTAGCGACACGCGTTACCATGGGTGCATGCCCAAGGCCGACGCGGAACCATTCTGGCAGGCCAAGCGCCTCGATCAAATGACCGAGGCGGAATGGGAGTCGCTATGCGATGGCTGCGGGCGTTGCTGCCTGCATAAATTGCGCGATGAGGATACCGGTGCGCTGTCCTATACCAATGTCGCGTGTCGCTTGCTGGATACGAATAGCTGCCAATGCAGCAACTACGCCCATCGGCGTGATTTTGTGCCCGATTGCATCAGCCTAACCGCGCAACTGGTTGCCGAATTGGATTGGCTGCCGCCCTCCTGCGCCTATCGCCGATTGGCCGAGGGGCGCGGACTGGCACCGTGGCACCCGCTGATTACCGGCGATAAAATGAGCCCGCAGGTGGCGGGGGCGAGTGTCGCGGGCCGGGTGATCAGCGAGGAGCATGCGGGCGATTTGGAGTATCATCTGGTCGATTGGCCGCAGCGCGACGTGCCGCGTCGCGGGCGTCGGCGATGAGCGTGAACCAACCCGATCAAGAACAAATTCTGGTTGCCGGGCGCCCCGCCGGGCTACGCTGGCGCCGCAATAGTCGCGCCCGCCGGGTGGCTTTGCGGATCAGTCCGCTGGATGGCGAGATTATCATTACGCTCCCGCCCCGTGCATCACGCCATGCCGGCTTGGCGCTGCTGCGTGCGCATGAAAATTGGGTTGCGGATCGGCTGGCCGCCTTGCCCAAACCCAGCCAGTGGCGATCGGGTGGCACGGTGCCGATTAACAATATCCCGCACCGCATTATCCATGATCCGCTCTGGCGGGGGACGGCGCGCATTGCGCTCCGCCCGGAGCCGAGCATCACGCTGGGCGGCGGCGCCGAGTTCCTGACGCGGCGCTTGCGCGACGCGTTGATTGCCCGTGCCCGCACGCAATTCACCGCGAAAGCCACCGCCAAAGCGATTTTGATCAATCGCCGCATCACCGGCCTGCGGATCAAGGATACCACCTCGCGCTGGGGCAGTTGCGCGCCGGATGGCACGTTGATGTTTTCCTGGCGCTTGATCATGGCCCCTGATTTTGTGCAGGATTATGTGGTTGGCCATGAAGTCGCGCATTTGCGGGAGATGAATCACAGCCCAGCCTTTTGGTCGCTCGCCGAGCGACTGACCCCGCATCGCGAGGCGGCGACGCAATGGTTGGCTGCGCATGGCCCGGCGTTGCTGCGGATCGGCGCGTGATTATTCTGGCCAGCGCCTCAGCCACGCGAGCGGCGATTTTGCGCAATGCCGGCGTGGAATTCGAAGCGATGCCTGCGCATATCGATGAATCGGCGATCAAGCACGCGGGTGCGGCGGCAGGCGAGGCACCCGGTGCGGTGGCGCAAACATTGGCGCGGCTCAAAGCGCAACGGATTGCGGCGCGCTGGCCAGACGCGCTGGTGATTGGCGCCGATCAAATTCTGTCGGTGGGTGATGTTTGGTTGGACAAGCCGGAATCAGTGACCGAGGCTGCCGATCATCTGCGCCGCTTGCGCGGCCAGACCCACACCCTGCATACGGCGGTGTGTTGCCTGCGTGATCGCCAGATGATTTGGCAGCATATTGCCGCGCCGACTTTGACGATGCGCGCCGTGCCGGATGATTTTATTGCCGATTATCTGGCGGCTGAGGGCGATGATTGTCTATCCAGCGTCGGTGCTTATCGGCTCGAAGGGCGCGGTATTCAGCTCTTCGAGCGCATCGATGGTGATTATTTTTCGATCCTTGGTTTGCCGATTTTGCCTTTGCTGGGATTTTTGCGCCAGCACGGCACACTGCGCTGATCGGTTGGTTTTATCCCAATAGTCGCCCGATTACGCGGGCGGTGTAATCAACGACGGGGATGATCCGGCCATAATTGATCCGCGTCGGCCCGATCACCCCGATGGCCCCGACGATACGGTCATCGCGATTGCGGGCAGGTGCCACGATCATCGACACGCCGGCGGTGCCGAACACGCTGCTTTCCGCGCCGATGAAAATCCGCACCCCATCGGACCCTTCGGCCAGCTCAAGCAATTTCAGCATGGTTTCCTGATGTTCGAGCTGATCGAATAAGGTTTGGATGGCACCCAGCTTCTCCACCTGATCGATATCCGCAAGCAGGCGCGCCTGCCCACGCACGATCAGCGACCCGCCACGGCCCTCGGCGGACCAGGTGGCCAAGCCGGCCTCCACCACGCTGCTCGCCAGCGCATCGAGCGCGGTGCGGCTCGCCGCCCGGTCTTCGGCGACGCGCGTGCGCAATTCTGGTAAGGTTCGGCCCGAGAGTTGGGCGTTCAAGTAATTGCCAGCCTCTTGCAAGGCCGAAGGCGGCAGGCCAGGGGGAATTTCGATCACTCGGTTTTCCACCTGTCCATCGGCGGTGACCAGCACCACCAGCGCGCGGCCCGGCCCGAGCGGCACAAACTCGATATGCTTGATTGGCCCTTCGGATTTTGGCGCGAGCACCAGCCCTGCCGCTGAGGACAGCCCGGCGAGCAAGGTCGAGGCTTCGGTGAGCACATCCTGCATCGAGCGGTTGGATTGGCTGAGCGCATGCTCGATCACGTCGCGCTCATCATCGGATAATTCGCCGAAATGCAGCAGCCCATCAACAAATAATCGCAAGCCGCGATCGGTGGGCAGCCGGCCCGCCGAGACATGCGGCGAGAAGAGCAGCCCGGCATCGGTCAAATCTGCCATCACGTTGCGAATCGTCGCCGCCGAGAGGTTCAGCGGTAAGCGGCGTGACAAGGTGCGGCTGCCGACGGGCTCGCCGGTTTCAACATATTGTTCGACAATTTCCCGCAAAATTGCGGCGGAGCGGGCATCGAGTCCGGGTGGAATCCGCCCCGGCGCGCCATGCGAGGGGCGCTTGGGTGATTGGCTCTGGTCCATACGCCTAGAGTCGGCTATCGCAACGCGGAAATCAAGCATCAAGACCCCCAACCGCAGGAGCCTATCATGACCCTCTTCACGCGCCCGTCGGGCCGCGCCCATAATGCCCTGCGTCGGGTTGAAATCGTCACCGGCTTTTCGCACCATGCCGAAGGCTCGGCGTTGATCCGCATGGGCGGCACTGAAGTGCTGTGCGCCGCCAGCGTTGAGGGAAAGGTGCCAGGCTTTATGCGTAATTCCGGCCAAGGCTGGGTGACGGCTGAATATGGCATGCTGCCCCGCGCCACCCATACGCGCGGTGATCGCGAAGCCGCGCGTGGCAAGCAATCGGGCCGCACCCAGGAAATCCAGCGCCTGATTGGCCGCTCATTGCGTGCCGTGGTGGACCGGGCGGCCTTGGGCGAAATGACCATCACCCTCGATTGCGATGTGCTGAATGCGGATGGTGGTACCCGTTGTGCCGCGATCACCGGCTCCTATGTGGCGCTTGCCCTCGCGATTCGCCATTTACAGAGCAAGAATGTGTTGAAAGCCAACCCGCTGATCGGCCAGGTTGCGGCGGTATCCTGCGGGATTATCGAGGCGACTGGCGTGCTCGATCTGGATTATGCGGAAGATTCCAACGCCGAGGCCGATGCCAATTTCGTGCTCACCGCTGGCGGCGGCATTGTCGAAATCCAGGCGACCGCCGAGAGAGCGACCTTTAATGACGCGGCGTTCGCACAATTATTGGGTTTGGCGCGAATCGGCACGGATGCGCTGTTTGCCGCCCAACGCGCCGCCCTCGGCGCATAATCATGCTGCGCCTGATGCCGGGCCGCCCGCTGGTGATCGCCACCCATAACCAAGGCAAACGCCAGGAGTTCGCAACGCTCCTGGCGCCAGCAGGGATTATATGCACCGATGCGGCGGCGCTCAATTTGGCCGAACCCGCGGAAACCGGCACGGATTTCGCAGAGAATGCTCAGATCAAGGCGCTGAGTGCGGCGCGCGCGACCGGTTTGGCCGCACTTGCCGATGATTCCGGCTTGTCGGTTGCCGCTCTGGGGGGCGATCCTGGTTTGCGGTCGGCGCGCTTTGCCCAAGAATGTGGTGGCTACACCGAGGCGATGGCGCGGTTGATCGCGGCCAGCCGGGGCGATACGCGCGCTTGGTTCACCTGCGCGCTGTGTTTGGCGATGCCGACCGGCGAAACCGCGACCTATCTCGGATTTTGCCACGGCAATATTGCCGAACATCCACGCGGCACCAAAGGTTTTGGCTATGACCCGATCTTTGTGCCCTCCGGCCAAACGGCAAGTTTTGCCGAATTATCCGCAGAGCAAAAACACCAAATCAGTCATCGCGCGCGCGCGATCAGCCAGTTCCTCGCGGTGCTGCCGGTGCTCAGCCAGGGGGCGGCGCGGTGTTGATCATGGCCGGCAGTTCCGCGATCGGGGCGAACCAATCTGCCAGCCTTGGATGATCGGACCGCCAATTCTCCGCACCGAACCTGAAATCTAAATAGCCCAGGGCGCACGCCACGCTCACAGCGCCAATATCCGCCAGCGCCCCCAAGGATTCACGCTCAAGCATCGCGAGTGCGCGGTCCACCACCAATTTTTGCCGCGCCATGAAGCTTTCGCGTGCGGCATCCAGCGGTTTGGCGCTCTCCATCCGCCGGGCTACCGCCGCATCCAAAATACCATCGCCCACCGCTTGTAATCGCAACGCCACCCAGCGTGCTGCGCCTGCCTGCGGAAAGAGTGGCAACGCATCGCCGACCCGATCCACATATTCGCAAATCACCGGGCTATCGAACAAGGAAAATCCGTCCTCGGTGAGTAAGCAGGGCACTTTTGAGAGTGGGTTTTCGGCGATCAGTGCGGCGGGGCTGTCATGCGGATTGGTCGGGATTTTCTCAATCCGCTGGTCAATATCGCGGAGTATCGCGCAGACCATCACTTTGCGCACATAGGGGCTGGTCGCTGAATAAAATAACTTCATCGTTCCGGTCCTCATCGTTCCCTGTCATTTTTGTCGGGGCAGCGCTGGTTCAAGCCCGTTCAGCCATCAATCTCGTGAAATAACGTATAATCGATGGCAAATGTGCCATCATCGGCGCGGTCAAAAATATCGGCAAAGCGTTCGCCGAACCGAATATCGGCGGGTCCGTAAACATGCCGTGCGGTAACATTGGTCAGGAGCGTATCATCAAGCCCGGTGAGCATCGCCAGAAATACCATATTCTGGGCGAGCATCGCTTGGGTATCTAACCCGTAAAGCGGGCTCTCCGGACCCAGACGATGAATGACGGTCCAGGACAGCGCGAATGCGGGCGAATGGGCGCGCTCTAACGGGATATCGATCAGGCGACGCATGGCATTGGCGTCTTCATCGACCTCATCGCGGATCAATGTGAGGGTCATGCGGGCATCGGTGAGTTGGTTGCGCCGCTGATTGGCGACGCGAAACATCAAGGCGTTCTCGCCGCGCAAGCGATGCACCACCATAATGCGTGAAAACAGCACCCGCGCCTGTGGCCGCGAGAGTCGAGCGAATAACAGGCCGGTCGCCAAGGCGGTCGATAGCAGGCCGATGATGATTTCGACGCTCGCGATTGAATTGGCCAGGATTGATCGTGGATAGAGCGCGCCATAGCCGGTTGTGGAAAATGTCTGCACCGAGAAAAACACATCATCGCCGTAATTGCCCGGCCTTGCGCCGCCAATGCCGCCCGAGAGTGCATAAATGACGCCAAAGAACAGGTTGATAACCACGATACTGCTCGCAAGGAGCGCTAACAGCGCTGGCAGCCGCATGGTCATCAATCCATGAAACACATCACCAAGGCCCGATCGCGCGAGGCCGCGCCGCTCGATCCGGCGCAGCACATCGGCGGAAAATGGCGCGGCTTGCTTAGGGGGGCGCCGCGCCATTTTGCGCATTCAGGATTGTTGGCGGCGCAGGAACGCTGGGATCTCTAACGCCACATCGTCAGCATGGGCCTGCCGGACCATTGGCTGCGGTGCCGCCGGCGCTTGAGCTTGCGGCGCATGGTAGGTCGGTTGTTGCATCATCGGGGCGGCATGCGGTGACGTTGCCATTTGCGGATGCGGGGCAGGGGCCATGTAGCCCCGTGACGGCTCCCCCCGTGATGGCTCCCCACGTGACGGCTCTAAGCGAGGCGCTTCGGCGCGGGGCGCCTCAGGCTCGGCTGCGCGGAAGCCGCTGGTCATCCGTGAGAACAGGCTCGCACGCTTGGCCGGCTCCGGCGCGGGCGCACGCGGCGCCTCACGATAGGGAACCGCAGCCGCCGGCGCCCGCAACGCGGGGCCCATGCCATAGGGGCTCATCGGCGCGGGCTGACGCGTCTCTTCGATGGCGGCGGATTGATCAAGCACAATCGGTGCCGCTTCGCCGACCACGCTGAGGGAGGGGCCTTGCGGTTGCATCGCCGGGTGCAAGCCCTGCGGCGCGATGCCGGGCTGGCCGCCACCCTGCTGCATCATGCCGATCGGCTGGCCATGGGCTTGAGGCATTGTTCCGGCGACGGCATCGACCATCATGTTGCCGCCACCCACCGCGACCAGCCGGGGCCGCTCGGCCTGGGCCGGGGTTGCTGTGTCAATGCCGGTTGCAACCACCGAAACCCGCACCCGACCGCCTAAGCTCTCATCAAGCGCCATGCCAAACATGATGTTGGCGTCTTCGTCCGCCTCTTCGCGAATCCGGTTCGCGGCTTGATCGACTTCAAACAACGTCAAATCGGAGCTACCCGTAATGTTGATCAACAGGCCACGCGCGCCTTTCATGTTGGTCTCTTCCAGCAGCGGATTCGAAATTGCGGCCTCCGCAGCGCGCATTGCCCGGTCTTCGCCTTCGGCTTCACCGGTGCCCATCATCGCTTTGCCCATCTCAGACATCACCGAGCGGACGTCAGCATAGTCAAGATTGATTTCGCCGGGTACCACCATCAAATCGGTCACGCCGCGAACGCCCATGTATAACACATGGTCAGCCATCGCGAAGGCCTCTTTCCAGCCGGTGCGTTCATTGGCGACCTTGAACAAATTCTGGTTCGGAATAACGATCAAGGTATCAACAAAATTTTGCAGCTCGGCGATGCCTTCCTCGGCGGCGCGCATCCGCCGTTTGCCTTCAAACGCGAAGGGTTTGGTCACCACACCGATGGTTAGAATGCCGCGCTCGCGTGCCATCCGCGCAATTACCGGCGCCGCGCCGGTGCCGGTGCCACCGCCCATGCCAGCGGTGATGAAGGCCATGTGGGCGCCATCAAGCTGGCGGGCCAATTCATCTTCAGCTTCCTCGGCTGAGGCCCGGCCAACTTCGGGCTTGCCCCCAGCACCGTTGCCTTGGGTGATATGCGGTCCGAGCTGGATCCGCCGCTCAGCGCGTGACAGCAAAAGCTGTTGCGCGTCGGTATTGGCGACAACAAACTCAACACCCGGCAAATTCAACGCGATCATGTTATTCACCGCATTGGTACCACCGCCGCCGACACCGAACACGGCAATCCGTGGGGTGAAATCGGTATGATTGGTTTTTTGCACTGTTAGATTGAGCGTCATGGGAAACTCCTTAGGAAAGATTGAGGGATAGCGAAACGACAAGCCACTGAGCCGGAGCGCACATCACAATCGCTCCTGCAAAAACGCTTTAATTTTGCCGAATGGACCGCGCCGTGGTTCATGCGACAAATCAAGATCATGCAAGGTCTGACCATCGCCGGTGGCAAACGCCAGCAAGCCGGTTAGGGTCGAAAAATTGGGGCCGGTGGCGCTGTCAGGCAGGCCAATCACACCGAACGGCCGGCCAATGCGCACTTGCCGCTTCAGAATTTCCGCAGCCAGCTCCCGTGCGCCGACCAGCTGCGCCGCACCGCCGGTCAACACCACGCGGTTGCCCGCAGCACGACCAAGGCCGGAGGTGTCAATCCGGTCGCGCACCAACTCAAAAATCTCTTCAAGCCGTGGGCGGATCACTGAAACCAAAGCGCTACGCGGCACTTTCGCAATCTGGTGTTCGGCCTCACCGACCATCGGCACCGGCAGCATTTCGCGCGCATCATCGGGGCTGGGTTGGCAGGTGCCGTACAGCGTCTTCAGCCGCTCGGCATGCGCAACATGCGTGGAGAGCAGCCGCGCCACATCATTGGTGACGTGCTGGCCGCCCACGGGCAATTGCGCGGTGTGCAAAACCTGGCCTTCGGCGAATACCGCCAATGTGGTGGTGCCACCCCCCATATCGATCACAATCGAGCCCAAGGTGCGTTCATCTTCCACGAGTGTGGCTAACCCCGAGGCGAAAGGAGCTGATACCATCGCGGTGATTTCCAACTCGCAACGCGCCAAACAAGCCGCCACACTCTTGATTGCGGTGCGGGACGCATCCACCACGTGTAGCCGCGCCGTTAGTGTTTCGCAAAACAGCCCGCGCGGATCGGCAACGCCATCGGTTTCATCGGTGGCAAAGCCGAGCGGCAGCACATGGATGGTGCAGCGCCCCTCGGCATTAGCCCGAGCGCGCGCCTCGCGCACCACCCGGCGGATATCGTCCTCCATCACCGGCCGACCATCAATGGGCCATTGCACATTGAACAACCGGCTTTCCGGCTGGCCGCAGGATAAATTGACCACCACTGATTTCAGCCTGGTATCGGCCATATCCTCTGCCGCACCGACGGCTGCACGAATCGCCCGCTCCGCCTCATCCAAATCGACGATGCCGCCTGATTTGATCCCGCGGCTCTTTTGCCAGCCAAAGCCCAAGGCCCTGAGCCGCCCATCGCTTTCTGCGCGACCAATCATGCAGGCAATTTTCGATGAGCCGATGTCAAGCACACCAAATGGTCCGGTGCGGGTCGGACGAGGCCGCATTTCCACATTGCGCGGCGGCGGCGGGTTGATGCCGGTGCGATTGGATAGGTCGTTCATGGACAGACCTCCTTCATGAGTGCTTCGGCTTGATGGTGGTGGCGGCGGGTTGGACGTATGGCTTCACGATCAAACGGTCATGTAACCGCAAATCGATCATCCGCACGGGCCGATCAAGGATGGCAATTTTATCATTGGCCCGATGCAAAAGTGCCAGCGCTGCATTCACATGTCGCGATGGAAGCTCAACCACGGCATGATCGCGCAGAATCAAGTTCCAGCGCAGATTATCGATCCATTCGGCGGCGATCACCGCCGCGCCGATTGCCGCGTGGCGTTGCAGTAAGGTTAACAACGCACCGGCATGCGCTGGTGCCTGCGCACCGACAAACAACAATAAGCCAGGGTCACGCGCATGCGCCGCAGTGCCACCGCGTGCCTCAATCACCGATCCATCAGTGCCAATCAAGGCAAATCCATGATCGGGCCGTTGCCAAATTCCAGCGGGGGCGCGCTCATCAATACGAATACGCACGGTCGCCGGCAGGAGACGCTCGACGACGGCTTGACGCACCACGCCGAGCTGCTCCAACGTCCGCGCCGAGCGGCTCGGGATCACATCGAAAATTGGCATGCCATCGCGCAACCCTAACGCCGCCTCGATTGCCGGTTTTGGGGTCGTGATGGCGCCGTCGATGACCACGTGCTGGACCCGGAATCCCATATCTGCCAAGGTCACGATAGCCGCCTGGCGCATGACATTGTGCGACCCGCCAGCAATCATCCGCCAGCCAATAGGCAGCGCTAATAATAATGATCCACCCAACGTGAGCAGCGCCACCGGCTTGAGCACACGCCGCGCCCGCCGCATCAGCAAGGTGCGCTCGCTTGGCCGATCCTGAATTTTTCGGCTTTTTGGCTTCATTCGCGGCATGTTGCGCGCTCCACCATCCAGGCACAGAGGGTCGGAAAATCAATGCCGCACAGGGCCGCTTGCTCAGGCAGTAGCGAGGTTCGGGTCATTCCTGGCTGGGTATTCACCTCCAGCAGAATCAGTCGCCCTTGCGCAACATCATAACGAAAATCAGCGCGCGAAGCCCCTCGACATCCTAACGCACGATGCGCTGACAGGGCGATATGCTTTGCTTGTTCGGCCAATTCGGGATCGATTTGCGCAGGCACCTCATGGCGCGAACCACCATCGGCATATTTTGCCTGATAATCATAAAACCCGTCAGCAAAAATTTCGGTCACCGCCAGCGCGCGATCATCAAGCACACTCACCGTGAGTTCTCGCCCGGCCACATAATCTTCGGCCATGACCAAATTGCCATAGGCCCATTCGCTCGCGATTGCTGCGCGGCGGTTATCGAGGGCTTTGACAATATGCACACCGACCGATGAGCCTTCGTTAATCGGTTTGAGCACATAAGGAGGGGGCAACGGGTCGGCTTCGGCCAGTTCGGTGATCGGCACAATCCGATGAGGCGCAACCGGCAATCCAGCCGCCGCAAAAACGGCTTTAGCCGCGGCTTTATCCATCGCCAGCGCAGAGGCCCGCACCCCCGAATGCGTATAGGGAATGCCCATGTAATCAAGCACACCTTGGATTGTGCCGTCTTCGCCAAACCGCCCATGAAGCGCGTTGAACACGGCATCTGGGGCTGGCGTGAGTGCGGCAATCAGCGCCGCAAGATCAGCGTTTACCTCGATCGGCGTGACTTGGTATCCGGTGGAACGCAATGCCGTCACCACTTGCGCACCTGTCGCGAGACTAACGTCACGTTCGGCCGAAATGCCGCCCATCAGTACTGCGATGTGTTTCATTTGGCACCGCCCGGCACACCAATGCGCTTGATTTCCCACGTCAGTTCAACGCCGAAAGTCGCTTGAACGCGCAACCGCACCGCTTCGCCTAACGCTTCAAGGTCAGCGGCAGAGGCGTTTCCTCGGTTGATGAGGAAATTGCAATGCTTTTCGGAAACTTGGGCATCACCATGGACCATGCCCCGGCAACCGGCCTGATCGATCAATTGCCAGGCTTTATGGTCAATCGGATTACGAAACGTTGATCCGCCGGTGCGCGCGCGCACCGGTTGTGTGGCTTCGCGTTGCGCCTTGATGGCATTCATCCGGGCGATAACCACTGTCTGATCGTCGGGAGTAGCGCGTAGCCGTGCACGCACCACGATGCCACCCGGCGGCAAGCGTGCATGGCGATAATCAAGGCCTAATTCACCCGCCGAATAGCGCGCCAAGGTTCCATCCGGCCCAATAATCTCGGCCCAATCGAGCACGGAGCGGATATCGCTGCCGTAGGCGCCCGCATTCATCGCGATGGCACCCCCCAATGATCCTGGAATACCCGATAAAAATTCCAATCCACCCAGCCCAGCCATCGCCGCATGTTCGGCAATCGTGCTGTCCAACGCTGCAGCACCCGCGATAATACCGTCCGGCTCGATGCCGATGGTGCTGAAACCACGGCCCAGCTTAACCACCAAACCCGGTATACCACCATCGCGAATGATGATATTTGATGCCGCGCCCAAAATGGTCACCGGCCATTCCGGCGAAGCTGCGCTCAGGCAGGTTACCAAATCTTCGATATCGGCAGGCCGCACCAGCAATTCAGCCGGGCCACCCACGCGAAACCAAGTTCCAGCCGCAAGCGGCGCATCAGCGATCACCCGCCCGCGCAACGGCGGCAACGCAGCATGCCAGGGGGCTGCCATCGCATGCATCATGCAGCGCCCCCCAAACCGCGGCGGTTCGGATCACTGAGCGCCTGCAATTGCTGTGGCAAAGCCTGCGCCCAGGCGGTAATGTTGCCGGCACCCAGGCACACAACATAGTCACCCGGCTTGGCAATCGCCTTGACCATCTCTGCCAAATATTCAGAATTCGCTAGCGGAACGACTGAACGATGACCATGGGCCCGCAGCCCATCGACCAGCGCATCGCGGTTCACGCCCTCAATTGGGGCTTCACCGGCGGGGTATACGTCGGCCACGATAACGGTTCCCGCATCATTCATGCAGGTGCAAAATTCTTCGAACAACGAAGCCAAACGCGAATAACGATGGGGCTGTACCACGGCAATAACATCACGCGCTCCCGCTTGCCGCGCCGCCTTTAGCACCGCGGCGATTTCCACCGGATGGTGTCCGTAATCATCGATGATGGTAACCCCACCAAGTTCGCCAACTTTGGTAAAGCGCCTTTTAACACCACGGAAATTACCCAGCGCAGCCCGGAGATGATCCTCATGCACGCCCATCTCGACGCCAATCGTGATCGCGGCCAAAGCGTTCTGCACATTATGGTTGCCCAGCATCGGCAACCGCAGCCGGTTGATCCGGCGCTCGCGCCCACCAAGCCGATTCGACAGCCGAACTTCGAACGTCGCGCCGTTGCGATCGGCCATGATGCGCTCAGCGCGCACATCGGCCTGCGGGGAAAACCCATAGGTAATGATGCGATGGTCAGACAGATCAGGGATCATTTGCTGAACCGCCGGGTGATCGACGCACAGAACGGCGAAGCCGTAGAATGGAATGTTCGAGACGAATTGCCGATAGCCCGCCTCCATCGCCGCGTGCGATCCCCAATGATCCAAATGCTCCGGATCCATATTCGTCACCACGGCAATAACAGCGGGGAGCCGTAAAAAGGTGCCGTCGCTTTCATCAGCTTCGACCACCATCCAATCCCCCTGACCGGATCGGGTATTGGTGCCGTAGGCGTTGATAATGCCGCCATTGATCACGGTCGGATCAAACCCGCCCCCTTCCAGCACCGCCGCTACGAGGCTGGTTGTCGTGGTTTTGCCATGCGTCCCCCCGATCGCGATCGACCAGCGCAGCCGCATCAATTCGCCTAACATTTCTGCCCGGCGAACAACCGGGATCAGCCGTGCCCTGGCCGTCGCGACTTCAGGATTATCACGCGGCACGGCTGTGGAAACCACAACCACCTGCGCAGACCCCAAATTTGCCGCGTCATGGCCGATCATCACCGGTATGCCGGCTGCCCGCAATCGCGCAACATTAGCGCTTTCCGCAATATCCGAGCCTTGCACGGCATATCCGAGCGTGTGCAAAACCTCGGCGATGCCCGACATGCCAATTCCGCCGATTCCAACGAAATGGATAATTCCGATCGAGAGTGGCATGGCCCTCATTGCACAATCTCCGCCATTACCAAGGCCGCCAATTGGTCCGCGGCGTCGATAATTCCGAAAGCGGCTGCCGCACGCGCCATATCGAACCGTTTTTGTGGATTGTCTAACAATTCAGTAAGAACTTGGGCGAAAGCAGCGGCCGTCAGGTTGGCTTGATCCAACCGGATCGCACCGCCAGCGCGCACCAGGGATTGCGCGTTAGCCCGTTGGTCCGCGTTAATTGCCAGCGGAATCAAAACGGCAGGTCGCCCGATGACCGCGATTTCGGCAACGGTCGAACCGCCAGCCCGCGCAATTACCAATTGCGAACGGGCCATTTCAAGCGCAACATTTTCGATGAATGGCACCAATACCGCTTTGATGCCGGCTTGCGCGAGTCGTTCTCGTGCCGATGCCAAACCGGCTGATGGGCACTGCATGATGATCTGCAGCCGGGCGCGCAGCCGCTCGGGCAATAGAGCCAAGGCGTCAGGCACCAACGTTGCAAAAGCCAATGCCCCGAGCGAGCCGCCCATCACCAGAAGATTGAGTTGGACACCGTCGTCGTGATAGGGCGCAGCGGCTTGGGCAATAATCGCGGCGCGCACAGGATTGCCGGTGACCCGCGCGACACAGCCTGGTGGCACACCTTGCGTTTCTGCAAAACTCAACGCCAATATGTCAGCAAAGCGAGCGAGCAGTTGATTGGCCCGGCCCAATGCGGCGTTTTGATCATGCAAAACAATCTTTGGGCGGGCCGATAATGTCCGCGCGGCTAACACGGGGGCGACCGACGGATAACCACCAAACCCTACCACGACCCGAGGCTTTGCGGCGGCCATGATCCGTCGCGCCTGAAGCACACCACCGGCGATCCGCGCGATGCTGCGTGCGGCCCGTATCGGGGACCGCCCAACAACACCGGAACCGCCGATGATATGCTGCTCACAAGTCCGGAATACGGCGCTCTCTTGCGGTCGTGAGCGCGCATCCGTGAGTAGGATGACCCGCTGGCCGTGCCGGATCAAGCGATCGGCCAGGGCTTCGGCTGGCAACACATGTCCACCAGTACCTCCGGCGGCGATCACAACCGGCGGCATGTTGACCTCATTCATGCCGCACCGCGCTGGCGCGTTGGCGGCGCGAAAGGAGGTTCATCCAAAATTTTGCTGGTCGCGAAAACTCCTTGCCGCTTGCGCGTCAAGGCTAACAACAATCCGGTATGCAGCCCCATCGCTAAAACCGCGGAACCACCATAGGAAATAAACGGGAGTGTCATCCCTTTAGTCGGTATCAGCGAGAGGGAGGACGCCATATTGACGAAAGCTTGCAAGCCAAAGCTCACCAGCAAACCTGATGCGGCCAAAGCAACAAATAAATCATTTTCACGGCGGAGCCTCAATAATCCGCGGAGCACCACGAAGGCGAACAACCCAACAATGGCAAGACAGACAATCAGTCCAAATTCCTCGCCAACCACGGCGAATACGAAATCGGCGCGCGCATCGGGTAGGAAATGCTTCACCTGACCCTCGCCAGGGCCACGGCCCCACAAGCCACCATTACCAAAGGCCGACAGCGCGGTAATTGCCTGATACGCATTATCACGTGCAGGATGCATAAATAATTCATACCGTGCATGCACGTGCGGGATAAAAATGATCGCGGCAACCAAGGCCCCAATCAGCCCCGCACCACCGGCGACAACCCAACCGAGGGCAATGCCATCCAAAACCAACTGCGCAAATACGGTGCTGCCGACGAGCAACATGGAGCCAATATCAGGTTGTTTCAGCAATATCGCCAAAACCAGCCCGTTGAGCCCGAGGGTTGCCCACATGCCAGCAAAACCCGGCGTGCGCCGCCGCTCCGCCAGAAGCCACGCGGTGACGACGATCAACGCTGGCTTTAGAAATTCTGCAGGCTGGATGGTGAAGCCCGGCAAGGCAATCCAGCGCCGCCCACCAGCGATCACCACGCCATGAACCAAAGTGAAAGCCGTCAGGAGCAGAAACACAATGCCCACGCCAAGGGCCGTCAGTTTCACCTGTTGCAGATCGAGCATCGACGCGCCGATCATCGCCCCAGCCGCCAGCATCAAGTAAAAAATCTGCTTGATCATGATCAGCGTATGGGGATCCGCCAGCGATAATGTAGTGGCCGGCGTGGCGGCCAACGCCATGTAATAACCAATCCCGATCAGCGCGACCAAGGCAGCCAAGGTCCAGCGATCAACGCTCCACCACCAGCGCCCGACTACCGAATTATCCGCGCGCGATACCCGGGCCATTATGCGGCTCCCCCGGAGTGATGTTCGGCCAATTGATGCACCAGCGCCGCAAACTTCTGGCCACGGGCTTCATAATTGGCAAATTGATCGAAACTCGCGCAAGCGGGGGACAACAACACGGTCGGCACATTTTGTGCCCGTGCGAGGGCCAATCCACTCTCAACCGCGTGATCGAGCGTGTCCACGACCGAATGCGCGACGCCGTTTGCGCTGAGGGTATTGGCAAAATCGGCAGCCGCTTGGCCGATCAACAAAGCGTGTGCCACACGCGGGAAATACGGCGCCAGCGATGTAATACCACCCGATTTAGCAACGCCACCGGCAATCCAAATCACCCGTTCGTGACAAGCCAATGCG
The DNA here is from genome assembly GCF_054767495.1 of Acidiphilium sp. MT5. Lineage (NCBI taxonomy): Bacteria > Pseudomonadati > Pseudomonadota > Alphaproteobacteria > Acetobacterales > Acidocellaceae > Acidiphilium > Acidiphilium sp. MT5. The sequence continues at coordinate 172,423 of NZ_BAABMR010000001.1, forward strand.
CGCGCTGCTGCATCAGCATTGGTTGCCTTGCTGTCATTGATAAAGGAAATCCCGTCAATTTCCGCGATCAAAGCTTGACGATGAGGAAGTCCTGGAAAATCTAACAAGGCCGGACCAATGACGGAGCGCGGCACGCCAACCGCCATGGCCAGAGCGCTCGCTGCTGCGGCATTCTGCGCGTTGTGCGTGCCGGGCAAGGCTCGCGCCATGGCCAAATGAGCGAGCGCGCCACGCTGATCCCGCAACACCCCATTTTGCGCGTAAAGGTCAGCGGGCTGATCGCCGGAGATGCGAATCATCGGCACCGGACGGCTGGCCATTTGCGCTGCGATGAGGTCTGACGCCGGGTCATCGATGCCGATTACCGTCGTATCAGCCTGGGTTTGGCGCGCAAAAATGCCTGCCTTTACAGTGGCATAATCAGCGAAACTCCCATGGCGGTCGAGGTGGTCGGGGCTTAGATTCAGCATTACCGCTGCATTGAAGCGCATCGTTGCGATTCGCTCCAACATGTAGCTGGACATTTCGAGCACATAAAAGCCGGTTTTATCCAGCAGCGGCAAAGCGAGCGCGGCCGGCCCCAAATTGCCCCCGGCGGCCACGGACATGCCCGCGCGCTGCAAAATATGCGCAGTGAGGGCGGTGGTGGTCGATTTACCGTTGGTGCCGGTAATACCAATAAATTTCGCTTCCGACCCGGCGCGCCGCACAGCGATGAAGAGCGCCTCGGCGTCAGACCAGATCGGAACTCCCCGCGCAAGGATCTGCGCTGCTTGCGGATGTGGCTTGGGTAAGCGGTGCGGAATGCCTGGCGACAAAATCAACGCGGTCAATGAGGCTGTGTGCGCGGGGAGGGCCACCCGTAACCCTTCGCGCGCCGCTGCGGCGCGGGCTTCGGGCTGATCATCCCACACGGTCACCATAGCGCCCATCGAGCGCAAGGCGAGCGCTGCTGGCAGGCCGTTGCGTCCCAAGCCGAGCACGGCGAACACATCGCCCGCGAAGACGGCAGGCCATGACAAATTATTCGCGGTCATCGGATTTTCAGGGTCGAAAGACCCACTAACGCCAGTATCATCGCGATAATCCAAAATCGGATCACGATTGTTGGCTCCGCCCAGCCTTTTTTCTCAAAATGGTGATGGAGCGGTGCCATCAAGAACACACGTCGGCCGGTGCGCTTGTACCAAAATACCTGGACGATTACTGAAACGGTTTCAACAACGAACAGGCCGCCGACGATTCCCAACACAATCTCGTTTTTTGTTGCAACCGCTACGGATCCGAGAGCGCCGCCGAGAGCCAGTGACCCAGTATCCCCCATGAATACGGCCGCCGGCGGTGCATTAAACCACAAAAACCCCAACCCCGAGCCAATCAAGGCCGCACAAAATACCGCGAGTTCACCGGCGCCAGGCACAAAATTGATTTGCAGATAATGCGCGAAAATCCGGTTGCCGACCAAATAAGCGATCAAGGCGAATGCACCGGCGGCAATAATCGTCGGCACAATGGCAAGGCCGTCAAGCCCATCGGTCAAATTCACGGCGTTGGAAGCGCCAACCATGACGACCATGGCGAAGACCGGAAAGGCTAGTCCGAGCCCGATGAGCAAATGTTTGAAAACAGGAACTGCAAGATCATTGGCGATCGCCGGAGGCATCAAACGGGTAATCCAAACGGCGGCGGCCAGGCCGATGATCGCTTGGACAATCATTTTGATGCGGCCGGCAACACCTTTGGTGTTGCGCTTTGTCAGCTTCAAAAAATCATCAGCAAAGCCGAGGGCCCCATAACCCAAAGTGACGAACAATACCGCCCAGACATAGCCATTTTCTAAGTCGGCCCAGAGCAATGTCGATGTGGTGAGCGCGATCAGGATCAGCACGCCGCCCATTGTGGGGGTGCCTTTTTTCTCGATTAAATGACGCTCCGGTCCATCGGTCCTGATCGGTTGGCCGTTACGCTGGAGCGATTTGAGCCAAGCGATCAGCCGTGGTCCCGAAATGAAGCTGACAATCAGCGCGGTCAGCCCAGCGCCACCCGCCCGGAAGGTGATATATCGAAACAGGTTGAGGGCATGGAATGCGGCAATATGCGGCAACAGCAGGGCATATAACATTAATTGCCCTCCGCTAATGCGGCAATAATCGTCCGCATCCCGCTGCCGTTGCTGCCTTTGACTAACACAACGTCGCCATCGCGCAAGGCGGCACAGACCTGCGGGGCAAGGGCGGCTGCGCTCGCAGCCCAAGCGCCTTGGCGGTCTGCCGGCAATAAATCAAACATTGCGCGCATCTCAGCACCGCACGCGAAGATCACGTCAGCATGGGCGGCCACGGGTTCGGCTAAAGCGGCATGTTCACTCTCGGAGAAGTCGCCGAGTTCGAGCATGTCGCCGAGAACAACCACATGACGGCCTGGCTGTAAGGCCAAAACGTCCAATGCAGCGCGCACAGAAGCGCCCGAGGCGTTATAGCTCTCATCCAGAATTGTGATATCCATGCCTTGACGCTGCAGCTTCAGTTTTGCGCCACGGCCGCCAAGGGGCGCGAACCCGTTCAAGGAGGCCGCCGCATCGGTCACGTCAAGATCCATCGCCGCCGCTGCCGCCAGTGCCGCGAGGGCATTTTGCGCCATATGGTGACCCGGGGCGCGCAATCGGCATCGCACCACCGTTCCCAAAATTCGCGCAGTGATATCGACACCTTCAGGATCATTTTCGACATCGAGTAAACGCGCCTCGTCGGCCATGTCGGTGCCAAAGGTGATGATCCGCATGGTTGGACCAACACGGCGCGCCATGATCGGCAGAAATGGACCGCGCGGGAGCACGGCGGTGCCATACGGCAATAACCCACGCAGTAAGTCGCTTTTTTCTTCGGCAATCGCTTCGAGCGAGCCCATGGCGCCAATATGCGTCGCGGCGATTGTGGTGATGACACCGACATGGGGACGGCTCATTCTTGCCAAGGGTGCAATTTCACCTGGGTGATTCATGCCGATCTCTAAGACCGCGTATGCCGCATCGCGCGGCATTCTCGCTAATGTCAGTGGCACACCGATATGATTATTATGGGAAGCATCGGCGGCATGGGTGGGGCCGAATGCGTTGAGAATTCGCCGTAGCATCTCTTTGGTTGTCGATTTGCCAACGCTGCCGGTCACGGCGGCAACTTTCGCCGATGAGCGTGCCCGGGCAAAGTCGCCCAACCGTTCCAATGCGGCGAGCGTGTCGGGCACTTGCAATAATGGCTGATCGGCGGTTAGGGCGTTCCGCGACACCACCGCGCCTGCCGCGCCATTGGCTAAGGCGGAAATAACGAAATCATGACCATCGCGTTGATCTTGGAGTGCGACAAAAAGATCTCCCACACTCAATGTTCGCGAATCAATCGCGATTCCATCGGCCTCGAACCGTGGTCCAACGAAAGACCCATTGGTTGCAATTTGCAGCTCATCCGCCGTCCATAGCGCCGTCATCCAACCAGCTCCGTAATTACCGCAGCGTCGTCGAACGGGATCGTTGTCCGACCGATAATCTGTCCCTGCTCATGGCCTTTGCCCGCAACCACAATCACATCCCCGGACTGCGCGAGATTGAGCGCTTCAGCGATGGCCTGACGCCGATCAGCAAGCTCAATAGCATCCGGGCATGATGCCTTGATCGCAGAACGGATCAAGGCTGGATCTTCATGCCTTGGATTATCATCGGTGATTACCGTCAAATCCGCGAGACGGGCGGCAACGGCTCCCATCAAAGGGCGCTTGCCCGCATCTCGATTGCCACCCGCCCCGAACACCACAATTAAGCGGCCCGGCGTGTGAGGACGCAACGCGGTCAAAAGGCGCTCCAGCGCATCGGGTGTATGGGCGTAATCGACATAAACGCACACGCCATTTGGCAAGTTGGTAACAAGCTGCAACCGGCCACGAACGGGCTGCAAGTCGGCAAGATAGTCTAATGCGCGGTCAATACCGGTTGCGCGTGCCAAAGCTGCCGCCAATAACGCATTATCTGCCTGAAATCGCCCGACCAGTTTCAGATCGATTATGTGGCGTACGCCATCGACGGCAATGTCCAAGATTTGACCATCCGGCGTCGGGGTTGTGCTGACCAAATCGATTGCCGAACCGTTGGGTCCAACACTCATCAGTTCCAAGCGACGTGTTTTGGCGATCAACTCCAATGCTGCCCGGGTCGTCGGCTCCAAATCGCTCATCGTGACCATCGGTGCGCCGCTTGGCAGCAGCGTATCAAACAGGCGTAATTTTGCCGCCCGATATGACGCCATATCACCATGGTAATCGAGATGATCGCGCGTGAGATTGGTAAAAGCAGCGCCGATCAGCGTGATCCCATCAAGACGCCTTTGGTCTAGCCCATGTGATGAGGCTTCCAAAGCCACGTCATCAATGCCGGCGGCGCGCAACCGCGCCAATTCACCGGCTAGGGCGACGGGATCAGGCGTCGTCAGGCTTTCGGTAATCGGAAAACCTGAAGCGATAAGACCCAGTGTGCCAAGGGATGCTGCTTTACGCCCGTCGGCGACACTCATTTGCCGCAGAAAATCCACGCTCGAGCTTTTGCCGTTCGTGCCGGTTACGGCTCTGATCCGGCGCGGCATTGGCCCTGCCAAATGAACAGCGATTTCGGCAAGGCGTTTGCGGGGATCAGCATCAAGCAAAAGAGGGCGCGGGGGAGTGCCAGGAGGCCATTGCGTGCCCAGCGGTGCTAAAACGGCGGCTGCACCCTGGCCCACCGCCGCTGCGATAAAGTCGCGGCCATCAGCGCGCGTTCCCGGCAAGGCAGCAAAAATCATTTTTGGCCGCACCTGCCGACTATCGGCGGTAATGCCGACAATATCGATGTCTGGGGCCAGCCGCCATGCCGGTGGTATCCCATCCAATCGCGTTGCGAGGCGCGTCATGATTTCATCCCCCCGCACGTGTCGCGACCTTGGCTTTGGGTGGCTTCTCCCCGGCCAACGCATAAGCATATTGGCTCGCACCTGCCGGGAAAGGATGCCCAGGCCCCAACGCCCAAGATCCATGCGGGGGTGATGGGTCGAGCGGGATTGATAATTTTGCTTGTGCTTCCGTTAGTGCCTCGCCACTCAGTGGCATGATCCCGAGCATGGGTCCGATGCGGGCAATGATCCTCGCAACCGCAGGGGCGGCGACATAACCACCCGTGGTGAACCCGTGGCAAAATGGCATCATCTTGGGCGTTGCGTGCGGCTGCAGCACCAGCACATACACAACATAGCGTGGGTGATTCATCGGAAATGCGGCCATGAACGAGGCATTATTCAAATGCTGACGATAACGACCGTTGGCACCAACGACTTGCGCAGTGCCGGTTTTGCCGCCCACCAGATATCCCGGAACACGGGCATAGACGCCCGTGCCATCCGGGGCCACCACCACATTGCGCATCATTTGACGCATTGTTAGTGAAGTTGAGCGTTGCATGACGCGCACACCAACCGGTGCGGGCACACCGGGCTGTGCGGCGAGCAATGTCGGCGGATAATATGTGCCACCATTGACGACAGGCACGACCGCAGAAATTAGCTGCAGCGGTGACATAGCAATGCCATTACCGAAACTCACCGTCATGGTCGTCAGCAATTTCCAATCGGCTTTGCGATGATAAATGGCTGGCTGAGCTTCAGGAAGCTGCACGGGCGGCTTTTTGAAGAAACCCAATTTGCGCAGCCACGCGCGTTGGATTTTGGGGCCGAGGATCGTGGCGATCCGCGAGGCACCGATGTTCGATGAAACGGCCAAAATATGCGGCACCGCCAGCCATGTATGCACCGGCTCAAAATCGGTCACGGTAAAGCCAGCAACATGCAGCGGGTGCGTGGTATCGAATCGATCCCAGGGATGGATCATGCCAGAATCGAGCGCCATCGAGAGCGTCATCAGCTTAAAAACGCTGCCTGGCTCATAATCGCCGGACACACACCGGTTGAACCGGGCATCGGCCGGCGCGGTGCCGAGCTGGTTGGCATTGAAATCCGGCACGCTGGCCATGGCCAAAATGCGACCTGATCGCGCGGAGATCACAATGCCGCAGGCCCCCTTGGCATTGTAGTCGCGCATCGCCCGCAAAATTTCTTTGCGCACAATGCCCTCAGCGCCGATATCAATCGAAAGTTGCAAGGGTGTCGCTTGGCTTTGCGCGAGCCGCTGATCGAAATAGGCTTCCACCCCGGCAATGCCGCGCTGATCCGGCGTCACGCCACCCAGAATATGGGCCGCTAAGTCACCCTCAGGATAATGCCGGTGCGGCGTGTTTTGAAAATTCACGCCGGGGATGCCAAGGCGGTTGATTGCGAGCTCTTGGGCCGCGGTGATGGTGCGATCAATATAGACAAATTGCTTGGTGTGATCGCTCAGTTTTTTCGCGAGCCTAGCTTGATCGAGCGCTGGAATGATCTGGATAATCGCGCGCGCAACGCGCTCCGGATGGGTGATTTGCTGCGGGTTGGCATAAACCGCAGCGCCGGGCAGCGAAACAGCGAGAATAACGCCATTTCGATCAGTGATTTCAGCACGTGTGGGGACGGGCGGTGTGACCGGCGCTGGTGGCGGCTGCAGCGCGGCGATGGCTGCTTTGTCGGGTTTGAGCGGCGCAATAACAGTGGCCAACACCAATTTACCAGCTAACAAGGCGAATAGTAGCGAAAAAGCCAAGCCGCCCCATTGAACCCGGTTGCGCAGCACAACCATGGCCGCGCGACCGGCGAGATCGGGCGCGGTCACCCGCACATGTTCCATGCGCAAAGTGGCGTCCTGTGCCGATGCCCCTTTGCGACGTGCGGCATGGCGCCCGCCGAGCCGTGTCGGCAGACCGTCCGGCGCGGGAATATCACTCATGGCGCAGCGCCGCCCGATGCTGACGAGAGTGGCTGCGGCGGCGGCAAACTCGCGCCAAAACCACCAAATACCGAGCCTGAATCGCGCGGATGTGTCGATTCGGCAGTAATGCTCATCACCCGCGCGCCCATCGGGTGGACGGCGCGATTGAGGCGCGGCGCTGATGTTTCAGCCGGGAGTCGTTGCACCGGGATCGGGCGCCTTTGCGCTGCATGAACGATCGGACGGTGCAGCTTTGGCGAGGGCGGCGGCACGGTATGTACAATCTGCTGCACGTGCGGTTTCGGGCGTGCGGGTGGCGGCGGCGCGATTGCGGCAGCCAGATCGGTCTTGGCCTGCGCGACAATCGGTGATGTCGCCGGTGGCGTGGGTTGGGCATTATCGGCGAGCAAGGCTGGAGCGGGGGCCGCGCTGCCGGGCGGCGTGCTGCCAGCCGGTGGTAGTGCGGCGGCAAGCTGTTGCCATGAAACCAGCTGGTGCGGTGCCATCGGCTTAAGGTTCGGCAGGAATTGTTGCGAAAGCTTCGCCAAGCGGTTCGGGTCGTTTTCCTGCGCCCAGGTTGCGCGCAGCACCACGAGTTTTTGTTGCGTCAGTTGAATTTTTTGGTTTACCGCGGCGATTTTGCGCTCAAGTGCTTCGGTATCGTGCTTGACCGCAAACATCCATGCTCCAGCGGCGATCGCCATCACACTCAGCACAATGTTGACCGAACGGATCATGCCGCCACCCGCTCGATCGCGCGTAACCGGGCCGAACGGGCGCGCGGATTGGCGCGGGTTTCCGCCTCGCTCGGTGTCAGCACCCCTTTGGTTAGCAAGCGAAACTGGGCCTTGGCGCGGCCATGATCGCTAACGGGTTGATGCCGTGAGGGCTGAGCGGTGCGTCCCGCCGCATGGGCCATGAATTGCTTGGCAATGCGGTCTTCAAGCGAATGGAACGACACCACCACCAACCGGCCACCAGGCACTAACAATTGGGCGGCGGCGGCAATGCCTTTTTCGATCTCGGCAAGTTCTTGATTAACCTCGATGCGCAGGGCCTGAAAGCTGCGTGTTGCCGGATCAATACCCGATTTGTCCGGTCGCACCACGGAGCGAATGACCCGCGCGAGATCGAACGTGGTGTCAAATTTTTGCACCGCGCGGCGGGCGATAATGGCGGCGGCAATCCGGCGCGACGCGCGCTCTTCGCCGAACTGATAGAGAATATTGGCCAAATCCTCGGCGCTGGCGTGATTGACGATGTCGGCAGCGGTCTGCCCCTCGCTGCCCATGCGCATATCGAGCGGACCATCGGCACGGAACGAAAACCCGCGCGCCGGATCATCGATCTGATAGGATGACACGCCAAAATCAAACACGGCCCCATCAAGGGCGCTGACCCCCGCTTGCTCAAGAAGTGTCAACGCATCGCCAAAGCGGCCTTCGATCAAATGCAACCGATCGGGAAAACGCTGCGCCAGCGCAGCACCCCGCGCAATCGCTGCCGGATCACGATCAATCGCCCAGACTGTGCAGGGTGCCGCCTGCAAAATCGATTCCGTATACCCACCGCCGCCAAATGTGCCATCAAGATAGTGGCCACCGGCGCGGGGTGCGAGCAGCTTCACCGCCTCGTCGCGCATCACCGGAACATGGCTGAACCCGTTCATGTGCTGGGTCCGGCCGGGAGTGTCAGACCACGGGCGCGGGCACGCTCGCGCGCTTCAGCACGGCGGCGCTCGGCGGCGGCGGGCTCCCAGATTTGGAAAATCCGGCCCATGCCCATGAACACCACGCTGTCGCTCAAGCCGGCATGCGCAACCAATGATTCGGGTAGCAAAACCCGGCCTTCTTTATCCGCCTCCAGCGGGAACGCATCGGCATAAAGCGAGGCGGCCAGATCATCATGCGCCTCGCTAAAAAGATCGATTTCCTGCATTTGCCGCTCAAGGGCGGCAAAAACCGGCGCCGGCCAGGCTTCAATACAGGGATGCTTATGCGAGGGGCGCAGGATCAGGCTGCTACGGCCCGCATCATCGGCTGGCGCGGTCGCGCGCAAGGCGGCGCGGAAGGACGCAGGCACAGAGACCCGCCCTTTGGCGTCGAGTCGGTTCTGATGGGTGCCGAGGAACTGGCTCATCCCGCTCTGTTGTAACCTTTCGTCTCGCCTGTTTTGCCCCGCTCTTGGCGTGTGGTGTGCGGCCCAAATTCAGTCGAACTGGGTCTTCATGGGATAACATGGGCAAATATGGGCGTCAAAGGGATTACGCCTGTTCGATTGCTATTTTTCCTTGGATTCCCATTAAAAATTGCCGGATTTGTGTCAACGGCGCGATGTTATTGTTTTGTTCTCTATTGCGGACGTGCAAAGCCGACGCCCCATCAGGCGTCGGATCGCTCTCAGACCCAGTCGATCGATCCGGTGCGGCGAATCAGTGGATCGTCATTGGCGGCATTTCCAGCCGATGTAATTGCGAGAGCGTGGTAATCATCTGAGCCTCGCGGCGTAGCCCCGGCGGCAGGCTGGCCAAGCCCAGCGGATTGAGCTTGCCGATATCCTGATGCAGCAGATGCTTGAGCAACGCCTTGAAATTTGGCTTGCCATTATTGATCGCGAGCGGCGCGTTCGCTGGCAAATGCAAAGCGGTCCGCACCGCTGCAAGTGCAGTGTGATAGCCGCCAATCTTGTCAACGAGCCCGCGTTTCAGCGCCTGGGTGCCGGTCCAAACCCGCCCTTGACCGATATTGTTGATCACGGCTGGCGACATATGCCGGCCTGCCGCGACCCAGGTGACAAAATTTTGGTAATCCTGATTGAGCATCGTCTGCAAATTGGCTAGCTCGGCCTGATTCCAGCGCGTGGTTTGGCTATCGAAATCAGCGTTGGCGCCGCGCGATGCGCCGGCGATGGTCACGCCGATTTTGCTCAAGAGCTTGCCGAAGCTCAGCTTGCCGCCGAGCACGCCAATTGAGCCGGTCAGCGTCGCCGGATCGGCCACCAGCACCGCGCCATGGCTGGACACCCAATACCCGCCAGAGGCATCGAGCCCGCCCATCGAAATAATCAGCGGCTTATGCGCGCGCGCCGCCGCCGCTACTTGCGCACCAATTACCGCAGAGCCGGTCACCGTCCCGCCCGGCGTGTCGAGCCGGAGCAGAATCGCCTTGATGTCCTTGTCATGGATCGCATGATGCAATTCAGCGGCGAGTTGCCGTGGCGCAATGGCGCTTTCGGTATCACCAGCCGAAGGGGCTTGGATATCGCCATGGGCAATGATCAGCGCAATATGCGTTGCATGGTCAGGCGGCTTCGGCGCATCGGCCACATAGCGTGAAAAACTCACTGTCCGCCCGGCGAATACTGAAACCTCGGCATCAAGCGGCAACACCGCATCGATCAAACCATCTTGCTTCGCCTGTTCGGCACTGAACGGCGCCTGATCGATCATGGCGCGCACCGCCGCCGGGGTCTTGTTCAAGCGCACCGCAATCGGCGCGATGGCTGACCGATAGAGCGAACCGGCGAGGCTATTGAGCATGTGCACATTGGCCTTGGAGGGGGCGGAGCGGGTGTATAGCTGCGGATAGGTTTTATACTGGCCGACATGCTCGAACTGCGCATCCACGCCGATGGTCTGCAACGCCGTGGCCGCGAACGGGGTTTGCAGCGACAGGCCAGTGACGCCGAAATCCCCGGCTTCGGACAGCTCGATCCGGCTCGCCGCCGTCGCCACGATATAAGCACCAAGCCCGGTCGCGCCATCAAAGGACATCGCACGGGCAATCACTGGCTTGCCGGATTCCGCACGAAACCGCGCAATCGCATTATGCAGTTCTTCGGCGGTGGTGAGGCTGCAACAGCCGCTGCCCAGCGTAATATCCAGCCCGGTGACCCGATCATCATGCGCCGCACGGTCAATCGCCAGAACCGATTGCAGCAAGCTCGGTTGCGGGGCTTGACCGAAATGGAGCCAGAATGGCGTGCTCGCGGCGTCAACCGGATTATTCTCCAAATTGATCGCCAGATTGAACTTGCCGGTCAGCGTCTGTTTGACATTGATTTTATGGGCGTTGAAATTGAGCGCGGCGGTGATGATCCCGACCAGGATCAAGGTGGTGATCGCGCCCAGCACGAACACAATGCCAACCACACCATTAAACATCCAAGTAAGCAGCCGATTAAAAAAAGAGCGGCGTTGCGGACCAGCGTTCATGCTCAAATCTCTCCGTTAGAGGATCGCTCCCTATCACGTTGCGCGATCATAGCAAGACACATGCGTGTGTGCTCTAAATTTTTTCAAAGCCCGGTTGCCCGATCTGATCGGGGAATTGCGCAACGCGGCGGAATTGCCGCGCATCGAAGCCATGATGATAAAATGTCTCGAGTTTGGCCTGGTAGGTCGCCTCATCCATCCGATTGCTGCGCGCGAAAACCCAGCCGAGCGAGCGATTAGGCAAGCCGGACAGGGCAATTGTGTAATCGTCATTGACATCGAATATTACATAAGGCACGCCAATTGTGCCGCCGAGCGCGGTCACGCGCCAGACCGCGTTGCCGGTACCCGGTTCGACATAATCAATCGAGGCAAAACGGAATAATTTGGCCGAGAAACGATCTTTATGGCCGTGATACGCATCGATGATCCCGCCGGCTGGGCGCGGCGTGTAGGTGGCATAGGCCCCGACATAGCCCGCTTCAGCAAAATACGGGATGTGCGCGATAATATACCATTTGCCGTAATATCGTTCGAGATCGATTGGCGCGCGCGGTCGCAATGGCGGTTGCGGATATGAGCTGGTCGCGAATGTGCAGGCGCTCAGCAAGGCGGGTGCCGCCAGCATAGCGGTGCCAGCGCTCAGCACGCGGCGACGGGAAACGGGCGATTGGCTGCGCATAGACATCATTGCTCCTGAAAAACGCGCGATCGAACCATAGGTCGGGATGGCGCGCAAAAACGGCAAGGGTTGATGGCGGGAATACCCGCGTGCAGGCCCGATGGATGTGCCCGATGGATGCGAAGCAAACGGATCAGCCGCCCGGCTTGTCACCCCGCATGGTCGCTCATGAAGGTTATGTCAGCGCCATCATCGGGAAAAGCGGCGTTGATCTGGTCGGAGTGAGAGGATTCGAACCTCCGGCCCCTGCGTCCCGAACACAGTGCTCTACCAGGCTGAGCTACACTCCGCTGGACGGGGCTATAGCCAAGGGGGGCGGGTTGCGCAAGCGGGCAGGGATTTCGCGCGTCGTCCCGCCCGCACCGTCCGGCTCCGTATTGATCGGCCATCGCAGGTCGTAGTAGCCCATGGCCCGGAATAGCCTATTTTATAATCAAATATACGTAATATAATTTCATCATGAATAAATTATAACCATTTTGTGATTTATTTATAATCGTGTATCAAAAAAACTCGTTGGGTTGGTGCGTTTTGAGCGTCGCTGCGTCGCGCCCAGATCGGTCAGCTGCCTTTCATCAAGTGCTTTGCAGGAGGTCCATCATGAAACCAATACGCTGCTCGATCCTGGCCTTGGCCACGCTCGCTAGCTCCGTCACGCTCGGCGTCGCGCAGGCGGCGATCACCTTGCCGCCCTCGATCGCGAAATCGAAAACGTTGCGCATCTGCAGTGCCATCAACCTGCCGCCGATGGAGTTCATGAGCCCGCAAACCCAGCCCGAAGGCGTCGATATTGATCTTGCCAACGCGATTTCGAAAAAGCTCGGCATCAAAACCAAATTCATCAATATGCCGTTCGCCGGGCTGATCCCCGCCCTGCTCGCCGATCATTGCGACGTGATCATGTCGCAGCTCTTTATCAAAAAATCGCGCCTAAAGGTTATCGATGAAATCCCATACATGTACTCGCATGAATCGGTGCTCATCAAACCAGGCTCACCCAAAGTGCCTGACCTCGAAGCCCTGTCCGGCAAAAAAGTCGCGACCGTAACCGGCACCACCGCAACCGTACTGCTTGATGCCGCCAATAAAAAACTCAAAGCTGCGCACAAAACGCCGATTGAACTGGTCTTGTTCCCCGAAAACACCCAAGCCCTCCAGCAGCTCCAGCTCGGGCAGGTCGCGGCCTATGGCGTCGCCTATGAAACGGCGCGCTATTATATCAAACATGTGCCAAGCCAATTCGCGATGGGAGGCCCGCCTTATTTCAAAATTGCCACCGGCATCGGCCTGCGCAAGGACGAAACGACGTTGAACCACGCGATCACCACGGCGCTGGATACAATGAAAAAAGATGGCCAATATCAGGCGATCTTCAAAAAATGGGATTTACAGCTCGACATGCTGAAATCCTGAACCCGCGCTATCCGCATGCATTTCGACTGGCCCTATTTCTGGCATCAGCTCTTGCAGCCAAACAGCGCATTCCTGCAAGGGCTGTGGCTTACCCTGCTGATTAGCATCGGCGGTCAGGTGATCGGCTTATTGATCGGCCTACCCGCCGCTTTGGCGCGCCGGTCAACCAACAAGCTGCTCACATGGCCAGCGCGCACCTATATTTTACTCATGCGGGGCACGCCGCTCCTCGTGCAAATCGTGTTCATCTATACCGGTCTGGCGGCGGCGGGCATTCTGCGCTTTCACGATATCCATTTGGGCGGCATGGTGTTGGCGGGCAATGTCCAGGCGGGCATTTTGGCGCTCGGCCTCAACGAAGGCGCTTATATGGCGGAGATTTTCCGCGCCGGGATCGATGCTGTTGACCCCGGCCAGACCGAGGCGGCCAAGTCACTCGGCATGACGCCGACCAAAATTCTGCGCTACGTGGTGCTGCCCCAAGCCTTTCGGATCATTCTGCTGCCCATCGGCAATCAGTTCAACATCATGCTGAAAAATAGCACCTTGGTCAGCGTCATTGGCGTGTCCGAAATGCTGTTGGTAACCGAAACGATCAATTCGGCCACGTTCCGCACTTTCGAGCTTTATTCGGTCCTGGCGATCTATTTCCTGATCCTAACCTCGATCTGGGGCTTGATCATGCGCTTGGTCGAACAGCGCATGGATCGCAGCCGCCTGCGTCCACCAGCACCGCGCCTTGGATCAGCATTGGCGGAGACTGTGTGATGAGTGAGATTTTGGTTCAGGCCGAAGGGGTGGTGAAGCGGTTTGGCCCGCATACCGTGCTCGATGGTGTCAGTTTCAATATCTATCGCGGCGAGACGGTGGTGCTGATCGGCTCGTCAGGGTCCGGCAAAACCACCTTGCTGCGCTGCGTTAATCATCTGGAAAAAATTGAAACCGGGCGCATCACTGTCAATGGCTATCTGATCGGCTATCGTCAGCATGGCGGCCGGTTGGTGGAAGACCGCGAAGCCAATATCGCCCGGCAACGGCGTGATGTCGGCATGGTATTCCAGCGCTTTAACCTGTTCGCCAATATGAGTGTGCTCGATAATATCATTCTCGCGCCAATGAAAGTGCGGGGCGAAAGCCGCCAAACCGCGACCGCTCGTGCCGAAGCCTTGCTCGCACGCGTGGGTCTGGCTGAAAAAGCCAACGCCCATCCATCCTCGCTCTCCGGTGGGCAACAACAGCGCGTCGCCATCGCCCGGGCTTTGGCGATGCAGCCGACTGTGATGCTGTTTGATGAACCCACCAGCGCGCTGGACCCCGAAATGGTCGGTGAAGTGCTCGCGGTGATGCGTGATCTGGCGCAAGAGGGCATGACCATGATGATCGTGACCCATGAGATGAATTTCGCCCGCAACGTCGCCGATCGGATCATCGTGATGGATCAGGGCCGAATCGTCGAAGATGGCCCGCCGGCTCAATTGTTTGATCGACCGGCCCACGCCAAAACCCGCGCCTTGCTCGCCCCTGCCCGATAATAGCGTTGCGCGCGCGCAACGCGCCGCCAGCCAGCGTTGTCGGCATGCAACAGAGGCGGTTAGATCGATGAAATTGCTAAGATTTAACAGGCTTGGCCCTAATGGGTCGAGCGGTCACCGGCGCGCATGCGTTTTGTAACATCATGAAATATATAGAAATTACCCTATTTAGGGCGAAGCCGCCGCCGCCGCCGCGCAACAATCCGGGGTTCTCGCCGTTTCCGACGTTGGGTGGTAATACGCGCGCATGAGTGGACCGTTGAAGGCAGGAAATCGATTAGCGCAAGACCGGCGCGCGCGTCGTGGTGGCGGGCGCGCCACTGCGGGTGCCGGATCGTCATCGGCTGCGGGAGCGGCCTCGGGCGGGCGCGGGGCTGATCAGGGGCGCGGTTCGCGCAAAAAGCCGGCGCGCCGTGGATTTTGGCGCTTTACTGGCGGCTTCCTGGCGCGCAGCCTCTATCGGCTCGCGGTCTTGGGCATTCTGGTCGGGCTGATCGGCGGCGGCGGTCTGTTTCTCTATTTCAGCACCGGCCTGCCCAGCGTGAAGGCGCTGCGGCATTATCAGCCGCCGTTGGAAACCCGCATTTATGCCAGTGATTTCAAGCTGATCGGCGCGCTGGGCACCCAAAATCGCATCTATGTGCCCTATCATCAAATTCCCCCGGTGGTGCAAGCCGCGTTCATTTCGGCGGAAGACCGGAGCTTCTGGTCTGAACCCGGCATTGATCCACTCGCGATTGTGCGCGCCGGCTTCGTTGACATGACCCGGCTTGGCACGGGCGAGCGGCCACTCGGCGCCTCGACGATCACGATGCAGGTCGTCAAAAACATGTTGCTGGATAACCGGATCGATTTCACGCGCAAAATCAAGGAAGCGATTTTGGCGGTGCGCGTCGATCGGGCGATGACCAAGCAGCAAATCCTGACCATCTATTTGAACGAGATTTATCTCGGGCAAAATTCATGGGGCGTGGCGGCGGCGGCGCAGGCTTATTTCGACAAGCCTTTATCCCGCCTGACCATCGCTGAGGCCGCTTCGCTCGGCGGCTTGCCGAAAGCGCCCACCAATTACAATCCGTTCTTGCACCCCAAGCGCGCCCTGCGGCGGCGCAATTGGGTGATTAATCGGATGCGAATCGATGGCGCAATCACTGCCGCACAGGCGCAGCAGGCCGAAGCCGAACCGCTCTTGCCCGAAGCAGCACAGAAAACCCGGCCCGTGCTCGGTGCTGGCTATTTCAGCGATGCCGTGCAGGCCCAACTGATCAAAATGTTCGGTCGCCAACGCACCATGGAGGGCGGGCTGATTGTGCGCACCTCAATGGTGCCCCGGTTGCAAACAGCCGCCATGACGGCAATGCGCGATCGGCTGGAGCGCTATGATCATCAATTTGGTGCGTTTCACGGGCCGATCGGTCAGATCCCAGCCGCCAAACTTGCCAATTGGCCAAAAGCACTGGCCGCGCAAGCTACGCCGCCGGGCATGCGCCGGTCCTGGCGGTTCGGGGTTGTCTTGCACGCGACACCAGCCGCCGCGAAAATCGGCTGGCTATCCGCCCACGGCGCCGCTACGCATACCGGCCTGTTGACCCAGTCCGGCGTGCCCTGGAACCGGATGCAGGCGGGCAAGTCGATCGTGCCGCTGCCGCGGGCAATTAACGGATTTTTGCGTCCGGGGGATTTGGTTATGATCGCGCCAGGGGCGGTCAAGCCGAAAAATGCGGCAGCCCCCGAATTGGCGCTCGAGCAAATTCCGCACGTGGAAGGCTCCATGCTGAGTATGGACCCGCGCACCGGGCGGGTATTGGCCATGGTCGGCGGCTGGAGCCACGCCATGAGCCCCTATAACCGGGCGCTACAAGCGCATCGCCAGCCCGGATCGGGTGTGAAGCCTTTTGATTACCTGACCGCCATGCAAGTGGGCTTGCAACCGGATGCAACGATTCTGGACGCTCCGTTCGTGCAACAGCTTTCCGATGGGCAGGTTTATCGTCCCGGCGATTATGAAATGACCTTCCTGGGGCCGGTGCCGGTCTTCTACGCGCTCGAGCAATCGTTGAATCTCGCGACGTTGCATATGGCGCGCCGGATCGGCCTCGCCAATATCGCCTCGAATTTCGAGAAATTTGGCATCGTCCACCATATGCCGTTGATCTATCCAGCCGTGATCGGCGCGCTCGACACTACGTTATGGCGTATGGTGCGCGGCGATGCGGCCTTGGCCGAATATGGGCGGCAAGTCACGCCCAGCCTAATCGATAGCGTCACCGCGCCCGATGGCCATATTCTCTATCAAGCGCCGGATCAGGTATGCGGCAATTGCACCGAAGGCTCGCCGTCACAGCCGCCGATGTTGCAGCGGCCCGGCGCGCGCTTGGCCGGGCCTGATAGCGTCTATCAAGTGATCATGATGATGCGGAACGTGACCGAGCACGGCACCGGCGTACCCGCCATGGTGGGGATCAACCGGCCGGTCGCGGGCAAGACCGGAACGACCAATAATTTCAACGATGCCTGGTTTATCGGTTTCGTGCCGCAAATGGTCACCGGCTGCTGGATTGGGTATGATACGCCGCGCGACCTCGGTAATAACCAAACCGGCGGCAATGTCTGCGGCCCGGCTTGGAACCAATATATGCGCGTTGCCCTGCACGGGCAGCCGGTGGTGAATTTCCGCACCCCGCCGGGAATGACGCTCGCGCAAGTCAGCTATGGCAGCCAGACGGTCACGGAGGCGTTCAAGCCGGGGCAAACCCCTGGCGCCCAATCGAATTTGGGGCTGGTTGCCGATAATCCGGTCAATGGCAGCGCCATTCCTACGGCCGCCACCGCGAGCAGCAGCGAATTCAACCCCTCGCCGGGTGCCTCGCCGACCACCGGCCCCGCAGCCAATGGCAATGCCCCGCCGCCGGTCGACAAATCGTTGGGCGGCTTATATTAGATCAATATTGGCTTAGGTCGTATCAACTGAGTTGAGCTAAGCCGATGAAATTGATCGACAAACAAAGGCTGGGGCGTGATTGATGATAAGCAATCGCGCTCTAGGAGCAATAAAGTCCCCATTCGAAAGTGATTGATCATGTCTGCCGAAACCGCCGCCATCGCCCAGCAAATCACCGAATCCGTTGCGTTGCTGCGGAGGCATCTTTGACTGGGATCGTGCCAATGAACGCCTTGCGGAGCTGAATGCCCGCGCCGAAGACCCGCAGCTTTGGACCAATGCCAGCGCAGCACAGAGCTTGCTGCGCGAACGCAACCGCCTTGCCAGTCAGATCGATGCGGTCAAAGCGATTGAGCGCGACACCGATGACGCTTTGATGCTGGTTGAACTCGCCGAAGCTGAGGGCGATCAGGCGGTTCTTGCCGAAGCCGAAGCCGCACTGCGGCGCATTGGCGATGAGGTCAAACGCCGCGAAATCGAAAGCCTGCTCTCCGGCGAGGCCGATGGGAATGATGCCTATATGGAAATCAACGCCGGCGCGGGCGGCACCGAAGCGCAGGATTGGGCGGAAATGTTGATGCGCATGTATACGCGCTGGGCCGAACAGCACGGCTATAAGGTGCAAATTCTCGACCAGTCGGACGGCGAACAGGCGGGCATCAAGTCAGTGACGCTGCAATTTTCCGGGTCCAATGCCTATGGCTGGCTCAAGACCGAGGCCGGCGTGCATCGCCTGGTGCGGATCTCACCTTTCGATGCGAATGCGCGCAGGCAAACCAGCTTCGCGAGCGTGTGGGTGTATCCAGTCGTTGATGACACAATCGATATCGAAATCGACCCGTCGGATCTGAAGGTCGATACCTATCGCGCCTCCGGTGCCGGGGGTCAGCACGTGAACAAGACCGAAAGCGCGATTCGCATCACCCATGTGCCATCCGGCATCATCGTGGCCTGCCAGAATGATCGCAGCCAGCATCGCAACCGTGCAACCGCCATGGAAATGCTAAAGGCCCGGCTCTATGAAGCCGAACTGCAACGGCGCGAGGCGGCCAGTGCGGCAACCGAAAGCACCAAGCGCGATATTGGCTGGGGTCATCAAATTCGGTCTTACGTGTTAGCGCCATATCAATTGGTCAAAGATTTGCGGACTAATTATGAACGTGGCAATCCGGATGCAGTGTTAGACGGCGATTTGGATGATTTCATGGCCGCCTCGCTCGCCGCCCGCGTCGGCGCAACGCGAAGCGAAGCCTCGGCCCAGGCGGATTAGAGCGTGATTGCTTATCATCAATCAGGCTCTAACCTTTGTTTGTCGATCAATTTCATTGGTTTAGGTCGAATCTGTCGATTCCACCTAAACCAATATTGATCTAATGCACCATCTCGGTGCGCTGAAAGGACAGATTGATGGATATCATTGAGAGTATCCGATCGGCATTCTCGCCTCCGCATCGCGCCGGCTACCCGTTCATCGTTGGTGGCGTGGTGGTGTGGGTTCTGGGCCTGTTTTTCGCGGGATGGTTGGCGTGGCTCGGTTTTGCATTTGCCTTGTTCTGCCTGTTTTTTTTCCGCGATCCACAGCGCGTCGCCCCGCCGCGCACCTCGGTTCTGCTCGCCCCCGCCGATGGCCGGGTCGTGCTCGTTGATCACGCCGTGCCGCCCGAAGCGCTCGGTTTGCCCGATATTGCGATGCCACGGGTGGCCATTTTTCTCTCGGTGCTTGATGTGCATGTCAATCGCGCCCCCGCCGCCGGCGTGATCACCAGAATCGCTTACCGGCACGGCAAATTTCTCAATGCGGCGCATGACAAAGCCGCCGATGAGAATGAGCGTAACGCGCTCGCGATGCGCCTTGATAATGGTGCGGTGATCGCCGTGGTACAAATCGCCGGGTTGATCGCCCGCCGCATTGTCTGCACAGCCCATGAGGGCGATCATCTGGGCGCAGGCGAGCGGTTTGGCATCATCCGCTTTGGCAGCCGCACCGATCTTTATCTGCCGCCCGGCTCCACCCCGCTGGTCGCGGTCGGCCAGCGCATGGTCGGCGGTGAGACGGTGATTGCCGAACTCGTCGCACCGGCATGAGCGGGCAAAACAACAAATTATTCGTCCTCAAGCGCCCGCGCCCGCCGCGTCGGCCCCGCTTGCGCGGTTTGAGCTTCAACCGCATGCTGCCCAATCTGCTCACATTGATCGGCCTGTGCGTTGGATTTTCGGCTATCAGGTTCGCGCTCGATCAACGTTTTGGTGCCGCCGTCATCGCCATCGCGGTCGCCGGCACCATCGATGGGCTCGATGGTCGCCTGGCACGGTTACTCAAGGCGACGTCGCGGTTCGGCGCCGAAATTGACAGCTTGTCAGATTTTTTATGCTTTGGCATTTCGCCCGCGCTGATTTTATATCTCTGGTCGCTGCATGTCTGGGGCGCGGTTGGATTTTTTCCCTCGCTGATTTTCGCGGCCTGCATGGCGCTGCGCCTTGCGCGCTTCAATGCCGCGCTCGACGCGGAAGCCCATCGCGATGATCCAACCCATCTGCCCGCTTCACGCTTTGCCGCCAATTTTTTCACCGGCGTGCCCGCCCCGGCCGGTGGCGCGTTAGCCTTGCTGCCCATTTATCTGGGGTTGGAAGCGCGCCAGCACGGGCTTGATGGTTTGGGTGATGTGGCGCGCGCGCCCTTGCTCTCAGCCATCGTGCTGATCGGTGCAGCGGGCCTGTCGGTCTCCACGCTGCCGGTCTGGAGCTTCAAAAATTTCAAAATCCCACCTGACTATGTTTTGTTTCTCCTCATCGGTGTGGTGCTCCTGGCCGCTTTGATGATGGCTGATCCGTGGGCCGGTTTGGCCTTGGTCGCTTTGGCGTATTTGGTCATGCTGCCGTTCAGTCGGCGCAGCTTCAAGCGGTTGCAGGCGGAAGCCGAAGCGCGGCTGCGCAACAATGACGTTAGAGGCGAGCCATGAATAATTTCGCCCAGCGCATCGCCCGCACCCGGCCCGCCGCCACCTTCGCCATGGCAGCGCGCGCCCGCGCTTTGCGCGAAGCCGGGCAGAGCGTGATTTCCTTGGCGATCGGGGAGCCTGATTTGCCCACCCCCGACCATGTGATCGACGCTGCCCATGCGGCGGCGCAATCCGGACAAACCAAATACCCGCCAGTCACCGGCACCCCGGCCCTGCGCGCCGCTGTTGCGCGCAAATTTGCCCGCGACCAAGCTCTTACCGTCGCGCCGGAGGATGTGCTGATCGGCAATGGCGGCAAGCAAATTATTTTCGATGCGGTCATGGCGCTGATCGAGGCGGGTGACGAGGTGATTATCCCCACGCCCTGCTGGGCCGGCTATTTGCAGGTGGTCGATTTTGCCGGTGGCACGCCAATCTTTGTACCATGCTCGGCATCGTCGGGCTTTCGGCTTGATGCAGACGCGCTCGCCGCTGCCATCACCCCGCGCAGCAAGCTGCTGCTGCTCAATTTCCCCAACAACCCCTCAGGGGCCATCGCAACCCTCGATATGCTGCAAGACATCGCAGCCATTTTGCGCAAGGCCCCGCATGTGCGGGTCATCGCCGATGATATTTATGAGCATCTAGTGTTCGAGGGCGCCTATCACGCGCTCGCCGCCATCGCCCCTGATTTGGCAGACCGTATTGTCACGCTCAGCGGTGTATCGAAATCCTATGCCATGACCGGTTGGCGGTTGGGCTTCGCCACCGGACCGCGCGATTGGCTACGCGCCATGGCGCTGGTGCAAGGCACTGCCACCGCCGGCGTCTCCACGATCAGCCAAGCCGCCGCAATCGCAGCACTCGATGGGCCGCAGGATTTACTCGCCGAACGGCGCGCGATTTATCGGCGGCGGCGCGATTTGGTGGTGGCCGGGCTCGCGGGTGCCACGGGTCTTGATTGTCCGGTGCCGCAGGGTGCCTTTTACGCCTTTCCGGCCATCACTGGCTGGCTCGGGCGGCGCTCGGCCGCCGGGCGCGTGTTGGTCAATGATGATGACGTCGCCGAAGCCCTGCTCGATGAAGCTTTGGTCGCCACCGTGCCGGGCTCGGCCTTTGGCATGACCGGCCATATTCGCCTCTCCACCGCAACAGCGGATGCGGTGTTAGAAGAGGCCTGCCAGCGCATCGTCGGATTCAGCGCGTCTCTCTCCGATTAGGCACTCGCCCAGCCTGCCCTTGCCCAGCCCACCCTTGCCCAACCCGCCTTGGCCCCGCGCGCCCTGAAGCCGTCAGAACCCCAAAAATCGGACCAAGATCGGCGCAAGGATCGCCGTCACCAAGCCATTCAGCCCAATCGCCAACCCGCCAAACGCCCCCGCTGTTTCGCTCTCCAGCAGTAACCGCGCCGTCGCCAGCCCATGCGCCCCGGTGCCACCGGCCAATCCTTGGGCGCGCCGGTCGGTAATGCGCAGCGCCTTGAACAAAGGCAGACACACCAAGCCGCCGAAAACCCCGGTCATCAACACAAAGACCGCAGTGAGCGAGGGAATGCCCCCCAAATCCTGAGCAATACCCATGGCAATCGGCGTCGTCACCGATTTTGGCGCAATCGAAATCACCACATTGCGCGGCGCGCCAAGCCAATGCACAATCATCATCGCCGAAACCGACGCCGTCACCGAACCGGCCACCAGCGCCACCAAAATCGGGATCAAATTGCGCCGCATCGTCGCCAAATTGGCATACATCGGCACTGCCAACGCCACCGTCGCCGGCCCTAACAAGAACTGCACATATTGGCCGCCGCGAAAATAAGCATGATACGACGTGTGGGTGATCAGCAAAATCGCAGCCAGCACCGCGATCGATACCATAATCGGATTCGACCACGCGGCATGGCGCGTGCGCCGATCGAGCCAAACCGCCCCCTGCCAGACCAGCAGCGTGATAATCAAGCCAAGCTGTGGCCCGCTTTGCAGATAAATCCACACATTATACAAATCATGGGGCATTAAATGATGCACCATCAGCGCTCACTCCGCGCCAAAAACTGCATCAACGCGCCGGTAACACCCAGCGCGAGCAAGGTTGACACCGGAATCGCAATTGCCACGGCCAGAGCGTTGGCGCGCAGCACACCGAGTTCGTTGACAATGCCAACCCCCGCCGGCACGAACAGCAAGCCCAAATTCCGCAACAAAGTCTGGCTCGTGGCTTGCATCGGCTCGCTCGGCCCGCGCCGAATAATCAACCATATCAGCATCAAGACCAGGCCCAGCACCGGACCGGGGATCGGCCACCCCGCCGCATGGGCGATGATGGTGCCGATCAACTGGCAAACGAGCAGGAGCGTAATGGCGCCAATCATATTGGTTCTCCAGCGGGAAGCAATTAAGATAGCTTTATGCGGTTTCGTTTGAAATTTGACCATGTCCTTTAGTGCAGACCCGATGATTGCCGGGCTGATCGCCCGCCTGCAAACCCAGCCCTCGCATACCGGATCACTGATCGTGACGATTTTCGGCGATGCCGTGCTGCCCCGTGGCGGCGAAATCGCATTATCCAGCCTATTGAGCCTTTGCGCTGATCTGGGTGTTGCCCCCGGTGTGGTGCGCACCGCCATGTCACGCTTGGCCGCCGATGGCTGGTTCACCAGTTGCCGCGCCGGGCGCGCGAGCTTTTACCGGATCGCCGCAACCAGGCGCGGCGAAATGATCCGCGCCAGCCGCCATATATTCGGCCCCGCCCGCCGCCCTGACGTGACGCAGCTCAATCTGGTCTTCACCGAAGGCAATGATTGGCTGCGCGCCCGCTTGGGGCGTTTAGGTTTTGTCGCGTGGCAAGGCGTGATGATCGCACCGCAGCGACCCTTACCGCCCTCATTGGCGCAGACGGCCCCAATGCTCACCGCAGCAGGTGATGCGGCATCGCTCCGCCAAGTCGCTGCCAAAGCGTGGCGATTAGAGGATTTGGCGGCCCGCTATCAGAGCTTTCTTACCACCTATCACGGCTTGGCCGCGCGCGCCCCCGCATTGCCGCCCCGCGAGGCACTGGCGGCGCGGATCTTGCTGGTGCATGATTTTCGCCGCATCGCCCTGCGCGATCCGCGCTTACCCGCCGCCTTGCTGGCCCAGGATTGGCCGGGCCACGCCGCCCGCCAGCTCTGTGCCATGATTTACCCAGCCCTGCGCGATGCCGCCGAGGCCCGGCTCGATGAAATCGGCACCACCGCGTCGGGAGCCTTGCCCCGAGCAGAACCGGACCTCGTGGCCCGATTTACCAACGAAGCCCGCGTCGGCGAAAAAATATCGCCGAGCGCAATCAAATATTAACCCACCGCCGCGATACTGGCGTCATGCACAACCAAGCATTCGATCCAATCGCCTATTGGCAATGGCGCTATCGCATTGGCGGAACCTCCGGCGCCGGTTCGCGCGGGCGGCTGGCCGCCTTTAAGGCCGAAATCGTGAACGGCGTGATCGCGGCCAATCAGATTCGCTCGGTGATCGATCTCGGCTGTGGCGATGGGGTGCAAATGTCCATGATCGGCGCCGACGCCCAAGGCCCGCATTATCTGGGGGTCGATGTCTCGCCGGAAGCGTTGGCCATGTGTCTCGCGGTGGGCGGTGGCAACCGGCGCTTCCTACTCTATGAGGATTTCGCCGCCGCCACACCCGCACACACCGCCGACCTCGCCATCTCGATGGATGTGATTTACCACCTCACCGATGATGCGGTGTATCATCATTATCTTGATGATCTATTCGCCTGCGCCGAACGGATGGTGCTGATTTATGCGAGCAACGTCAACGCTATGCCGCCAGACACCCATGTTCGCCACCGTTGTTTTACCGACACAATCAAGCATCGCTTCCCCGATTGGCGTCTGGCCGCCATGCAGCCCAACCGTTTCACGTTCGATCCCACACAACCCGAGCAAACCAGCTTCGCCGATTTTTACCTGTTTGCTCCCGCATCAACCGACGCATTCGTGACGATTTCGGCTTTGGAGCCCATCCTATGAGCGCCCACCGCCAGGAGCGCGCATTACCGCCATTGCCACCGTCCCGGCTGGTCACGTGTCGTGGTCGGCAGTGGTGGGTGCTGGATCATCCGTTGGTCGATCATGCCGTCGCAGAGTTGGTCAGTGGCTTTGAGGATTCAACGCTGCAATTTTTCGATGCCGCTTTGCCGCACTGCGCCCGCTTGATCGATGTTGGGGGCTATTTCGGTCTGCTCAGCCTTTACGCGGGCGACCGGGTCAATCAGGTGACGATTTTTGAACCGAGCCCGACTCACCGCTCGATCCTGCAAGCCAATCTCGCCTTGAATCCTAGTTTGGCCGCGCACAGCACCCTGGTTCCCGCCGCAATGGGCGCGCACGCGAGTGAACAACCGCTCTATCGCAAGGCCTTTGCCGATTCCGGGGCAAGTTTGTTCGAGGTGGTGGAGCGGCAAAATCTGCGCCGGGGTGAAGCGGAAGCCGTGGTCCGGGTGCTGCCCGCAGCCTCCGCCTTGGCCGAAGCTGGGCTGGATCGCGCCACCTTGCTCAAAATCGACATTGAGGGCGCAGAATACGAGGTGATCCCGGCAATCGCGGCCCTGCTCGCGCAGCATTTACCGTTTTTGCAAGTTTCGTTTCACCCGTTCAATCTAGTGGTGCCCGATGATGACATCGCCACCACATTGCTGCGGCTCCGCCGCATGATCGATGTGGTGGCAGCGCTGCGCTGCTACCCGTTCTGGTATCTGCTCGGCCCGGACGGCTGGCGGGAAATCACAGCGGATAATTTTACCGCATTTCTCCGTGACGAGCTGCTCAAAGCCAAGCCCGTCGCGCGGATCGCCTCGCCGCAATACGGCCTGATCGATGGCGTCGCCTTCTCGCCAACCCGCCTGAACTTGCCATCCGCTCCGTCGCGTTAACCCAACGAAATTGATCGACAAACAACTAATCGACAAACAATTAATCGGCAAACAAAGGCTGGAGCGTGATTGATGATCAGCAATCACGCTCTAACGGCTAGCCTTGTTGTCAGTGTATCGCGATGACCGTCCCAATCGCGGCGCGTCAGCGCGAAGCCGATCATTTCTGGCTGATCGGTCGATACGCAATCGCTGGCTCTGCCGATAGGGGCGCAGCGTTATGGCGCGTCGCCATCGGGTAATCGGCATAGGTCAGCAGCGAGGGTGGCGGCAGGGCGTTGGGTGGCAAATGCGGCCCCGCTGCGGGCGGCTGCGCGGTCATCGGCATCGGCCCCATCATCGGCCTTGCCGCGCCGGGATATGCCTGAGTCGGTGCGGCCTGTCGTCCCGCAGGCAGTTTCCCCATTGCGGCAGGCAGCGGTCCGCAGCCAGGGCCAAACCGGCGAACAAAGATTTGTGCATGGCCATTCGCGCCGGGCAGGATCTGCATTTGCTCGGCACAAGCGCCTTGCGGGCCGCCCATCATCACCATCGAAATCCGGGTTATCCCCGGCGCACCCGCTGGCAGCGCGGCCAAAGCCGGCATCCCTTGGCTAAAATCAGCCAAGCTCGCCTGAAGCTGCGCCTGCATTTGCGCCTGCATTTGCAGCATAGGGGCGAGCAACGCGGCCGGGCTAAGCATCGGCGGCAACGAAGCCACCGAGCCGGGCGTAATTATCAGCTTCATTGGCATTGCCATTCGCATCGGCATCGGCATCGGCACGGCAACCGGCAGCATCACCACAGCAACCGGCGCGTTGTTGGGTGCCGCACGGGCGGCGAGGGGCACAGAAAGGGCTGCAGCAAGCAAACCCAAATGCATCCGGGTCAACATTTTCGCTCCTTTTTGGTCAGGCTGGTTACTTCAAGTCGATTGGTCCACGTTGGTCGATGGTCGTGTTGATCGGTGCTCAATATTTGGATCATCCAAGGCCGAAATCCAGGCGATTCCAAGCCATCGCGCATCACATCTGCGCGCGGTCCTTCAAGGCGAGCCTCATCACATCAAATCTTGTCGGCCCGAGACCCGGCAGAATCGATATCTGCCGGGCAATCGGCACGAAGCCGTGCCCGCGCCAAAATATCTGTGCGGCACGATAATCCGCCTTCACCGCAATGCCGATCTGCGGGGCCGCGTGGTGCCGCGAATAAGCCACCAGCGCTTGCACAATATCCCCACCAAGCCCTTGCCCTCGCCAATCGGGATGCAGCAGCAATAACCCAATCCAGAAATCACCGGGCGCCGGATGCCCAAAGGCGCAATCGACGATGCCAATCAGCGTTGTTTGGTGAAAAATCGCCCAAACCCGCTTTTGGTCCCGGTCGCCATGCGGCGGCACATCGGCAAGGAAATTTTCGGTCTCACGCGGTCCTGGCGGCAGGCCGGTCGTTTCACAATAAAATTCGTGACAAGCCTCGCACACGCTTTGCAGCGCGGGCGCATGGGTCTCGTCAAGCGGCACCAGGCGGGTGCGGGTAGGGGAGGGTGGCGCAATCATCCTGGCGCAGAGTAGATCAACGGCGTGGCTTGGCAACGCTGAGCCCGGCTGATAGGTCGCGCAGCGAAGAGGAGTATGCACCATGGTCGATCGGAGCGTGAAGAAAATTGTCCTGGCCTATTCGGGTGGGCTGGATACCAGTGTGATTCTCCGCTGGTTACAGACCGAATATGGCGCCGAAGTGGTCACCTTCACCGCCGACCTCGGCCAAGGTGAGGAGCTCGAACCGGCCCGGCGCAAAGCCGAAATGTTCGGCGTCAAGGAAATTTTCGTCGAGGATTTACGCGAAACCTTCACCCGTGACTTCGTCTTCCCGATGTTCCGGGCCAACGCGCTCTATGAGGGCCAATATCTGCTCGGCACCTCAATCGCCCGGCCCTTGATCGCCCAACGTCAGATCGAAATCGCCGAAGCGGTCGGCGCGGATGCCGTGGCCCATGGCGCGACCGGCAAAGGCAATGACCAAGTCCGGTTCGAACTGGCCTATTACGCCCTCAAGCCGGATGTGCGGGTTATCGCGCCCTGGCGCGAATGGTCTCTGACCAGCCGCACCAAATTGCTCGAATTCGCCGAGGCCCAGCAAATCCCCATCGCCAAGGACAAGCGCGGCGAGGCCCCGTTCTCGGTCGATGCCAATTTGCTGCACTCCTCCTCCGAAGGAAAATTGCTGGAAGACCCCGCCGAAGCGCCCGATGAAATCGTTTATCAGCGCACCATCAGCCCCGAAGCCGCGCCGGATGTCGCCACCATCATTTCCATCGGGTTCGCCCGGGGCGATGCGGTCTCGCTCAACGGCGAAACCCTTTCGCCCGCCACAATTCTCACCAAACTCAACGCCCTTGGCCGCGACAATGGCATCGGACGGCTGGATTTGGTGGAAAACCGCTTCGTCGGCATGAAATCACGCGGCGTCTATGAAACGCCGGGCGGCACCATTTTGCTCGCCGCCCATCGCGCCATCGAGAGCATCACGCTTGATCGCGAAGCCGCCCATCTCAAAGATAGCCTGATGCCCCGCTATGCCGAGCTGATCTATAATGGCTTCTGGTTCAGCCCGGAGCGCCATATGCTGCAAGCCCTGATCGATGCGAGCCAAAATTCGGTTACCGGCACGGTGCGGCTAAAACTCTATAAAGGCAATGTCATCGTTATGGGCCGCGACAGCCCGAATTCGCTGTATTCAACCCGCATGGTGACCTTCGAAGACGATCAAGGCGCCTATAACCAGCAAGACGCCGCCGGCTTCATCAAGCTGAACGCACTGCGCCTGCGCCTCGCCGCCGCCGCCGGGCGGCGGGGCGGGGCGTTGTAAGCGCCAAGCTTACGCGGCTTGCGCCGGGCGCGCCTTCAGCGCCTTAATCACCGCGTCGGCCAGCGGCGCGGATGATTTCGGGTTTTGCCCGGTCAACAAGTTGCCATCCACGATGATATGCGGGGCAAAATCAGCGCCAAGGCTGATTTTGGCACCCTGCGCGCGCAGCGTGGCCTCAAGCATGAACGGCACCTTATCATCCAATTTCACCGCGCGTTCCTCGCTATCGGTAAAGCAGGTGATGGACCGGCCCTTGATGAAATCAGCACCATCAGCGCCCTTCAACCCCGCAAACGCAGCCGGCCCGTGGCACACGGCGGCGATGATTTTGCCCGCCGCATTAAAGCGCGTGATCGCGCTGCCAAGGGCCTTGTTGCCCGGCAAATCCCACATCGTGCCATGGCCGCCCGGCAGAAAAATCGCGTCAAACGGCGCCGGGTCAAGATTGGTGATCGGTTTGGAGTGGGTGAGTGCTTGCATCGCCTTGGCATCGTTTTGAAACCGCTGCACCGTGGCTGGTAATGGCGATTCGGTGAGGCTGCGACCATCGATCGGCACGGCACCACCGGCAATCGAAGCAATCGTCACGCTCGCCCCGGCATCGATAAACGCATAATAGGGCGCTGCAAGTTCCTCAAACCAAACCCCCGTCGGCTCAGCCGCGCCGGGGATGGTGTGATGGGACGTGGTTACAATGAGAATATGGTTCATCGGATTATCCTTTGATGATCAAGCGGCATCGCCGCGATGATGATCAGATGGGGATGACGCACGCCGATTGACACCGCCCACACGCAGCCCTGATCCGATCACGGGTCAAAACAGCCCTACCATCGGCGCACCGCGCCATGGTAACCTGCGACCATGAACCCAATTCTGAATGCCCGCCTCGCGCATTATGCCCAAAGCCATCAGGACCGGCGTAACGAACTGATCCATTGCGTCTGCGTCCCCGCCATTCTATTCGCGGTGATCGGCTTGATCGCCACGCTCAATCTGGCACTGGCGATCATCGCAATCGGCCTAGCCTTGGTTTATTATGCACGGTTGGGCAAATCCGCCGCCTTGCGCATGGCGCTCGTGATGGTGAGCATGCTCGTGATCTGGGTCTGGCTGGTTGAAGCGCTGTTCGGCGCGGAACTGGCGGTGGTCGGCGCGGTCCTGTTGTTTGTGCTGGCCTGGATTGGGCAATTTATCGGCCATCATTTCGAAGGCCGGAAACCCTCATTTTTCGAAGATGTGCAATATCTGTTGATCGGCCCGCTCTTCGTCATCGCGGTGCTCACCAGCACCGTGCCGCACCCCGCACCCTAGATCAATATTGGTTTAAATCGAATCGACAGATTCGACCTAAACCAATGAAATTGATCGGCAAAAAAGGCTGGAGCGTGATTGATGATAAACAATCATGCTCTGATGGGGTCCGCGCCCTGATTTAACCATGGTTGCACCCTGTATTCGCCATGATGACCCGCCATATGTCGATCACTAATTCAGGAGGAACCTATCATGATCAAGTTGCAACCGCGCCATACCAGGTCCGTGATCGTCGCGGCCGCGCTGGCCGCCGTGGTTGGGCTGGGTGGCTGCACCAACCCGTATGATCCGGGTCAACGCGCCCTCGGCGGTGCCGCTTTGGGCGCAGGGGCTGGTGCGGCGATCGGTGCGGCAACCGGCGGTAACGCGGCAACCGGCGCTCTGCTCGGTGCTGGCGTCGGCGCGCTCGGTGGCGCTCTGACCACGCCACAACGCCCTGGCTATCAGCAAGGCTACCAGCAAGGTGGCTATCAGCAGGGTGGTTATCAACAAGGCGGCTATCAACAAGGTGGTTATCAGGGCGGCTATCAGCAACAACCGCCGCCGCCTCCGCCGCCCCCGCCCGGTTACGGCTATCCGCCCCCGCCCCCGCCCCCGCCGCCGGGCTATTAAGTTGATTAGGGTGTAACGATTTTCGGTAAGCCCCCGCCGCTGGCCGGCCCGATATGGATCACATAAGGGTCGCTAATCAGGGCAGGGCGGTGCGGGGCGGTGGTTGGGCCATGATAGGTGCCGCCACGGCCCCACGCCGTCAGCACGCGCTCGGCATAGGGTACACCCAAAGCCGGCGTCCCCGCATGATATGCCGCAATGGCCGCAGACCAGGTGCCAAATTCTCCATGCAACAAATTCAGAAAATGTGCGGCATAGCGGGCATTGTCAGCCGGATTGAATGCATTCGCGAGGCTGGCGAACGCATGGGGATGATCGGCCAGATCAATCTGGAAACACCCAACATCGATATAATGCGCCCCACCAGCAATCGCATCGCGCACATACGCAATCGCGCTGCCCGCCGTGTTAAACCAGCGCCCCGTGCCATCAACATCAACGGCATAAGGCCAAGGGGTCATCGCCCCGGTCGCCGGGTCAACATGGCCGGTTTCCACCATCCCAATCGCGCGCAGCATCCCGCTCGGCAACCCGGCACGGCGGGTGGTATGATGCGCGGCATCCACGCAGGCTTGACCCGGCGATACCGCATGCACAACCGGTGCCGCCTGGGCCCAACCCGCTTCACGCGCCAACAACGCCAAAACGAAACACAAATTCAGAAGCCTGAAAAATCGCATGGATGGCTTCTGACCAGGGTTTAATGATATCGTCAAATCATTGCGCTTGTCGTGCTTGGTTAAAGCCTCCATGTTTACAACAGCATGTGTCGCTGCACCTTATCTTGCTCTATTCTTACGCGATCCCGAAACCAACAACGGAGACGATCGATGAAAAAACTCATGCTTGCCAGCGCTTCGGCCCTGCTCTTCGCCGGTGTGGCCATGGCCCAAACCTCATCACCCGCCGCGCCTGCCGCTCCGGCTCCCGCTGCGCCTGCTGCTCCGGCTCCCGCCACTCCGGCCCCTGCTGCCACACCCGCGCCCGCCGCCGCGCCCGCACCAATGCAAAAGCCAATGAGCCACATGGCGCCGATGTCGCACATGTCCCATATGTCTCATATGTCCCACATGTCCCACATGTCGCATATGGGCAAAGCAATGGCGCACCCGATCTCCGCAATGGCAAAAATGCCTGAAAACGCTCCGGCCAATGTCTATCTGCACATCGCAGGCCAAGCGATTATGGCCCATGACAAAATGCGCGCCCATGAAGCGCTGGGCCGCGCCGAAACCGACATGCTGACCGGCTCCTATGTGCAAGGCAGCGTCAATGGTCCGATCCAAACACCTGAGGTCGCCACCATCGAACAGGCCCGTCACGCCGTGATGGCTGGCGATTATCACACCGCCATGATGATGACCCACAAAGCCATGACCATGATGCACGGCCCGATGGCTCAAGGCGCGATGGCAGCCCCCAGCGCCATGGCGCATGGCAACACCATGGCACCGCCCGCCAAGTAACCTATTTCCCGCTCGATGACGACGCGAGGGGCGGCCATGCGCCGCCCCTTTTGCATGACCCTCGCTTTTGCAGTGCAAAACGTGTAGGACACGCGCGAACGCTCCCGAAAGACATTATTCATGACCCAAGCCAATCTCCGCAACGTCGCGATCATCGCCCATGTCGATCATGGTAAAACCACGCTGGTGGACCAGCTGCTCAAGCAATCCGGCTCGTTCGGCGCCCATCAGCACGTCGCGGAACGCGCTCTGGACCGCAATGATCTCGAACGCGAGCGCGGCATCACCATTCTCGCCAAATGCACCGCCGTGCAGTGGGGCGATGTGCGGATCAATATCGTCGATACCCCCGGCCACGCCGATTTCGGTGGCGAAGTCGAACGCATCCTGAATATGGTCGATGGCGTCGTGGTGCTGGTCGATGCCGCCGAAGGCGTGCTCCCGCAAACCAAATTCGTGGTCGGCAAAGCCCTCGCGCGCGGCCTGAAACCGATCGTCGTGGTCAATAAAATCGACCGCCCCGACTCCCGCGCCGATGAGGTCCATAACGAAGTGTTCGACCTGTTCGCTGCCCTCGGTGCCACCGATGAACAGCTCGATTTCCCGATGCTTTACGCCTCAGGCCGCCAAGGCTGGGCCACCGCCACGCTCGATGGTCCGCGCGAAACCCTCAAGCCCCTGTTCGACCTGATCTTGAGCCATGTTCCGGCCCCCAACCTGCCGGAAGACGCCCCCTTTGCCATGGTCGTCACCATCCTCGAGAGCGATAATTTCCTCGGTCGCGTCCTCACCGGCCGCGTCGAACAAGGCCGCGCCACCATCAATATGCCCGTGCGCGCCATCAGCTTCGATGGCCGCCCCGTTGAAACCGGCCGCTTGACCAAATTGCTCGCTTTCCGGGGCCTTGAGCGCGTGCCGGTCGATGAAGTCTCAGCCGGTGACATCATCGCCGTCGCCGGCCTCAAAGAAGCCACCGTGCCCGATACCATCGGCGCCATGGAAATCTCCGCCGCCCTCCCCGCGACGCCAATTGATCCGCCGACCCTCTCGATGACCTTCCGGATCAATGACGGCCCGCTCGCCGGCCGCGAAGGCAAAAAAGTCACCTCCCGCCAAATCCGCGAACGCCTGTTCCGCGAAGCGGAAGGCAATGTCGCCATCAAAGTCACCGATTCCAACGAAACCGAAGCCTTCGAAGTCGCCGGTCGCGGCGAACTCCAGCTCGGCGTGCTCATCGAACAAATGCGCCGCGAAGGCTTCGAACTCACCATCGGTCGCCCCCGCGTACTCACCCGCGAGAACGCCGAAACCGGCGAGCGCGAAGAGCCGATGGAAGAAGTGCTCATCGATGTCGATGAACCCTATGCCGGCGTCGTCGTTGAAAAAATGTCCCGCCGCAAAGGCGAACTCCAGGATATCCGCCCCTCCGGTGGCGGCAAACAACGCCTCACCTTCCACATCCCCAGCCGGGGCCTGATCGGCTATCACGGCGAATTCCTCACCGATACCCGTGGCTCGGGCGTGATGAACCGCCACTTTATCGGCTACGGCCCCTGGAAAGGCACCCTCGAAGGCCGCCGTAACGGCGCCCTGATCTCCAATTCCGACGGCGAAAGTGTCCAATACGCCCTGTTCGCCCTGCAAGATCGCGGCACCCTGTTCATCGGCGCCGGCGAAAAAGTCTATCTCGGCATGATCCTCGGCGAACATTCCCGCGAAAATGATCTCGACATCAACCCCATCAAAGAAAAGAAACTCACCAACATCCGCGCCGCCGGCAAAGACGAAGCCCTGCTCCTCGTCCCACCCCGCCGCCTGAACCTCGAACAAGCCATCGCCTATATCGAAGATGACGAATTGGTCGAAGTCACCCCCGGCGCCATCCGCCTGCGCAAACGCCACCTCGATCCCCACACCCGCAAAAAAGCCGACCGCGCGTCCGACGCCGCCTGATCGGCGCTTGGGATTGGTTGGGAAGGGTGAAGGGAAGGCCAGGGCTCTGCCCTGGACCCGCTAAGGGCTGAGCCCTTAGAACCCTTTAGCGTTTTAGGTTTGGGGAGGGCGATGCGTTTGCCTATTCCCAGCTTGTGCCTCGATCGCCCTCCCCAACCCTAAAACGAATGGATTGCAAAGGCTCAGCCTTTGCCGGGGTTCCAAGGGGCAGCGCCCCTTGGCCTTGCCTTATCCCTGTCCCGCCACCCCCAACGCCTGATGCAGCACCGGCACGGCGCCGGACAGCATGATTTGCACGCCGATGCCCAGCAGCAGGAAGGCGGCCAGCCGTGCGACGATATGGCGTCCGGTTTCGCCGAGCAGGCTGCCGAGGCGATCGGACAGGCTGTAGGTGATCCAGATCAGGGCGGCGGTGGCGAGTGCCGCGAGTGACAAGCCGGCGAAGAACCAGAGGAGTGAGGTGCCATAGACGGGGCGTTGGGTGCCGAGGGCGATTGCGACGGCGATGGTGCCGGGTCCGGTGGTGAGGGGCAGGGTGAGCGGAAAGAAAGCAATGGTGGCGATATTGGGCAGGTTAAGGGTGGGGCTGGCGGTTTCGGCTTGTGCTTGTTTGCGGGCATCCTGGACTTCGGGTGCCGTGAGCATTTGGTAGGCGCGGGTGGCGACGACGAGCCCGCCGGCCAGGCGCAGCGCGTTGAGGGTGATACCAAAGAAGCTGAGAATGTAGGTGCCGGCCCAGAGTGAAACCAGCATCACCAATGTGGCGTTCAGCGCCACCCGGCGGGCGAGGATCAGCCGTTCGTCATGGGTGCGGTCGGCGGTGGCTTCATTGAAAATAATCGCCCCGCCGAGCGGATTGACGATGGAGAACAAGGCGGGAAAGCCGAGCAGCAGCGCATCGGCGCCGATGCGCAGCGAGCCCATCGCCAGCAAGGTCAAGCAGGCAATTCCTGCTCGACCAAGGCGGCAAACAGGCTCGCGCCAATCGGGATGGCGTGATCGTTAAAATCGTAGCGCGGGTGGTGCAGACCAAAGGTGCCGTTGGTGCCGTCATTTTGGCCGATGCG
Organism: Acidiphilium sp. MT5; assembly: GCF_054767495.1. Classification (NCBI taxonomy): domain Bacteria; kingdom Pseudomonadati; phylum Pseudomonadota; class Alphaproteobacteria; order Acetobacterales; family Acidocellaceae; genus Acidiphilium; species Acidiphilium sp. MT5. The sequence continues at coordinate 207,207 of NZ_BAABMR010000001.1, forward strand.
AAAAAAGCAGGCGGGCCGATGATGGGCAAAATAGGAAAAATCTTCCGCTCCCATTGAGGCGGGCAGGTCAGCGATCACGTGGTCCGTGCCGAATAATGATGTGGCGGCGTTGCGTACGCGGGCGGCGGCGTCAGCATCATTGACCACCGGCGGATAGCCCCGATCATAAACCACCTCGGCGGTCGCACCGCTGGCGGCGGCGAGATGATGGATTAAGGCGGGAATTTCCCGGGCGACCTGATCTTGCACAGCTTTGGTCATGGTTCGCACGGTACCGTTCAGCATCGCCTCGGCGGGAATGACGTTATGGGCGCTGCCGGCATGGAATTGGCAAATTGAGACAACGCAGGAATCGAGCGGCGCAACCCGGCGCGAGACGATGGTTTGCAGCCCCAGAATAATTTGCGCCCCCGCCAGCACCGGATCGATCGTGGCGTGGGGCCGGGCGGCGTGGCCGCCGCGTCCGGTGATGGTGATGGTGAGTTCATCGGCGGCGGCATTCACGGTGCCCGGTGACGCCGAGATGGTGCCGAGTGGCAAGGTCGGGTCGTTATGGGCGCCGAACATGGCATCGCAGGGAAAACGCTCGAACAACCCATCTTCAATCATCCGGGCGGCGCCCGCACCGCCTTCTTCGGCGGGCTGAAACACAAAATGCACGGTGCCCGAAAAATTGCGCCGTGCCGCGAGCAGCCGGGCGGCGGCGAGCAGGGTGGTGGTGTGGCCATCATGGCCGCAGGCATGCATGCGCCCTGGCGTGGTGGAGCGGTGGGCGAACGCGTTGGCCTCGGTCATCGGCAGCGCGTCCATATCAGCGCGCAGTGAAATCGCGTGATTTCCAGCACCGTTGCGCAGCGTGCCAACCACGCCGGTCCCGCCGACGCCGGTGCTCACCTCCAGCCCAAAACTGGCCAGCCGTTCGGCAACCAGGGCGGCGGTTCGGTGCTCAGCATAGCCCAATTCGGGATGAGCATGAAAATCACGGCGCCAGGCTGTCAGCTCTGGCATCCAGTCGGTCAGGCGGGGATCAGCGTTCATTGAAATATCATAGACGCAGCCGCAAGCGCGCGCCAACCGCTAATCGCCAGCCGACGAATTAATATTTTGATTGTTAATATTTTGATTGCCAAAACCCAGCCGCCTTGGCCGCGTTTCGGCAGCTATAGATGCCGGTTTTGGAATGGCCGAACCAGCGCGATTTTTGGGTGTGAAACACCACACCCTTGATATTCACCCAAACAACCGGGCTGGCACCGCACGCTGCCTTGGCGGCGGCGAGCGTTTTGAACTCTTTACCCTGCAGCTTTGTCGGATCAACCTTATGAAACGGCGCGGCCAGGGCGCTGGCGTCAGCGCAGGTCAACACCGCAAAGAGCACAAAGATTTGAACGGGAAGTCGCCGCTGCATGATGCCCCCTGACATGCCGGCTGGTGCCAGCAATGCCAGGGTGTATCATTTCATAATACACGTCAAGGTTGTTATTTCGTCGGGTTGGTCTTGGGCCGAGGGTTAAAATCAGCCGGGATCGGGTTTGCCAGATGCAACTGAATATCGGTCGGCACCACGCCAATCGCCTTGCAATCCGCCCCGGTTTGCGCGGGAAGTTCGGTGGTCCAGCTCATCGGCACCATGGCGTAGCGAGCGGGCAGGGGCTTGGCCCGACCATCAAGCCGTGCCGGATCGAACGCCGAGAACAAATTGGTCACATCGGGCGTTTCCGCATCGAATGGTCCCATATATTTCTGATGCATCATTTTCAGCCCGATGTCTCGGCCCTTTTGCTCATCAGGCAAGGTTGCGAGCGGCGACAAATGAAACACTGCGTCAACGAATTTGATCACCGAAGCCTGATTACCGATGGCATGCGAAACCGCATGGATTTTCGCATAGGGTGAAATCACCAAAAACGGCACGCGGGGACCATCGCTCAACCGGGTGCCATTCGGCGCGGTGGCCAAGTTCGGCGGCGGCACATGGTCATAATCGCCCTCGGAATCATCCCATGTGATAATAATCGCCGCATGCGCCCAATATTTACTCTGCGCGATCGCATTCACCGCACGGGCCAGCATCGCCTCGCTGATTTGCGCGTCTGAATAGCCCGGATGATCATCATCACCCAGGAAGCGCTTTTGCACGGCGGCATTCGGGTCGGTTGGCCGCAAACCAAACCCATTCTGATAGCCGCCTTTGAGGTAAAACACCCCGCCTTCCGCCGGCAGCGTCCCGCCGGATACCGAAGCGAAAAACGCCCGCATCCCGCCCATGTCGGCGGCCATTTTCGGGTTATTGGCGATATAGCCGAAATATTGTGGGCCATTATGGTGGGTGATGTAGGAGGCATGCACCCCGTCAGCGTCCTTCGGCCCCAAATCGCCGGACACAGGTTTGGCCGAATAGCCCTCTTGGAACCACCGCCACGCCACCTTGTTCTGATCGAGCCGCTGGATAAATGCGATATCTTGTTTGACATCGGCAAGATCGACTTTTTTATCCAAATCGGCATCGGTCTTTTGCACCACCGTGCCACCGGCGGCGGTCAAGGCAATGGTCGCGTAGGTCTGGTTATCCTGCACCTTGCCCGTCACCGAATGAAGGTAGTCCCGCGGGTTGTACGGCACTGATTTTTGCCCAATTTTGTCCTGAGCGGCCCCCCACATCGGGTTCAGATCGGATACCACCGGCTCGCCGGGCTGATTGGAATGCTGCCAAGCCTCATTTGGGTGCAGCGCCCATTGCGTAACGCCGGTTTGCGCCGCAAAAATCGACAGATTCCCCGGCGTCGATGGCCCAACCATGTCTTCAAACATATGATCCATCAGCACAAACCGGTCCGCATAACGCCACAAAATCGGGATTGTGTTGCAATCCTCATGCGCCATCGCCAACTCGCCCATCTGCTTGGCCTTCAGTGACGGGGTGGCGCCAGATTTCCAGTATTTATGCTCCTCGGCCAGCGCATAATGGTTCATCAGCGCCTGGCCGTTTTTGATATTCATTTTTGCAACCGTAATCGGGTGCGAATGATCGGTGTCATCGGTATCAGCCGCAAATTGCTTGGGGCCGATGCGAAATGGCTCAATGGTCTCAACCTTGCCCGAAACGCCAATAATCTTTTGGCTAAACCCCGGCGTTTGCGCCGACGGCTGGGAATAAATCCCATCGGCACCTGGAAAACTGCCGAAATACGAATCGAATGACCGATTTTCCTGATACAGCACAAACACATATTTAATATGATGCCGGATCAAGCTCGCCATCTGCGCGGCGGTCAAATGCGGCTCTGCTCCCGCCTTCACCACATAAGGCAGCGCCGCGCGCGGCAACGGATTTTGCACCGAAGCCACCGGTGCTGCGGCATTTGCGATCGCAGGCCCCACCAGCGCGGTGGATAAAAATAAGGTCAACAAAGATCGTCGCATGATCAACTCCAATTTTTAAGCGATGCTTATCGCTGATCGCAGGCCCGCAACGGAAGGCCGTTCGCATGAAATTTTGATGACGTGCGCACGCGCGCCGCTTATTGCACGAGGGAAGCGGCTTGGGCATATCACGCTGATGAAGCAGATATCGTTGCGGCAGGCCTGCCTGCTCGCGGCACTCGCGGGGCTGGCGGCCCTCGGCGTCGCGTATTTCGGCGAATTCGTCGAGCATCTGGTGCCATGCCCGCTCTGCTATATCGAGCGTTGGCCCTACCGGATCATGATTTTGCTCGGGCTAATCGGCGCGATGGCGCCGCGCATTGCCCGCCCCGCCCTCGGCCTCGCCCTGCTCACCATGGTGACGGACAGCGTGATCGCCTTTGTGCATATCGGGGCCGAACAGCATTGGTGGAAAAGCCCGCTTCCCGAATGCAACATCGCCCCGCTCGCCATGGGCGCGTTGCCGCTGCGCCCCTCGGCCTCGTGCGATTCCCCGGTTTATCTGATCCATGGCCTACCGATCTCCTTCGCCACGATGGATTTTTGTGCCGCCCTCTCTATCGCCGCCCTGATCGCTGCCTATCTCATGCGTACTGGCAACAGGAGCACCCAATGACGACACAGCCCGACACGCGCCAATCACCCGGCCCGCTACCCGGTGATGACGCCCAACGCGCCCGCTTGGCGCGCATGATCCGGGTCGATCATGCTGGCGAATATGGTGCGAAACGAATTTACGCCGGCCAACTCGCCGTGCTCGGCCGCTCGCGCCACGCGCCAACCCTGCGTCATATGGCCGAACAGGAACAGCATCATCTCGATGTGTTCTCGCGCATGGTCGTCGAGCGTCGGGTGCGCCCCACCGCCTTGCTCCCCATCTGGCACATTGCCGGCTTCGCGCTGGGTGCCGCGACGGCGGCTTTGGGCGCGCGCGCCGCCATGGCCTGCACCGTCGCGGTCGAAGAAACCATCGATGCGCATTACGCCGCCCAAGCCGCCGAACTCGGCGATGATGAGGGCATGCTGCGCACCACGATCGAGACATTTCGCGCCGAAGAGCTCGAACATCGCGATATCGGCTTGGCGAATGAGGCGGAATTGACCCCGTTTTATCGAACCCTGACCACCTTGATCAAAGCAGGCTGCAAAGCCGCGATTGCGCTGAGCGAGGCGATTTAGCTGTTTTCGGTTGGCAAAGCCGCTTGCGCGCCCTAAATATTTGCCATGACCGAAACAGAATTCGACTCAGCTTTGGTATCCGCTGGCTTTGCCCTGGCCGGGGAGCGTGGCTGGCGACACGTATCGGTCGCCGCCGCCGCCCGGCATGGCGGGCTTGATTTGGCGCGGGCGCGTCGGCGCTATCGCTCGGTCATGGCGCTGGTGCTGGATTTTGGGCGGCTGGCCGATGCCGCAGCGCTTGATGGCGCCATGACCGATGGGTCGGTGAAAGACCGGCTGTTCGATGTGTTGATGCGCCGGATCGATTTTCTGCAAAGCCACCGCGCCGGTGTCATCGCTCTGATGCGCATGGCGCCGTTCGATCCGGGTCTGTCGCTGGTGCTGGCCCGCGCCACCGTGCAATCCATGGGCTGGATGCTCGAAGCCGCCGAAATCTCGGCCCGTGGCGGGCGCGGTGCTTTGCGCACCCGTGGCTTAGTCGCAGTCTGGGCCTGGACCATTCGCGCTTGGCTGCGCGATGACTCTGAAGACTTATCCACCACCATGGCCGCGCTGGACGCCGCTTTAACCCGCGCCGACCAAGTCGCGCGCGGGTTGATGATGAACCGCCGGGCAGATTCTCACACCCAGGACATCGCGCCGCACCCGCATAATGAAACGCCCGCCGATGAATCGCCCAGCGATGACGCGCCGTTGGTGCCGCCATTCGATGATCCCGAACGCCCGGATTAGGGCCCGATTAACGGTGGCGAGCGGGCCGCGATTGGACTAGACTAATTCATCGGCCGGGCACAGCGCAGATCCGGCAGCCTATTTTCCACTAAGGGAGAGCATGATGGCCGTGTCCAAAACCAGCAAGACCGCCAAATCCAAAATTGTCGCCCCTAAAGCCGAAACCCCCAAACCCGAAGCGCCAAAAGCCGATATGCCGAAGGTCGCGGCGCCTAAAGTTGAGGCCCCTAAAATCGAAGCCGCCAAACCGGAGCCGAAAGCCAGCGCAAAAGCCACGGCCCCGATGTTGCCGCCGCTCGGCGCCTTCATGCCGGATATCGATTTTTCCAAAACATTCGGCGCGATGAAAATGCCGGCCATGCCCGATATGGATGTGGTGCTCTCGGCCTATCGGCGCAACATGGACGCCCTGTCCGAAGCCAATCGCGTTGCCCTCGAAGGCGCCCAAGCGGTGGCGCGTCGGCATATGGAAATCATGCAGCAAACCATGACCGAACTGACCGATCAGCTGCGCGGCCTGTCTGCCACCGAAACCCCAAAAGCCCGCGCGGCGAAACAAGCCGAATTGCTCAAGCACGCCTATGAAACCGCCGTCACCAATATGCGCGATCTGGGGGATCTGATCCAACGCTCGAATCACGAGGCTGTCAGCAAACTCAATCACCGCTTTTCCGAGGCGATGGATGAGATGAAAGGCCTGATCGACAAGGGCGCTAAAAAGAAATGAGGCGGAATGGCTGATCTTCCGCTCCCTACCACCACCGGCGCAACGATGGGCGCAACTGGCCCCGTTGCCTTCATGCCGAAAAAGCAAAGCCCGCCGCCCATGCAGCGGGCTTTGCGCGTGGTGTCCGATTATCAACCCGCTGGCGATCAACCCCAAGCCATCCAAACCCTGCTCAATGGTCTCGCGCAAAACGAGCGCGATCAAGTGCTGCTCGGCGTCACCGGCTCCGGCAAAACCTTCACCATGGCAAAAGTCATCGAAGCCGCCCAACGCCCGGCCCTGATCCTCGCGCCGAATAAAACTCTGGCTGCCCAGCTTTATGCCGAAATGAAAGGGTTTTTCCCCGATAACGCGGTCGAGTATTTCGTCTCCTATTATGATTATTATCAACCCGAAGCCTATGTGCCGCGCACCGATACCTATATCGAAAAGGACGCGCAAATCAACGAAACGATCGATCGGATGCGCCACGCCGCGACCCAGGCTCTGTTAGAGCGCGGCGATGTCGTTATCGTGGCTTCAGTCTCCTGCATCTATGGTATCGGTTCGGTTGAAACCTATAGTCAAATGGTGGTGCGTCTCGAAGTCGGCGGGCGCATCGAGCGTGATAAATTGGCCAAAGCCCTGGTCGAGTTGCAATATCGTCGCAACGATACCGCGTTCCAACGCGGCACGTTTCGCCTGCGCGGCGAAACGGTTGATATTTTCCCCAGCCAATATGAAGATCGCGCCTGGCGCGTCACGTTATTTGGCGATGAGATCGAAAACATCGCCGAATTTGACCCGCTAACCGGCGAAACCGCGACCGCCCTGACCAGCATCGCGATTTATGCCAATAGCCACTATGTCACCCCGCGCCCCACGCTCGGCCAGGCCATCAGCCAGATCAAGCGCGAGCTGCAATCCCGGCTCGCCGACCTGACCGCCCAAGGAAAATTACTCGAAGTCGAACGGCTGCAACAGCGCACGACTTTCGATATCGAAATGATGGAAACTACTGGTTCCTGCAAAGGGATCGAGAACTATTCCCGCTATCTCTCCGGTCGTAGTCCCGGCGATCCGCCGCCAACCTTGTTCGAATATCTCCCCAGCAACGCCCTGCTCATCGTCGATGAAAGCCACGTCACCGTGCCGCAAATCGGCGGCATGTATAAAGGCGATTTCGCACGCAAATCGATCCTCGCCGATTATGGATTTCGGCTTCCATCCTGCATTGATAACCGACCATTGAAATTCGAAGAGTGGGAAGCCTTCCGCCCCACCACTGTCTTTGTCTCCGCAACACCTGGCCCGTGGGAGATGGAGCGCACCGGCGGCGTGTTCGCCGAACAGATCATCCGCCCCACCGGCCTCGTTGATCCGGTGATCGATGTGCGCCCGGTCGAGCGCCAAGTTGATGATCTGCTGGCCGAATGCCGAACGGTCGCGAGCCTCGGCGGGCGCGTGCTGGTCACCACCCTTACCAAGCGCATGGCCGAGGATTTATCCGAATATTTGACCGAACAGGGCGTGAAAGTGCGCTATTTGCATTCGGATATCGACACGTTGGAGCGCATCGAAATCATCCGCGATCTGCGCCTCGGCGTCTATGATGTCCTGATCGGCATCAATCTGTTGCGTGAGGGGCTGGACATTCCCGAATGTATGTTAGTCGCGATCCTCGACGCCGATAAGGAAGGATTTTTGCGCTCGGCAACCTCCCTGGTGCAAACCATTGGCCGCGCTGCGCGAAATGTCGATGGCCGGGTCATCCTCTATGCTGATCGCATGACCCGCAGCCTCGAATACGCCATCGGCGAAACCGAACGTCGGCGCACCAAGCAAACCGCCTGGAACCAAGCCAACGGCATTACCCCACAAAGTATTCGCAAAAATATCGGCGAAGTGCTGCATTCGGTCTATGAGCAGGATTACGTCACCGTCGCACCGGTAAAGGATACCGATGCCGATGAATTTGTCGGCAAGGATTTGCAATCGAGTATCGCGGAATTGGAGAAAAAAATGCGCAACGCCGCCGCCAATTTGGAATTCGAAACAGCAGCGCGCCTGCGCGATGAAATCAAACGGCTCGAAGCGCTCGATCTCGGATTGCCAGCACCCGCCGCCGCACCGCGCCGCCCACGGGATCGCACGCCCGAACCGTTAGGACCGGGCGGTGGCGGCTATGATCCTGAAAAACGGCGCGGCGCTGGCCGGCGGCGGCGCGGCCCATGAAAAATCTTGCATCGGCTACCATCCTGCTCAGCCTGATCGGCCTGTTCGCCGGCCCCGCTGACGCCTCTGCCCCGCTCGCCTCCCAGCACGCGACCTACGCGCTCAACCTCACCCGCGTGCGCGGTCACGCCGTCACCGGCGCGACCGGCAGGCTGCAATTCAACGCCACCACCACCTGCCACGCTTACACCGTGACCCAGCGGATGACCTTATTGATCCGCAATGAAAATGGTGTGCTAACCCGCACCACCAGCGATTACGATACCTGGGAAAATCTGCAAGGCACACGCTTCAGCTTTCTCTATCGTGAAACCAACGGTCACACCACCAAAACCGTCTCACAAGGCACCGCCACCATGGGCCCCGATGGCGGCTTGGTGACCTACACTGCGCCCAAGCCGCATGTCGTCAAGCTGCCCAAAGGCACCTTGTTCCCCATGGAGCATACCGCTGCCTTCCTACACGCCGCCGCCAAGGGCCAAGCATTTTTCGATCCACCCTTGTTCGATGGTACATCGGCGCATGGAGCGGATCATACGTTCGTTGCGATCCTGCACCGCCACCAGCCGCACTCCTCAAAGTTCAAATCACTGAGCCAACTCGCCTCAATATCGGTCGATATCGGATTTTTCCGCCGCGCCTTGCATGATAATGGGCCCGATTTCCGCAACCAAATGCGCTATTACACCAACGGCGTCGCCCGTCATATCCGCCTCGATTTCGGCGATTTCGTGATGCGCGGCACATTGCAGAATTTGCAAATCCCGCCCGATCAATGCCACCCAAAGCCAGTATCGGCCGATCAGGCCGCAGCGAGCCACACCCACAGTTAAATCTACACTCACAGTTAAATAGAGTAGCGCAATAAAAAACCGGCAGCCCGAAGACTGCCGGTTTCAAATATCAACAGCGCATTTCGATCAATCGAAACCGCTTGGCGTCGTCTGCCCGCGATTAGGCGGTCTTCTTCGCGGCTTTTTTGGTGGTGCTGCGGGTCAAAGCGGCCGGCTTAGCCGCCGCTTTCGGCGCTGCAGCCTTTTTCGCAGCCGACTTCGCTGCCGCTTTGGGGGCGGCGGCTTTTGGGGCAGCCGTTTTGGCCTTCGCAGCCGGCTTGGCGGCGGCTTTCGGCGCGGCCTTCGCGGGCGCTTTTGCAGCGGCTTTCACCGGCGCTTTCGTTGCCGCTTTGGCGGCAGTCTTGGGAGCGGCCTTAGGGGCAGCAGCCTTGGCCTTCGCGGCGGGCTTCGCAGCAGCCTTCGGCGCGGCTTTCGCGGCCGGCTTAGCGGCAGCGGGCTTGGCCGCTGCCTTTTTCGCCGCGGGCTTTGCTGTCGCCGCCTTCGGCTTGGCCGCCGCCGGAGCCTTCTTGGTCGTCGCTTTCATCGCCATCGCTTGCGCACGCAGTGTTTCAGTCATCGTCACGGTCGAACTCCTTGGTTGGCACAGATGAGCGTTATGCAGGCCAACGGGCCTCGTCCTCTGTGCGATATTGCAAACAGTGTGTTAGGAATAGCCCAGCCGAACCAGCAGCAAGTCCGGCGCCGATACGAGAGGAAAGAGCTTGGGATGATGAGGCGCCCGGCGCACCGGCTCCTGCTGAAGCCGCGGGCTGAGAGCAGTCGATGCTCCGCACCCGGCCTGCGCGGCGGAGCCGAACTCCAATCATGCGAGCGCATCGCGTCATCGCCAAATGTTCACGGTTCGTAACCGTCCTTTCCTGTAACGCATGCCAGTTTGTCGCTTCATGATGCAGCGCAACGATGGGCTAACGAGATGGCCGACCGCGCGCGCGAATCGATAAAAAAACACGCGTCCGAATCGCTATTCACCGCGCGCATGCTCTCTGTCAATAAAAACTATGCGTTGGACCATAATTATTTATCCGATTTTTATGCGGCTGTTGCGCAATATCCACGCCAATGCATCACGTCAATGCGCCAAATATCAAGAAAAAAATCGGAAAATGCCAGAAATAATCGAGACAATCTTAATTTCGCCAGAATTGCGGTTCATCGGTTGCGTCAACGTCGCGCCTAGGCTCACACATTGTCTGCCACGCCGTTCAACGCTATCGTCAATCAGCAAAAATGGAGAGGGCACCGCGACGATGCCAAATGATCTGAGCCATAACTGGACGCCAAAGCGCACCCCCACAACCGCCGAAGTGGCGATGCCGTCTTGGCCGGTTGCCATTGGTCGGGGCCTGCGCATGCGCTGCCCCGCGTGCGGACAAGCGCCGATCTTCCAAGGCTACCTCAAGGTAAATGCCGAATGCGCCGCCTGCGCCGCGCCGCTTGGCCGCGTACCGAGCGATGACGCACCGCCCTACATCACCTTGCTCCTATCACTCCATGTTATCGCCATCATCCTCGTGCTCGCAGATCGCCACGGCCAAATGTCGGCGGTAACCGCTGCGGCTATTTTCGTTCCGCTGATCATTATTCTTGAACTTTTGCTGCTGCGCCCGGTCAAAGGCATGGTCATCGCGGTACTGCTCAAGGTTGATATGCTCCGCAAAAAACAACCGGTGCAACCTGGCAATGGCTGAACCCGAAGGCGCTGGCCATTTGCTGCGCGTGGTGCTCGATGACGAGAGCATGCCGTCATTATCGCCAATGCAAGATGCCGATCGCAGACAAGCGCTAGCCGATCTCGCCGCCGAAAATCGTTTCGCCCTGGTCGATCATCCAAACCGCGCCACCGTGCTCTATCTCTCGGTGCAAGATGGTCGGCTGATGTTCGATGTCCGTTCCGCCGATAATGTCTCGTTGCAAATCTTCCTGCTCGCACCCGGCCCATTCCGTGCCTTGGTGCGCGATTATCAAATGCTCCTCGAAAGCTACGCCGCCGCCATCGCCGAAGGTCGTGAAGCGCGCATCCAAGCCATCGATATGGGCCGGCGCGGGCTGCATAATGAAGGCGCCGAACTCGTCATCGCCCGATTGGCCGGCAAAGTCGTCCTCGATTTTGAAACCGCCCGTCGCTTATTCACCCTGATCGCGGTGTTGCATCGGCGGCTCTAAAGCGGCAAGGATAAAGGCCAAACGCGGTCGCGTTGATGATGGACCCAGCAGACGCCCCAGGAGTAGAGCATGAAAATCGACGGTCGGGCTTTCCGTAGCATCTGGCTTGATGAAACCGATCATTGGTCGGTGCGCATCATTGACCAAACCCAACTGCCCTGGAACTTCGATATCGCCCGATTAAGCACGGTCGATCATGTCGCCCACGCTATTCGTGCCATGCAAGTGCGCGGCGCTCCGCTGATCGGTGCCACCGCTGCTTATGGTGTTGCCTTGGCGATGCGCGCTGATCCCTCCAATGACAATCTCACCCAAGCCATTACCCAACTCGCCGCCACCCGCCCCACCGCGATTAATTTGCGCTGGGCGCTCGAACGCATGGAACTCACCCTGCGCCAACGCCCCCCCGCCGAACGGGTTGATATCGCCTATCAGGCCGCAGCCGCCATTTGCGATGAGGATGTCGCCACCAATCGCGCCATCGGCGCCCACGGCCTCGGCCTGATCCAAGCGCGCGCCCATGGCAATCGCCGGGTCAATCTCCTCACCCATTGCAACGCCGGCTGGCTCGCCACCGTCGATTGGGGCACCGCCCTCGCGCCGATTTACTGCGCCCATGATGCCGGAATCGATGTGCATGTCTATGTCGATGAAACCCGCCCCCGCAATCAAGGTGCCTCGCTAACGGCCTGGGAACTCGGCAAGCATGGTGTGCCGCACACCGTCATTGTCGATAATGCCGGCGGACATCTGATGCAGCGCGGCGCCATCGATATGGTTATCGTCGGCACGGATCGCGTGACCCGCACCGGCGACGTCGCCAATAAAATCGGCACCTATCTGAAAGCCTTGGCGGCGCGCGACAATGGCATTCCGTTTTATGTCGCCTTGCCCGCCTCCACCATTGATTGGCGCATCGCCGATGGCCTGAGCGACATTCCGATCGAAGAGCGCGCCGCCAGCGAAGTCACCACCATCACCGGTCGTGCGCTCGATGGCAGCATCGCCACCGTGCGCTTGGTGCCGAAAGATAGTGACGCGGTGAACCCCGCTTTCGATGTCACGCCTGCGCGCCTAGTGTCGGGTCTGATCACCGAATGCGGTATTTGCACCGCGTCCGAAGCCGGTCTCGCCGCCCTGTTCCCGCAAGCACGCGAGCCGGTGGCTGCCTGATCGCGCATGGAACAGGCGCCGCCCGGTCCCGATCTGTTCGCGCAACACCCGCCCATCGCGCCGCGCGGCCCCATGCCCCTCGCCGAAAGGCTGCGCCCCACCACGCTCGATGCCGTGATCGGGCAAGATCATCTGCTCGGCCCGCAAGGTTTGCTCTCCCGGATGCTCGACCGTGCCAGCCTCGCCTCGCTCATCCTGTGGGGGCCGCCCGGCGTCGGCAAAACCACCATCGCCCGGCTACTCGCCCAACAGGCCGGTTTGCATTTCGTCTCAATCTCCGCTGTCTTTTCCGGCGTCGCCGATCTCAAACGCTGTTTTGATGAGGCACGGCAACGCCGCCGTGCCGGCACCAACAGCCTGCTATTCGTTGATGAAATCCATCGCTTCAACCGCGCCCAGCAAGATGGATTTCTACCCGTGGTCGAAGACGGCACGGTAACGCTGGTTGGTGCCACCACCGAAAATCCGTCTTTTGCCCTGAATGGTGCGCTGTTATCGCGCTGTCAGGTGCTGGTGCTCGCACGCCTTGATGACACAGCTTTGGAGCGTCTGCTCGCCCGCGCCGAACACGCTTTGGGCACGCCGTTGCCGCTCACCCGTGAAGCGCGCCAAACCCTGCGCGCCATGGCCGATGGCGATGGTCGTGCTTTGCTCAACATGGTCGAACAACTCGCTGCCGCCGCCTTGCCCGCCGCACCCTTGCTCGATGATGCGGCCCTGTCGAACCTCATCGCCCGCCGCGCCGCCCTCTATGATCGTGATCGCGAAGAACATTACAATCTCATCTCCGCCTTGCATAAATCGATGCGCGGCTCAGACCCGGACGCCGCCTTATACTGGCTCGCCCGCATGCTCACCGGCGGCGAAGATGCCCGTTACATCGCCCGCCGCCTCGTGCGTTTCGCGGTTGAAGATGTTGGCCTCGCCGATCCGCAGGCACTAACCCAAGCGCTCGCCGCCTGGGAAAGCTACGAGCGCTTGGGCAGCCCCGAGGGCGATCTCGCCATCGCCCAAGCCGTGCTCTATCTCGCAACCGCGCCCAAATCCAACGCGGCCTACAAGGGTTTTGGCGCCGCCATGCGTCTCGCCCGGCAAACCGGCAGCCTCGCGCCGCCCGCCCATGCGCTCAACGCGCCCACCAAACTGATGCAAGAGCTTGGCTATGGCGCCGGTTATGACTATGACCACCAAAACCCGGATGCCTTCTCCGGCCAAAATTACTTCCCCGAGGGCGTCGCACGGCAATCGCTCTACGCGCCGACTGAGCGCGGCTATGAGGCCAATGTGCGGCGTCGGCTGGATCACTGGAACAAATTACGCGCGGAGCGGTCATGACCGAAACGGACGAAACCGAAGCGCGGCTCGAACAGCGCATCGTGAGCAATGATGAAGCCCAAATGCGGCTGGATCGATTTTTGCGGCGTCATCACCCCGGCATCACCCAGGGCGTGATCCAACGGCTCTGCCGCACCGGCCAAGTGCGTGTCGCCGGCAAACGCGTCGAAGCCTCAACCCGGCTGGAACCGGGCCAAGCCGTGCGCATCCCACCGATGCCCGATGCCAATGCGCCCACCCGCCACACTATCGATCTGAACGCCCACGAAGCGGCAGATCTCGCCAAACTCGTGCTCTATCGCGACGATGACGTCTTGGTGCTCGACAAACCTGCAGGCCTCGCCACCCAAGGCGGCAAAGGCATCGCCCGCCATCTCGACGGCATGTTAGAGGCGCTGCAGTTCGGCGCTGCCGAGCGCCCCAAACTGGTCCATCGGCTTGATCGCGGCACCTCCGGCGTGCTCATTCTCGCCCGCAACAGCTTCGCCGCAAGCGCGCTCGCGGCAGCGTTTCGGGGGCGCGATGCCGCCAAAATCTACTGGGCCCTCGTCGTCGGCTTGCCAATCCCGTTAGAAGGCCGGATCGATCTGCCCTTGGCGCGCATCGGCGGTGCCGGCGCCCGCACCAAGCCCGCCGCCCGCAACGATGAAGCCGCCGCCGCCGCCATCACCGATTACCGCACGCTCGATCATGCCGGTCGGAAATTCGCCTGGCTCGAATTACGCCCGCTCACCGGGCGCACGCATCAACTCCGCGCCCATTGCGCCGCCCTCGAAACCCCAATCCTGGGTGATGCCCCCTATGCCGGCGCACGCGCCTATGCTGAAGGCTTCGAGAAGCAAATGCATTTGCATGCGCGCCGCCTCAGCATCGCGCATCCACGCGGTGGCGTGCTCGAAATCGAAGCGGAGCCGCCGCCCCATATCCGTAAGGCCCTGACCAGCTTAGGTTTTACGATCCCCCGTGCGGCCCCGCCGGTCCTGCATCGGCGCAGCTAGGCCGCGCGCATATGACCGAAATTTCACGTCGATCAATATTGGTTTAGGTAGAATCGACAGATTGACCCTAAACCAATGAAATTGATTGGCAAACAAGGATAAGAGCGTGATTGACGATAACCAATCACGCTCTCCATAAACTTTTCATGACCAACCCTCCCCGCCAGCCGGGTTGACGCACCACGCCCGCGTCACCCAAATACCAACCTAATGAAGCGTTTATCAGAGCGTGTCCTGATCATCGCGGTGACGATCCCTTGGTGCCTGCTTGGATTAGGCGCTCATCAAGCCCGTGCGGCGAACCCGCAACCTTACCGCGTCACCATCAACAAAACCGGTAACCCGGCGCTCGATGCGTTGCTGCGCCAAAGTGCTCAATTGGAAACACTACGCACCAAATCACCCGTTTCACCTTTCGCCCTCATCGGCCGCGCCCAGGCCGATCAGCAGCGGCTCCTAACAGTGCTGCATAGCGAGGCCTATGATTCCGCCCGCATCGCCATCACGATCGATGGTCTGGCATTGAATGATCCCAACCTGCCGCGATTATTGCGCAAGGCCCCGGCCCAGCCACCCGCCCTTGTCGCTGTCAGCATCACGCTCGGTCCGCTCTATACTATCGGTGCCATCCAAACACCTGGGCTAACCGCCCCTGATGAATCGCACGCCCTCGGCCTTAAAATCGGCGCCACCGCGCGCGCAGCACCCATTGTCAGCGCCGCCGCCCAGCTCCAATCGTCCTTGCGTAATCATGGATATGCCTTCGCCAAGGTTGAGCCGCCCATCGCCTATGCCAACATCGCGCGCCATAGCTTGACCGTTCAATATAATGTCGCGCAGGGGCCGCGCGTCGCTGTCGGGGCCATCCAATTTTCCGGTGCGCCTGCCTTACAGCGCGCTTTCCTCGCTCGCCACATCAAGCTGCGCAGCGGCCAGCCGTTCAGTGAAACCGCGCTGGCCAAAGCGCGCGATCAATTGCTCGCATTGCGTGTATTTTCCTCAGTCTCCGCCCAAACCGCCAGCGTGCCCAACCCGTCGGGACAAGTGCCGGTCATGTTTTTGCTGCAAGCCGAAAAGCCGCACCGCGTTGAAATCGATGGTTCATATTCCACCGATGAAGGCATCTCTGCTGATGCGTCCTGGACCGATCGCAACCTGTTTGGCCGCGCCCAACGGCTCACCTTCTCCATCGGCGGCACCAGCCTTGGTTCCTCAACCGGCAAAACCATCGTGCTGCAACCCGGCTATGATGCCAAAGCGACTTATACCGTGCCCGATGCCTTCCAGCCCGGACAAAATCTCACCGCCACCCTTGAGGCGCTGCGCGCCTACCTCCCCGCCTATAATCGCACCGGCGTCCTCGCCAATGTCAGGCTGGAGCGGCCCTGGTCAAAATTCATCGATCTTCGCTATGGCCTTGGCTATATCGGCGAACAAATCGAGCAAGAAGGCGTCAACCGGCGCTATAATCTCGTGCAATTGCCGCTCTCACTCCGCTACGACACCGCACGCTCACTGCTCAACCCCACTCAGGGAATGCGCATCACGCTGCGCCTAACCCCCTCGCTGCCCCTATCCGGTGGCTCAGGCTTGTTTCTCAATGCCGAGTTGATCGGCAATCGCTACATCAATCTCGAAGCGCCGGGCCGCGGTGTGTTAGCGCTCCGTGGTGTGCTTGGGCGCATTTTTGGTGCCTCACAATTCCAAATCCCGCCGGATCAACGCTTCTACGCCGGCGGCACCGGCACGGTGCGCGGCTTCACCTATCAAACCGTTGGTCCGCTCTTTGCCAATGGCGTGCCACAAGGCGGCACCGCACTCGATGCGATCGAAATCGAATTTCGCCAGCGTATCGGTAAAAGTTTCGGCATCGCGCCCTTTGTCGATGCGGGTCAGGTCGCCGCCAACGGCACGCCCTTCACCGGCACGCCCCGCGTCGGCGTCGGTCTTGGCTTCCTCTATTACACCAGCATCGGCCCGATCCGGCTTGATCTTGGCGTCCCCGTCAACCGCCCACCCGGCGGCGCCTCATTCGCCGTCTATGTCGGGCTGGGGCAGGCCTTCTGATGCGCCGCCTCCGCCTTTGGCTGGTTTGGCTACTCGGCGCGCTGATCATCCTGCCCTGCGCAGCCCTGTTGGCAATCGGCATCATCCTCAACACCCCGACGGGCCGCCATTGGGCCGCGCACAAAATATCCAGCCTCACCCACGGGACCGTGCAAATCACCGGCCTATCCGGCCATTTCCCCGCCTATATCGCGGCCCGCCGCATTCAGGTGGCGGACAAAAACGGGGTCTATTTAACCATCCATCAAGCAGCGCTCCGGTGGCACCCGGTCGCCCTGTTCGAGCAGAACCTATCCATCACCGCCCTCACCGCGCAGAGCGCGACGCTCAACCGTCTGCCGGTCTCGCAAAAACCCAAGGCCCAATCGGCAAAGTCAAGCTTCCACCTCCCGGTCTCCGCTCTCACCCTGCGCCGTCTCTCGATCAAATCGCTGACCATCGCCCAGCCCGTGCTCGGCCACCCGATCACCCTGCGCCTCACCGGCCATGCCAGCCTGTCGGGGCAACGCCGTGCGGTAATCGCCCTCGATGCAACATCGCCGCGCGATCAGGGCCAGTATCAAATAGCACTCGCCCTCACCCCCACAACCATCCAATCAAGTCTAACCGCCACCGAACCCCCGCACGGGCTGCTTGGTCAATTCGCCGGCCCCAAGCTCGATACAGGCGCCCTCAGCCTCACCGCCAAACTCGCTGGCCCGCGCCAAGCCGCCACCTTCACGCTCACCAGCGCCCTTGGCGCTTTGCACGCTAACGCCACAGGCACAGTCAACCTCAATCCCGTTGCCCCCAGCGCCAACCTCGCGATGTCGCTGCCGAATATCGCCCCGCTCGCGGCGCTGGTCGGCCAATCCTGGACCGGCAGTGATCGTCTGCACCTGATCCTTGCACGGAAAGCTGCCGCTCAATCGGCCATCTTTGACAATACGCTCTCAATCACCGGTGGCGATCAAGCTCTGGCAAGCTGGATCGGCCCGAAACTCAACCTCACTGGCACCCTGTCATCCGATAACAACAGGCTCACCATCCACCAACTCACCCTGCACACCGCTTCCCTGCGCGCCACCTTGCAAGGCCGTGTTGAACCAACCCGATTCGCCCTGCATGGCACCATCAATGAACCCAATATCACCCTGATCGATCCGCAACTCTCCGGGCATGTCACCGAACAGATCGATCTCACCGGCCCTCTCACCGATTTTGCCCTCAATGGCCAAATCAACGGCGTCATCGCGGCAAAATCCCTAACATCAGGCCCATTCACCATCACCCTGGCCGCCACAAATTTGCCAAGCGCCCCAAAAATCCAACTCACCGGCTCCGGCACGCTCGATGGCGCGCCCTTATCGCTCGCCAGCGCATTCAACCGCAGCAGCAACGGTACCATCGACGCCACTGTGCACAAGCTCGACTGGAAATCGCTCTCCGGTGCCGGACAAATCGCCCTCAACCCCGGTCACTGGCCCACCGGCTCGCTCGCCGTCACCATCGGCCACCTCGCCGATATCGGTAAACTTCTCAACATCGTCCTCGCCGGTCACCTGCACGCCTCCTTCGCCCACCGATCCGGCCACCCTGTCGCCATCACAGCCACCCTAACCCGCGCCGCTTTGGGCAATGCCGTCAGCATCGCCAGCGCCACCATCACCAGCCAGATCACTCACCCCGATCGTCAACCAATGACGGCGACAACAGCAACCATCACCGGCCTGCGCGCCCCACAACTCGCTGGCGGCATCACCCTCTCCGCGCATGGCCCGCTCACCGGATTAACCGTTTCCCTCAACGGTCAATTCACCCCATTAGCCGGCAAGCCTGCCCGCATCAGCCTCACCGGCCTCCTAACGCCATCACGTCATGAAATAACACTGCGTACCCTCTCCGCCTCAGCGCGCGGCATCGATGTGCGGCTGTTGCAGCCAGCGAGCCTGCAATGGCAACCCGGCCTTACCGTGCATCATCTATCCCTTGGGTTCGGCGGCCTTGGCCAAGGCGGCTCCCTCACCGCCAATGGATCGCTCAAGCCGCAATTATCCGCGCAGCTCGTGCTCCGGCACATCCCAGCCGCCATTCTCCAAGCCGCATCGCCGCACCTGACTGCGCAAGGGCAAATCAATGCCAACGCCCAACTCACCGGCACGCTCGCGGCACCGCTCGGCACGCTGGCCCTCACCCTCAATCGCCTGCATCTGCGCACCGGCCCTGCCGCCTCGCTGCCGCCAATCACCGCCGCACTCAATGCCCGGCTGATGGGCCGTTCAGCCACCGGCGCCGCAACCCTGCAGGTCGGCACTCAGTCGCATCTGCGCGCGGACGGCACCATCCCGCTCAACCCACAAGGCCCCATCGCCCTCACCCTCACCGGCGCCATCGACCTCGCCCTGCTCAATCCCCTAACAGCCGCCAGCGGCACCCACCTCGCAGGCATTATCACGCCAGCCTTGCATCTCAGCGGCACCATCGCCGCACCGCGCCCATCCGGCACCATCACACTGACCCAAGGCGCAATTCAAAATATCAGCTCAGGGCTGGATCTGGCGTCCATCGCCGCAACGCTGAGCGCCACCTCGCATCATCTCGCTTTAACCAACCTCCAAGCCAAAGCGGGCAACGGCACCATGACCGGCACCGGCACAATCGGCCTCGCCCCACCGTTGCCGATCGATTTACATATCAACCTGAACCACGCCCAACCGATCAGCAGCGACGAACTGACCGAAACCCTTGGCGGCCAAATCAACATCACCGGCGCAGCAACCACCGGCACCCTCATCGGCGGCACGCTGGATATCGACCGCGCCGACATCAACATCCCCAGCGGCCTGCCACCCTCCGTCGTCAAACTAACAATTTTGCGCCCCGGCGAAACGCCGCCCAAACCCAGCCCCCCGCCGCCGATCGCGCTCAATCTCACCATCATCGCCAAAAACCAAGTCTTTATTCGCGGTGATGGGGTCTTTGCCGATCTCGGCGGTCGTCTGCATCTAGGGGGCACCGCCGCCGCCCCGCTGCCCTCCGGCGGACTTAATCTACTGCGCGGCCATTTCAATCTTGGTGGAAAATCCTTGTCCTTTACCAAAGGTAATATCAGCTTCAATGGAGGCCTGCTGCCCGCGCTTGATCTTGAAGCCTCGCATAGCGCCAGCGATGGCACAATATCCACCCTCGCTCTCACCGGCACACCCGCCGTCCCCAAAATCACCCTCAGCAGCGTGCCTTATTTGCCGTCCGATGAAGTGCTCTCGCACCTGCTCTATGGCACCGGCACCACCCATCTCTCAGCCTTCCAAGCCGCCTCGCTCGCCGCGTCCCTTGCCCAGCTCGCCGGCGTCGGTGGCGGCGTCAATCCGCTCGGCGGCATCCGCAATGCGCTTGGCCTCGATGAACTCTCGCTCGGCGGTGGCGCGGGCACCG
The DNA here is from genome assembly GCF_054767495.1 of Acidiphilium sp. MT5. Lineage (NCBI taxonomy): Bacteria > Pseudomonadati > Pseudomonadota > Alphaproteobacteria > Acetobacterales > Acidocellaceae > Acidiphilium > Acidiphilium sp. MT5. The sequence continues at coordinate 227,486 of NZ_BAABMR010000001.1, forward strand.
GCGCACCCACCATCAATGCCGGGCGCTACGTTGCCCCCGGTGTCTATGTCGGCGCCTCGCAAGCCGCGTCCGGTCAAGGCTCGAAGGTCAAGGTCGAAATCAATCTCTATAAGGGCCTGAAACTCAAAACCTCGGTTAGTAACGGCAGTGGCTCAGGCACATCCAATGGCGAAAGCGTTGGTTTGGGCTACCAATTTAACTACTAACCCGATCATGCACAATTCGGCCATGTTCGAGCGTAATCACCCGATCAACATGTCGCAGGCTCGATGGCCGATGGCTGATCAACAAGGTCGTCCGCCCCTGCATCAGCGTATCGAGCGCCGCCAGCACCGATTGCTCCGACGTCGCATCAAGCCCCTCGGTCGGCTCATCGAAAATCAAAATCGGCGCATCCTTGAGAAAAGCCCGGGCAATCGCAACGCGCCGCGCCTCACCCCCCGAAAAATTCGCCCCCGCCTCACCCACCAAACTATCCAACCCACGCGGCAAAGCCCGCACCGTGGCGGCGAGCTGCGCCTGCTCCAATGCAGCCCATAACTGCGCCTCGCTCGCATTCGGCCTCGCGAGGAGCAGATTTTCGCGGAGCGAAATATTGAATAAATGGGTCTGCTGCGCCACCACCGCAAATAGAGCGCGCGCCGCATCGCCGGTCAAATCGCGCAGCGAAACCCCACCAATCGTAACAACACCCTCCTGAAAATCCCAGAATCGCAGCAGAACATTGAACAAACTGGTCTTGCCAGCCCCCGAAGGTCCAATAATCGCCACCCGCTCGCCCGCTTCAATCGCCAGCGAAATATCCTCAAGCGCCCAAGCCAGCCCCGGCTCATAGCGCATCGATAAGCCATCGATCCGTATATCAAAATGCGCTGGCGCCGGGTGTGGGTTGCGCGGCTCAGAAACGCTCGGCGGCGCATCGATAATCTCGAAAATCCGTCTGAGGGCGGCTAATGTTTCCCCTAACGCCTGAAACGCCCCCGGCAGCGTGACCACCGCTTCAAAACTTCCCAACACCAGCAACGCTAACATCGGTAAATCCGGCCCGCTGAACTTGCGTGCCACCACCAGGGGCACCGCCAGCCCCAACGCCATTCCCATCGTCGCAAGGGTCGTAAAACTGGTCAGCCCGGCAAAGAACCCATTAAACCCGGCCAGCCGCCGCTGCGCTGCAATCAACGCGTGGCTCGTCGCCGTCACCCGCTCGGATTGTCGCTCCACTGCCTGATAAATCTGCAATTCTCCAAGTCCGCGCACCGTATCAGCCATATCCGCGCGCAACGCCGCGCGGAGCGAAACCGTCTCGCGCGATACTGACCGCGCCCGCATCAGCGCCAACCACGGTAACACCACGCCCACCAGGGCCAAGCCCGCCGCATCAATCAACGCAATCGCGCCGCTCCAACTGCCAATGAAGGCAATCATCACCATTGCCGAAAGTAAGGCGGCCAACACCGGCACCAATACCCGAAGATAAAAATTATCGAGGCTATCGATATCCGCACGAATCCGGCTCAATAAATCACCACCCCGATAGTGCGCCAGCCGGGCAGGGGCCAAAGGTTCAAGCCGCGTATAAAACCAAACGCGCAGCGTCGCGAGTAGGCGCAGCGTGGTATCATGGGTCAATAGCCGCTCGCCATAACGCCCGCCGGTACGCAAAATTGCCAATCCACGGATCGCGGCGGCCGGCGCGAAATAATTGAGCAACGGCCCACCCAAACCCGATAACGCCATCGCCGCGATAAACCAACCCGCCAGCGCAATCAGCGAAGCATTGGCCAAAATAACCAAACTCGCCAATCCCACGCCCGCCAATAAACGCGGCAAAGACGGTCGAAATAACCGATAAAGCCGCGTCAAATCCCGCATCAAGCCGCCCCATGATCGAGCGCATGGCTCGCCGCATAAGCCCCACGCGCCGCCATTAACTGCTCATGCGTGCCCCGCTCGATAATCCGCCCTCGCTCCAGCACTAAAATCAAATCAGCGTGGCGCACGGCCTCCAGCCGGTGCGCAATCATTAACACTGTCCGATCGCGCATCAGCTTTTCAACTGATTGATTGACCAACGAAGCTGTTTGCGGGTCCAAATGTGCGCTCGCTTCATCCAACACCAGCAATTCGGCATTTTTTAAAAATGCCCGCGCCAAGCCAATGCGTTGAATTTCTCCCCCAGACAAACCTTGCCCTCGCTCGCCCAAGATGGTGTCAAACCCCTGCGGCAACCGGCTGATAAATTCATCAGCATGCGCCGCCCGCGCCGCGGCCAAAAGTGCCGTGTCATCGGCCTGCATCCCTAACCGAATATTATCGCGCACACTGCCCTGAAACAAGGTCGCGCGTTGCGGCAACCAAGCCACGCGCTCATGCCAATCAGCCAGGTCAATAGTGCGTAAATCAACATCTTGAACGCAAATGCGCCCCGCATTCGGTGTCAAAAAACCAAGCAATAGCTTCGCAATTGTCGTTTTGCCAGCGCCACTCGCCCCAACCAGCGCAACGCTCTGGCCCGCGTGAAGGGTAAAATTAATATCCTCGATCACATCAAGCCCGGCTTGATATCCAAATCCCACGCCGCTGAAATCAATCTGCATTCGCGCGTGACCCAAGCCACGCCGGCTCGCTTTCTTCGCGTCAACTGGCGCGTCAAGCAGCGCCACCATCCGCTCTGCGGCACCAATCGCCTCCATCCGCGCATGGTAATGCGTGCCCATCATGCGCAAGGGCCGGTAAAATTCGGGTGCCAACAGCAACACGAAAAATCCCGATAAAAACGGCATCTCCCGGTAATAAAGATCAAAGCCGATATAAACAGCGACCATCGCAACGCTCACGGTGGCAAAAAACTCCAGCACCAGCGAGGATAGAAACGCAACCCGCAGCACCATCATCGTCTCTTGCCGATATTGATGGGACACACGCCCAATCATCGCGGCCTCAGCGCGGCTCGCGCCAAACAATTTCAGCGTGGTCAACCCCTCAATCGCATCAAAAAAATGCGCGCTCATCCGTGCCAATTCGCGCCATTGTCGCTGATTGATCCGCTCTGCCCCTTTGCCAACGAGCACCATAAAAAACGGGATTAATGGTGCCGTTATCAGCATAATCAGCCCGCCAACCCAATAATGCGGAAACACAAACACCAAAATTGCCAAAGGCAGAAACCCAGCCAGCGCCATGGCAGGCAAATAGCCGGTATAATATTTATCTAAACTCTCAACGCCATCCACGACATTATTGGTCAGCTCGCCCGTGCGCTGCCCGGCTAACCAAGCTGGTCCCAGTGCGGTCATATGCTGATAGAGCTGCTGGCGAATATCATATTTAATCCGCGCCGAGGCCTCGAAGCCAATCCGCTCGGCCAGCCCCGCCAAAATCGAGCGGACCAAAAACACCGCAAAGAGCGCAATCAGCCAATCGCGCACCGCGTCAAGCCCGCCATGCTCAATCACCACTTTATTGACGAGCAGGGCGAGGAGCCAACATTGCAGCACCAGCAATAATCCGTTGCCAGCATTGACGCCAATGGCCAGTCCCAACGGCCACCGGGCGCGCTCAACATAGGAGCGCAGCCAACGCTCCAATATTTTATTCGCCGAGCGGGGCAGGGGCTCTGTCGGCGTTGCCATCGATCAGCGCGCGCGCGATCGAAGCGATCGGATATCGGCGCGCAGCAGCACGACGGTCAGCAAAGCCGCAAAAATCAGCATTATCGCAGCCATCAACCAAAGCGTGCGCGGCAATCCGAACACCAGTGCGACCAGCAAAATCCCCGCCGCTGGCCCCACCATGAATAGCAGCATCGGCCATTGGCGGCGCAAGACACCAAGCCAAAGCGCCACGGTGCTCGGCCTGTTAGTGCCCATAAGCGGCCAGCTTGGTAATCCGCGCCCGAAACACCCAAATCTGATACCAATTATACATCAGCATCACCGGGAAAAACCCAGCCATAGCCAAGGTAAAGGTGATAATCGACACCTCCGGCGTCGCGCCCGAATAAATCGTCCAAGTCTCTGGCACAATCCAAGGATACATGGTCGCCATCATCCCCGCCGCCATCAGCGCAATCGCCAAGTTAAGCCATAAAATGGCCGAGAAATCGCGCTCCCGTGCCGAGGCTTGGCGCATTTTCACAATCGCCGCCATCACCACAAGGCCCCCTAATCCCCAAACCCAGAAGGCGCCGCTAAACCATTTATCAGCCACCCACGGAAAGATGAACGCGCTAACGGTCACGGTAATCAGCACCGCGAGCAGTGCCAGATAAAACGCCCCATTGGTCCAGCGCGCCGCAAATTGGCGAATCGGCTCATCGTGCTCAAAGCGGGCGCGCACGAACAAGCCCCCTTGCAGCGACACCGCAATCACTGCCGCAACGCCGGTCCAAAGGCTGAACGGGGTGATGAATCGCAGCGCCCCGCCCACATAGGTCGGCACCGTCCCGGCAGTATGGGTGAGCGGAAAACCATGTAACGTCGCACCCACCGCCATACCGCCAAAAAACGTGGTGGCAAGGCTCGATAATCCAAACGCCCAATCGCTGAAACGCTGATACCGCCGCTCGGCCAAATGCCGAAACTCCAAGGCAACGGCACGGGTAATGATGCCCCAAAGCGCTAACGCCAGCGGGATCATCAAATAACTGAACAACGACCCATAGACCGAGGGAAAGGTGCCGAACAAAACGCCGCCCGCCACAATCAACCAAGTTTCGTTGGCATCCCACGTGCCCGCCATCGCCGACATGATGGCACCGCGCTCATCTTCATCGCCCACAAAGAGTGAAAACACCCCCGCACCTAAATCAGCACCATCGAGCATCACATAAAGCAAAACCGCAAGCCCGAGCGACAGCCACCACACGAAAGTGAGAATATGCTGCGTCTGTGTGAGAACATCCATGATCCGTCCCCTTACGCCGGCCGTGGATAGGACGGGGACGCACCAGGCTGGTGCAAAGGCGCTTCAATATGACCCAAGGCCTGATGCCCCTCCTCGATCACGGGCGAGACCATGTCCGGCCCTTTGCGGATCATTTTGGCAATGAAGTACCAAGCCCCGCCCAGCACCGCCAGCTCAAAGCCCATATAGCCAATCATCCAGAATATCTCGGCAGCAACCGACATACGGCTCACCCCGGCGGATGTGCGCATCAGCCCATAAACGATCCAGGGTTGCCGCGCCACCTCGCGCGTCCACCAGCCGGTCCACACTGCGAGGTAGGGCAGGAACGCGGCACCCACAACGCTGCGCAGAAACCATTTCTGTTCAACCAGCTTGGCTGGGTTGAACCGGCGGCGCACGATCAGGAATGTGCCCCAAAACGCCACCAACAACAGCGCCATCCCAATCGCGACCATCACGCGGAACGCATAAAACGGCACCACCACGGGTGGCCGGTCCTGCGGCTTGATGCTGTCCATGCCTTGCACCTTGCCATTCCAGCTATGGGTCTCCAGCAGGCTCAAAACATGCGGAATGGTAATCGCAAATGCATTGCCATCGCCCTTGGCATTCGGCCACGCCACCACATGCCAACCGGTATTGACCGAGCCATCCTTGTTATAGGTGTGGTAATGCCCCTCCATCGCCGCGAGCGCCGCCGGCTGATCATGCGAAACCACTTGCCCCAACCCATCACCAACATAAACCTGCAACGGGGCTACCACCAACAACGCTAAAATCGCGTATTTTAGCGGCTTGGTGAACAACGCCACATGCCGCTTGGTCAACACAAACCAAGCCGCAACGCCCGCCACGAAAAATAGGGCCAATTCAAAACACGCAATCAGCATATGCGGGAAACCCAAAATCACATCCGGGTTGAAAATCGCCTTATACCAATCGCTAACCTGAAACATCCCGTCCTTGAACACCACACCGGTCGGCGTCTGCATCCAGGAATTGGCAACCAAAATCCACATCGCCGAGAATGACGAGGATAACGCGACGTTAAAAGTCGCGAAGAGATGCATTTTTTTGTTGATCTTGCCCCAGCCGAAAATCATCAGCCCGATAAACCCGGCCTCATACATGAACGCCGTAATCGTCTCATAGCCGAGTATTTGCCCAAAAAACGGCCCCGCCGCTTGCGAAAACGGCCCATAGAGAATGCCAAACGCCATCTCCATGGTGATGCCGGTGGCAACGCCCGCGCCGAAATTGATGATGAATAATTTCTCAAAAAACCGCGTCAGCCGATACCATTGCTCATCATTGGTCTGCATCCAGCGCCATTCGAACAAGAACAAAATCACCGCAAGCCCAATGGTCAGCGGCGGATATAAAATGTGAAAGCTGGTGATCCAAGCAAAATCAAGCCGGGAAAGCATCACCGATAACGGGCTATTGGTCATCATGTCCTCGTTGCAGGTTCATAAGTCGAAGGGTCTAGAGCACTTCATCAACATCGGTTTCCGCATCGGCGCGGGCCTTGCCTTTGCCCATCAGCGGCAGTCGGTTTTTCAATTCCAGCAGCGCCACCACACGTCCACCAAGCTTCAGCAATTGTACCAGTTGGGCGGTATCCAGCTTTTGCACATCGTCTGACCAGCGGAGCAGCAATTCGATCAACTCATGCATCTCGCGCAACCGGCTTTGCGCATGCCGGTCCGCGGCATTGGTCGGCGTCTCCATGATCAAATCGCGCAACACTGACAAAGTCGGGTCAATCTCGCGCCGCCGCCGCTCCTCAGCGAGAGTGCGAACAATCTGCCAAACATCGCCCAGCGTCGCAAAATGCTCGCGCCGATCACCAGGCAAATGCTGCAATCGCACCAGATTCCACGATTGCAGCTCTTTCAACCCCATCGATACGTTCGAGCGCGAAAAATTCAGCACATCGGCAATTTCATCCGCCGGCAAAGGCCGATCCGAGACAAACAGCAGTGCATAAATCTGCCCCACCGTGCGGCTAATGCCCCACCGGCTACCCATTTCGCCAAAATGCAGCACAAACGCTTCGGTGATTGGCGTCAATTTCATCGTCACAACTTTCAGAAATTACTGAAAGTCACGTAATACAAAAAGCGAATATGTCAATCACCAAAGGCACCCGCGCGCAGGGCTTTCGCCCGCGCTGCACGCCTGATAAACTCCGAAAAACAACGTCCAATCAGCATGTTCCGGAGCAAATTTGCGCTATGTCAAAATTATCATCGCTGCGTCGCGTCGCTTGCATTTCGCTCCTACTCGGCGGCATCGGGGTCGGATATGGCGCGCAACCTGCCCCGCTCACCTATCCCGTTGCCCCACGCGACACGATCGTGAACGATTATTTCGGCACCAAAGTTCCCGCCCCCTATCAATGGATGGAAAATCTCACCGATCCACGCCTCGCCCCCTGGGTTGCCGCAGAGAATCAACTCACCACCCATTATCTCGCCGGCCTGAAACTGCGCGCCGCGTTCTATGCAAAACTCACCAAACTCTGGAACTACCCCAAACAAACCTCCCCGCTCCAGCGCGGCAGCTTGCTGTTTTATCGCCGCAATTCCGGCATCCAGAACCAATCTGTGCTCTATATGCAGCGTGGCCCCACCGGCACGCCACATATCCTGCTCGACCCGAACAGCTTTTCGCACCATGGTGGCACCGCGCTCGCCGCCTACGCCCCCTCACCGAACGGGCATTATGTCGCCTATGCCTTGTCCAAAGGCGGCTCTGATTGGCAAACCCTGTATGTGCTCGATGTCGCGACCGACAAAACCCTGCCCCATCCGGTGCGCTGGGTAAAATTCTCAGACATCAGCTGGACCCATGATAGCAAAGGCTTTTTCTACTCGCGCTATCCCGAACCGCCGAAAGGCCAAGCCATCGCCGAGCGGCTGCAAAACCAAGCCCTCTATTACCACCGCATCGATCAAAGCCAGGCGCACGACACCTTAATTTATCGCAGGCCGGACCTCGCTTCATGGGTCATCAATGGCGATGTCTCGGAGAATGGCCGTTATTTGTTTATCACGCTGGCCTTCCACACCACCCGCAACGAGCTCTATGTCGCGAGTCTCGGCAATCCCAATCACCCCAAACTCACCGCCAAAATCCGCCCGCTCTTCACCAAGGATGACGCCTCCTACGTCCCCATCGGCACCGAGGGCGATTCGGTCTTCATCCAAACCGATCTGAACGCCCCGCTCGGGCGCGTCGCGGCCGTCGATATCTATCATCCCGCCCCTGCCGATTGGCGCGTGGTGGTGCCGGAGCAAAAAAATTCACTCCTCGATTCCGCGCATATGGCATTCGGCAAAATTCTAGTGCACCGCATGGTGGTCGATAAAGCGAGGCTCGATCTCTACACCACCGGCGGTCGCCTGATCGGCCCGGTCAAGCTGCCGGATGCCACCGGCACGGTCGCCGGCATTTCCGCTCGCAACACTAAAAAACATATTTATTTCGGCTTCACCTCATTCCTGCGCCCCGGCGAAATCGTTCGCTATAATGTCGAATCCGGCAAGGAAACCACATTTTTCCGCCCCACCGTGCCGTTCAACCCGGATCACTACACGGTCCAGCAAGTCTTCTACCCCTCCACCGGCGGCGTCAAAGTGCCGATGTTCATCGTCGCGCGCAAAGGCGTAGCGCTCAATGGCCAAAACCCCACGATTCTCTATGGTTATGGCGGGTTTGACGTGACCATCCCGCCTTATTTCAGCCCCAGCATCGCCACCTGGCTGCGCCTCGGCGGCGTCTATGCCATGCCTAATCTGCGCGGCGGCGGCGTCTATGGTCAAACCTGGCATCAGGCTGGCATGTTGCAAAACAAGCAGAACGTGTTTGATGATTTCGCCAACGCCGCCCATTGGCTGATCGATCATCACTACACCAGCCGTGCGCATCTCGGCATCATGGGCTACTCGAATGGCGGCCTGCTCACCGGCGCCAGCGTCACTGAACATCCGCATCTGTTCGGCGCCGTCTATATCGGCCATGGCGTGCTCGACATGCTGCGTTTTGAAAAATTCTCCGGCGGGGAATATTGGATCTCCGAATACGGCACCGCCAGCAAAGCCAAAGATTTCAAATGGCTCGATGCCTATTCCCCGCTGCAAAATCTGAAAAAAGGCGTCTGCTATCCGCCTACCATCATCACCACCTCAACCGATGATGATCGCGTGGTGCCCAGCAATGCCTATAAATTCGCCGCCCAAATGCAGCGCGATCAAGGCTGCGCCAACCCAATCCTGCTCCATACCGCAACCGCCACCAGCCATATCTATATGCCGGTCCACAAACATCTGCGGCACGACGCCGATAATTGGGGTTTCATGGGCCACGCTCTCGGCATGAAAGCGCCTTAACCAAGTCCCCCCATCTTGGCGGAAACCAAGATGGGGGGCGAAAAATCAGCCATGCAGCTTGGCGGCAATCGTCGCCACATGCTTGCCCTGCGCGCGGGCAATCGCCAGCTCATTGGCCGAGGGCTTGCGCGACCCATCACTGCCCGCCAGCGTGCTCGCCCCATAGGGCGTTCCGCCGGTAATCTCATTCATGTTGGTCAGTTCCGGATTGGAATAGGGCACGCCCACCACCACCATGCCGTGATGGAACAAGGTGGTGTGGAACGAGGTAATCGTCGTTTCCTGCCCGCCATGCTGGGTGCCGGTGGAAATGAACACCGAACCCACCTTGCCGATCAACGCGCCCTTGGCCCAAAGCCCGCCGGTCTGATCCAGGAAATTGCGCATCTGGCCACACATATTGCCAAAGCGCGTCGGCGTGCCGAAAATGATCGCGTCATAATCAGCCAACTCGCTCGGCGTCGCCACCGGCGCCGCCTGATCGGTCTTCGCATGAATGGCACTCAGCGTCTCCGCCGGCATGGTCTCAGGCACCCGCTTGACCACCACTTCGGCACCCGCCTCCTTGGCACCCGCCGCAACCGCCTCAGCCATGGTCTCCAGATGGCCCCATGTGCTGTAATAAAGAACCAGAATTCTCGCCATTTTTCACTCCTTGAGGATGATTGATGGCCGCGATATAGGCGCTCATTCGTTCGATATCAAACGAAATTTTGATGTCATTCGGTCAACCCCCCCCCTCGTCAGTGGCAAATCCTAAACCGCCAACCGCCGCGCCCGCGCCAACCCCACCATGCCGTAAACCAGCACCGCCGCAATCAACAAAAACATCCCAATCCCGGCGACGGCCATCCCCTTGGCGCCCAGCACCGGCTTGGCCAACACCAGCGCCCACGCCACGAACGTCACGGTATAATCAATCGCCATATGTGTCGCGATACTCCAGCGCAGCCCATGGCGCACCCGGATATAACCCAGAAAAATCCCCGCCGAAATCTGCGGCAATGTGAGCAGCAGCAACCAAGGCTGCACGCCGGTTTCGAAGTTGAGACTATGCGCCGCCCCAAACACCAAACAACTCAGCCAGAAAATCGGCACCGGAAAACGCTGAAACAGCGCCATGATCCAGCGCCCCGCCAGCCACCACACCACCCCATACGCGGCCAGCAGCGGCACCAACGTCGCAACGCCGAGCAAATACTGCGAAAACACCATCTGCGTCGTCTCTGGCCGGCTCACCATCAACATCGTCATCCGGCCCAGCGCCGCCAAAAACATCCCGCTGCCCAAAAACACCCAAAACCGATTGCTGCTCAAAAACGCCCGAAATGTCAGCTCCTCCAAAATCGGCGCCAGCAGCAAAATCGCCAGCACCATCCAGGAGGGATGCGAGATCAAATGCATAATCGCCTTATCCGGCGGCGGCTTGTGCCCCAACCCCAGAATCACCCCCCGCCCAATCGCCGCGACCACCATATCCGCGAGCAAAATCACCCCAACCCAGCCAATCCAAGGCCGAATATTCAGCGCCGCGCACGTCCCATCATTCAAATACGGACGCCGCAAAAATCGTAAAAAATCAGACCCGCGCAAACGCTCAAACATGGTCGCTCCTCTCCAATAATCAGTGCTTACGGCGTTGCCGCCGCATCATCAAATATCGCCTCGATCGACTGCCCGAACAGCCGCGCAATCGCAAACGCCAGCGGCAAGCTCGGATCATAGCGCCCCGCCTCAATCGCATTCACCGTCTGGCGCGACACGCCAAGCCGCTCACCTAACGTATTCTGCGACCAGCCGCGCTCGGCACGCAATTCCTTAAGCCGGTTTTTCACCCTCGATAACGCCAGCGCCCAATCAGCAAACCAATAATCCAAACACTGCCCATCAACGGCCATACCCAAACCATGTTCAACGTTGGAAATCCTGCATTTTCCAAAAACCCATAGCTCAACGTCATCAGCGCCGTCACCATAAACGCCAAAGCCAACGCGTCGAGCTGGATGCGCCGTTGCAATTCATCAAGCCGCCGTAATTGCCGAATCACCGCCCAGGCCATGAACGGCGGTGCCAACATCGGCAACAGCGCAATCGCTAATCGCTCCGCACCATGCACATTGCCCGCGTTCAAAATCGTGATCGAAACATAGCATAATAGCGTATAAACAAGCAGAGGCAGTCCAAATTCAATCCGATACCGAACACATTTCATCGCGCTCTCCTATGTAAAGGAGACTTTCCATATCGCGAACCAAATCGAGTGTCAAGGAAACTTTCCATCCACCCAAACAAAAAACCCCGGACGTCACCGTCCGGGGCTCTATGTTCAATCGCGTCGGCGCAAAAATTACCGATCCGGCGCACTCACCGCCCAGCTATGATGATGCACCAAACCATCATCATGGTCATGCCCGTGGCTGCCCGCCGCCGGCCCATGGTCATGGAACTGCTCGGTCTCGGTGCTGCCAGCCATCGCCGTGGTCGAAGCCTGACCCTGCGACACCGCCACCGCCACCGCGTCGAAATAGCTGGTGCCCACTTCGCGCTGATGGCGCGTCGCCGTGTAGCCATCCGGCTCCGCCGCAAATTCCGCCTGCTGCAGCTCCGAATAAGCCGCCATGCCGCGCTCGGCATAACCTTTCGCGAGCTGGAACATCGAATAATTGAGCGAGTGGAACCCGGCCAGCGTCACGAACTGGAATTTATAGCCCATCGCCGCAATTTCCTGCTGGAACGTGGCAATTTTCTCGGCAGGCAATTTCTTCTTCCAGTTGAAGCTCGGCGAGCAATTATAGGCCAGCATCTTGCCCGGAAATTGCTTATGGATCGCCTCGGCAAATTGCCGCGCCTCGTCCAAATTCGGCTCGGACGTCTCCCACCACAGCAAATCCGCATAAGGCGCATAAGCCAGGCTGCGCGCAATCGCATATTCCACGCCAATCCCCGGCTTGATCCGATAAAACCCTTCCGGCGTCCGCTCACCCGTCAAGAACGGACGGTCACGCTCATCAACATCCGCCGTCAGCAATTGCGCCGCATGGCTGTCGGTGCGGCACAGCAGCACCGTCGGCACACCCTCAACATCCGCCGCCAACCGCGCCGCATTCAGCGTGCGAATATGCTGGCTGATCGGCACCAACACTTTGCCGCCCAAATGGCCGCATTTTTTCTCCGACGCGAGCTGATCCTCAAAATGCACCCCCGCCGCCCCGGCATGGATCATCGCCTTCATCAGCTCATACGCATTCAGCGCACCGCCAAACCCCGCCTCAGCATCGGCAATGATCGGCGCCATCCAATAAGTCTGGGTGTCGCCCTCCATCCGCGCAATCTGATCGGCGCGGCGCAGCGCATTATTAATCCGGCTCACCACCTGCGGCACCGAACTCACCGGATAGAGCGACTGATCCGGATACATCTCGCCAGCGTTATTCGCATCCGCCGCCACCTGCCAGCCGGACAGATAAATCGCCTTCAACCCAGCCTTGACCTGCTGCATCGCCTGATTGCCGGTCAACGCACCCAGCGTATTCACATAAGGCTCGGATTTCAGCAGCGACCAGAGCCGATTCGCCCCCATCTCCGCGAGCGTGTGCCGAACCCGGAAATTCCCAGCCAGCCGGTCAACATCCGCCGGCGTAAAATCGCGCTTAATGCCTTCAAACCGGTCAGGCGCGGTCGCAAGCCCACCAGGCATGCCCTCAGGAGCGAAAGTCGGAATGGTAGAGCGGGTCATCGGTCTTCCTTCAGCCAGATGTGACAAGTTGAGAATGGTTATATTTACGAACGAAGGCGGCGCGTCATCACGTCGTCATGAGTGAATTATTTACGCTGCAAGCGCGAAAGTCACGCGAAATCTGGACATAAAACATCGAAATCGGTCGCGCTATTGACTGTAAACTTTTACAATGTGTAAAATGTGTGAAATCGCGCCGCCCCATACCCCCACCCAAAGCCACCCGGATCGCCCATGTCAAAACCGATGATTGGCCGCATTATCCGCCGCTTACGCCAGGAACAAGGCCTCACCCAACAGGCCCTCGCCGCCCGGCTCGGCATCTCGACCTCCTATCTCAACCTGATCGAACATGACCAGCGCGGCGTCACCGCCACCCTGCTGATCAAGCTCACCGAGACCATGAAGGTCGATCTCGCCTCGCTCTCCGGCTCGGATGAACGCCAGCTCGAACAAGCCCTGCGCGAAACCTTCGCCGATCCGCTGCTCGGCGCCGAACCGGTGCCCGATACCGAGTCGCAATTCATCGCCGCATCCGCCCCCTCCGCCGCCCGCGCCGTGCTCGCTTTGTACCGCGCCTTTCAAGCCACCCGCGAGGAAACCGGCGGCATCACCCTCCCTTCGGGCCGCAAAATCCTGCTGCCCAACGAAGAAGTGCGCGACATTTTCCACGCCCACGCCAATCATTTCCCCGAAATCGAACAGGCCGCCGAAACCGTCGGCGCCGAGCTTTCCGCCGCCACCATCGGCATGAACCACGCCCTCGCCGAACGGCTGCGCAACAAGCACGGCCTCGTCGTCTCGGTCGGCCCGCTGCCCGGCGCGCTGCGCGTCTATGATCCGCAGCGCCGCCTATTGATGCTCTCCGAAACCCTGCCGCGCGAAAGCCGGGGCTTTCAAATGGCGTTCCAACTCGCCTTGCTCGAAGCGCGCGACCTGGTCGAGCCGGTAATCCGCGCCGAAGCCCCCTCCAGCCGCGATGCCACCGAATTGCTGCGCATCGGCCTGCTCAATTACTTCGCCGGCGCCCTGCTGATGCCCTATCAACCCTTCCTCGAAGCCGCGACCGATCTCCGCTACGATGTCGAGCATCTCTCCATGCGCTTCGGTGTGTCCTACGAACAAGCCTGCCATCGCCTCTCCACCCTGCAAGGTCGTCACGCGCGCGGCGTGCCGTTCTTTTTTCTCCGCGTCGATCCGGCAGGCAATGTCTCCAAACGCTTCTCCGCCGCCGGCTTTCCCTTCGCCCGCTTCGGCGGCAATTGCCCGCGCTGGGTGGTCCATGCCGCCTTCGCCACCCCCGGCACCGTGCGCGTGCAAGTCGCCCAACTGCCCGATGGTGCCACCTATCTCTGCTTCGCCCGCACCATCGTCGCCGCCTCCGCCCATTGGGGCGAACCCCCGGCCACCCGCGTCGTCGCCATGGGCTGTGACATCACCCGCGCCGCCGAAATCGTCTATGCCGATGGGATCGATCTGCAACGCGCCGCCGTCGGCATCGGCCTGTCCTGCCGCCTCTGTGACCGGCAAGAATGCCGCTCGCGCGCCTTCCCGCCCATTGCCCACCGCCTCGCCCTCGATGTCCGCACCACCAGCGCCAGCCCCTATCGGTTCGATGCGACACCCAAACCCTAATCACCCGCCTGCGTATTTTTCCTCCAACCCCATATCCCAATCATGCTCAGCGCCCTTCTGTTCATCATCCTGGCCTCCGCCCTCGGCGTCTATCTGGCCCTCGATTATCTGGCACCCAATTCCCGCGCCGCCGTCATCCTGAAAACCCTGCCCCGTGGCGGCTACGGGCTGATCCACGCCAGCCTCGGTGCCGCCGGCCTCGTGCTCCTGATCGCCAACGCCCCCCCCAACGCCATCCTCGCCCGTGCCGGCGCCAGCGGCTTCGCCAGCCTCGCCGAATGGATTTTTGGCCTTGCGCTCCTGCTCGGCGGCGTCATCGCCCTGATCGGCGTTCGCCGCCGTCCCCCAGGCTTGGTCATCGCCATTCACGCCGCCGCCGCCATCGCCGGCCTTACCGTCCTGCTCGCCATCGTCGGCCTCGCCTAACTTTCGCTCCTCACACCTTTTTGCTCCTCACCATTTCGCTCCCCCTCACCATTTCGCTTTCCCTCAAGGGTTCCATCCGCTAGGGTCATTCAATCATAAGTTGAGTAACCCTCACAAATTGGGAAGCCCATGGGGACCAGCCTCGCCCAACCCGGCCTCACCGCCCCGCGCCCAATCGGCCTTGGCGCGTCATTCGCCCGCCTCGCCCGCGCCGAGCGGGGCCGCCTGATCCTGTTTTTGCCTGTCGCGGCTGGTGCCGGAATTCTGCTCTATTTTTCGCTCCGCATCGAACCCGCTTTCTGGCTCGGCCCCGCCGCCGCCAGCCTCAGCGCCCTCGCCATCGCGGCACTCTGGCGCTTTCGCCCGCTGCGCATCCCGCTTGCGCTCCTGCTCGCCAGCGCCCTCGGTTTTTCCCGCGCCCAACTCCAAACCACGCTGATGCCGCCTCTGATGATCGTGCCGCACCACGCCGTCACCCTCACCGGGCGGATCAGCGAGATCGATCTGCTGGCCACCGGGCGGCGCATCCTGCTCACCCAGCCGCGCCTGAATGGCGGCCCACCCCAAGCGCGCAGCATCCGCGTCAAACTCCGCGCCAATGACGCCACCAAGCTGCATGACGGCGCCCAAATCCGCCTGCGCGCCCTCCTCTATGGTCCCAGCCGCACCGCCTATCCCGGCGGCTGGAATTTTGGCCGCAACCAATTCTTCGCCGGCCTCGGCGCAGTCGGCTTTGCGCTCTCGCCGGTGACAATCACCGATCAAGGCCAATCCGACTGGCGCGATCAACTGCGCGCCCTGCGCGAAGCCATCGCCGCGCGCATCCTCGCCCGCCTGCCGCTCAATACCGGCTCCATCGCCGTGACCCTGCTCACCGGCTTCGAACAATCAATCCCCGAAACCGAACGCCAGGATTTCGTCACGGCGGGCCTTGCCCACCTGCTCGCCGTCGCCGGCCTGCATATCGGCATCGTCATGGCCACCCTCTACGCGCTCGCCCGCTTCCTCGCCGGCCTCTCCGAGACATTGTTGCTCCGCATCCCCGCCAAATTCATCGCCTCCATCGCCGCCTTCCTCGGCGGCAGCGCCTATGCCGCCCTCACCGGCTTTCACATCCCCATCCTGCGCAGCCTCGCCATGGCCGCCTTGGTGCTGCTCGGCATCCTGATCGGTCGCCGCGCTCTTTCACTCCGCGGCCTCGCCATCGCCGCCATGGCGCTGATGCTGCTCAACCCCAGCGCCGTCGTCGGCCCCAGCTTTCAAATGAGTTTCTCCGCCGTGCTCGCCCTGATCGCGGGCTACGAGGCCGTCGGCAGCCGCCTGCATGCCGGGCGCAAAAATCTCTCCGCCCGCTTGGGCCGCCATATCGCCGCCCTCGCTTTCACCTCGTTTCTTGCCGGCGGCGCGTCGATGCCCTTCGCCGCCTATCATTTCCAGCAAATCCAGCCTTACTACATCCTCGCGAACCTCGTCGCCGTGCCGCTCACCGCCCTCATCATCCTGCCGCTCGGCCTGCTGTCGCTGATCCTGATGCCGTTGCACATCGCCCGCATCGCCCTGATCCCGATGGGCTGGGGCATTGGCCTGATCCTGAAACTCGCCCACGCCGTCGGCACCCTGCCGCACGCCTTGATCCTGGTGCCGCCCTTTTCCGGCACCGCCGTCGCCCTGATCGCGTTTGGCTTATCGCTCCTCGGCCTGCTGCGCACCAAAGCGCGCTTCACCGGCCTCGCCCCGATCGCACTCGGCCTGCTACTCGCCGTCCCCACCACCCCGCCCGACGCCCTGATCTCATCCCACGCCAATCTCACCGCCCTGCGCACCCGCCACGGCATCCTGATCCTGGTCGCCGGTCGGCGCGATCGGTTTTTACTGCAACAATGGCGACCCCTCTGGCCCGGAGAAAATTTTCACATTCGCGCCGCCGCCCATCACTGCCCCGATGGGCGCTGCTTCGCCGATCACGGTGCCATCCTGTTTCTCCTCAACCGCGCCGCCGCTCATCGTGGCTGCTTCCATGCCAAAATCATCATTTCGCCCCGGCCCCTGCACGGCGCTTGCCGAGGCGCGGGCCGCATCGTGATCGATCGTTTCGCCCCTTGGCGCGAGGGTGCCATCGCCATCCGCCACGCAAGCACTCACCCCACCATCCTGACCGACCGCACCATCGAAGGCACCCGCCCCTGGGTACCCCCCTGGCCGGCCTGGCGCTGATCGCGCCCATCACCCGAATAACCGCACCAACCGCAGCCGCGTTTCATGCGCCCAAATATACCGCCGGCTCACTGACCCCGCCCGCCGCACGGGTCGCGTGCGCGCCATCCGCCACGCCGCCCGCACGGCCCGAAGCGTCGCCGCCGCCTGACCCATCCGCACGCCGCGCCCGCCATAGAGCAGCAAAAACGGCAGCATCCCCCACCACCCATGCCAATCATGCGCAATCACCAACCGATTCCGCACATAATAGCCCCATCGTTCGCCCCGCCACGCCACCCGCGCCTGCGCCGCCACCGCATGATGCACCGATAAATCGCCATGATAGGCAATCAACCACCCGGCCTCGATCGCCCGGCGCGCAAACTCATATTCCTCCCAGGTAAAAAACAAAGTCGCGTCAAACCCGCCCAACGCCGCAAAACAGCGCCGCGCCATCGCATACCCGCACCCAACAAAAGTGGTCGCGTCAAACCGCTCCGCCGCCCGCGCCCGCAACCCGCTCGGATAGCCCCAACTCGTTGCATCCAGCGTCACGCCATCGCGCGCCAAAATCCGAAACCCAATCACCCCCAGCTTCGGCGCATCGTCCAGCCGCGCCACCGCCTTGGCGACCACGTCATGATCGGCAAACACCGCATCATTATCCAGCGCCACCAGCACCCGCCCGCGCCCCAACCCGCATGCCAGATTGCGCCCGCCCGGCACCCCCAAATTCACCTCGATGGTGTAAAACGCCACGCGCTCCAGCCCCGCCAGCGCCGCCATAATCTGCGCCCGCATCGCTAGGTCAGACCCCTGATCCAGCACAATCACCCAAAAATCCCCACCCGCCTGCGCCTGCGCCGAGCGGATCGCCGCCACCGTCTCATCAGGCCGAAAATGGCTGATAATCACAATATCCGCGTCATAAGCGCGCGATGGCGGTGCCTGCCCGCCGCATAACAGCGGCTCAACAAGCATTGCGCCCGCCAATCACTGCGGGCAGCGTGCGGAGCAAAATCATCACATCGAGCCAGGGTGACCAGCGGGCAATATAATCCAAATCCGCCGCCACCCGCGCCGCGACATCCGCGCGGGTGTGCGTCGGTCCGCGCAACCCGCGCACCTGCGCAAGCCCGGTCATCCCCGGCTTAATCCGGTGCCGCGCCCCATAAAGCCGGGTCGCCTGCTCGAAGGTAAAATCCCCCACCGCCGTCCCCGGCGCGTGTGGTCGCGGCCCCACCAGCGCCATATCGCCGCGCAACACATTGAATAATTGAGGCAATTCATCAAGCGAGCTGCGCCGCAGCCAGCGCCCCAGCCGCGTCACCCGCTGATCGCCCGCCTGCGCCTGACGCACAATTTTGCTCCGCGCCCCGTGGCTCATGGTGCGAAATTTCAGCACATCAAACATCACCCCGTTCGCGCCCACCCGTCTTTGCCGAAACAAAACCGGGCCAGAGCCGCACAGCAGCAGCGCAATCACCGCCATCACCGGCGCCAGCACCAGCAGCGCCAACCCGCCCAGCAGCAAATCCATCGTCCGCTTGATCGCCGCCGCCTGCATCGGCAAAGGCCGCTCCAGCGCGGTAACCAAATGCAGCCCCGCGCCAGTCATCAGCGCATCATCCGCCCGGTGCAGCGTATCCACAGCAAAGCGCAGCAAAATCGGCTGCTCGGCCAAGCGCGCCAGCAGCGCGTCATGATAGGCTTGGCCCGCCGCATCCTCGCGCGCGGCGAAAAACACCACCTCATCAACCCGCTTGGCCCGGATCAACCCCTCCAGCGCGGCAATATCGGGCAATAGCCGTAGGCCAGCATAGGAGGCCGCGCCGCCCACCAAGCCGTAAGCCAATCGTCGCCCGGTCAAATCATCCAGCCGCGCCAGCGCGCCAGCCGGGCAGGGGGCCGAACTCACCAGCACCGCCGCCGCCCCCGGCGCTGCCGCCGGATCATGCCGCCACCAAAACGATACCAGCACCCGTGCGGTCAAAATCAGCGCAAACGCGCTCAGCGCATGCACCGCTCCCCAGCCCGGCGCCAGCAGCGCCCGCGCCGCACCAACCCCCCAGAAATTTAACCCCAGCCACACACCGCCATGCGCCATCGCCACCGCCCGCACCAATCCCGGCACATGCGTCAGGGGCGCGCGCGCCTCCGCGAACCGATATTGCCCGGCCAGCAACAACCCCAACCCGGTCGCCACGCCATAACCGGCGCGGAGCAACCAACCATGCAGCATCGCCGCATCCGGCGTCAGCGCCCAAGCGGCGAGGGCAGGGGCCGCCAGTGCCGCCATCATATCCATCAGCGGCAGCACCAGCGCGCCCAACCCAGCGCCCGGCGTTCCTCGCCGCTCCAACCGTCCATCGAACGCCGCGCCCCGCCACCGCGCAACCTGCTCGCCCATAATGTGCCCCACCCGTGGTCTCTCGCCGCATCGGCGCGGCGTGATAATACAACCTCAGGTATATTGCTTTATCGGAACACAATCGCTCTGGAAAGCAAAAAATTCACCAAAAACCCCGATCCCGCCCCCGCCGCCACCGCAATCACCGGCTCCGCCCGCGCCAACGGCTCAGTCGCGATCAACAGCGAATACACGCCCCGGTTGAGCGCAAATCCCACCAAATTCACCGCCAAAAACCGCAACCATTGAACATGCGCGCCTTTTGTCCCCGCGCCCGCCCGGCCCCGAAACGTCCAAATCCGGTTCAGCGCCCAATTGGCACTCGCCGCCACAAAATACGCCACCATCCCCGCGCCATACAGCCCGAGCGCCCCGCGCAGCGCATACACACACGCCACATCCACGCAAAATCCACCCACCCCCACCGTGCCGAACCGCAAAAATTCCGCCCCCGCCGGCCGATGCCGCTCCGGCAGGCGCGCAACCACCAACGCAAATGGATCAAACATCGCGGCGTTCCGGGCCGCTCACGCGCGCCCCCGGCAAAAATCCCGTCCCGCCCGCGGAATTATCATGCATACCGTCTTGACCAAAACCGATTCCTCTCCTCATCATAGGGCGTGGCTTAACCGAAGCCGGACCAATCCGATAGCGTGCGCGTCATCGCGCATGCCCATAATCGCGCGATCGTCAACGGAGGAACCAATGGCCCATATCAAACTCACAGTGAACGGCAAACCGGCCCACGCCCATGTCGAAAGCCGCACCTTGCTCGTCGAATTGCTGCGCGATCACCTGCATCTCACCGGCACCCATGTCGGCTGCGATACCAGCCAATGCGGCGCCTGCGTCGTCTCGGTCGATGGCAAATCGGTGAAATCCTGCACCATGCTCGCCATCCAGGCCGAAGGCGCTCACATCACCACCATCGAAGGCCTCGCCGCCGCCGATGGCACCTTGCACCCAATGCAGGAAATGTTCCGCGAACATCACGGCCTGCAATGCGGCTTCTGCACCCCCGGCATGGTGATGAGCGCCATCGATCTGGTCGAATCGCACCCCGAAGGCCTCACCGAACAACAAATCCGCGATGGCCTGGAAGGCAATATCTGCCGCTGCACCGGCTATCATAACATCGTCAAAGCCATCGCCGCCGCGTGGCCGATCATGCACAAAAAGCAAATGCCCCAAGCGGCTGAGTAACCTTGCCTCCTGCACAAAAATGATACGCGCCTGGGTATGGTCCCGTCAGCGCGAAAATTTGGGAAATGATCAATGAACGACATCATCAAAGGCGGAATCGGCGATTCCCCCAAGCGCACCGAAGATCATCGCTTCCTCTCCGGCAATGGCCGCTACACCGATGATCTCAACCGCCCCCATCAAACCCACGCCTATTTCAAACGCTCCGACGTCGCCCATGGCGTGATCAAATCCATCGACACCAAAGCCGCCGCCGCCATGCCCGGCGTGATCGCCATCTTCACCGGCGCTGATCTCGCAGCCGATAATATCGGCGGCGTCCCCTGCGGCTGGCAGGTCCACAGCAAAGACGGCAGCCCGATGGTCGAGCCGCCGCATCCGGTGCTCGCCCAAGGCAAAGTCCGCTATGTCGGCGATGCCATCGTCATGGTGATCGCCGAGACCAAACAACAAGCCAAAGACGCCGCCGAAGCCCTGGTCATCGACATCGAAACCCTCCCCGCCGTCTCCACCCTGCGCGCCGCCATCGCCCAAGGCGCGCCCTTGGTGCATGACGACGCCAAAGGCAATGTCTGCTATGATTGGCATCTGGGCGACAAAGAAGCCGTCGAGGCCGCCTTCAAACAAGCCTATAAAATCGCCAAAATCGACCTGACCAATAACCGCCTGATCCCCAACCCGATGGAACCGCGCGCCGCCATCGGCGAGTATGACGTCTCCTCCGGCGAATATACGCTGCACACCACCAGCCAAAACCCGCACGTCATCCGCCTGCTGATGGGCGCCTTCGTGCTCCACGTCCCCGAACACAAACTGCGCGTCGTCGCCCCGGATGTCGGCGGCGGCTTCGGCGCCAAAATCTTCCATTATATCGAAGAAGCCGCCGTCACCTGGGCCGCCTCAAAAATCCACCGTCCGGTGAAATGGACCTGCGAACGCGGCGAAGCCTTCATCACCGACGCCCATGGCCGCGACCATGTCAGCCACGCCGAACTCGCCCTCGCCGAAGACGGCAAATTCCTCGCCCTGCGCGTCAACACTTACGCTAACATGGGCGCCTATCTCTCCACCTTCGCCCCCTCGGTGCCCACCTATCTCAGCGCCACCCTGCTCGCGGGCGTCTACACCACCCCGGTCATCTACTCCGAGGTGAAAGCCATCTTCACCAACACCGTCCCGGTCGATGCCTATCGCGGCGCCGGTCGCCCCGAAACCACCTTCCTGCTCGAACGCCTGGTCGACATCGCCGCCCACACCATGGGCATGGACCGCGTCGCCATCCGCCGCCGCAACTTCATCCCGATCGATGCCTACCCCTACCAAACCCCAGTCGCCCTGATGTATGATAGCGGCAACCACGAAGCCACCCTCGCCCGCTGCATGGAACTGGCCGACTGGTCCGGCTTCGAGGCCCGCCGCGCCCAAGCCAAAGCGCGGGGCAAATTGCGCGGCATCGGCATGTCAACCTATCTCGAAGCCTGCGGCATCGCGCCCTCCGCCGTCGCTGGCGCCCTCGGTGCCCGCGCCGGCCTCTACGAAGTCGCCAATGTCCGCGTTCACCCCACCGGCTCGATCACCGTGTTCACCGGCACCCACAGCCACGGCCAAGGCCACGAAACCACCTTCGCCCAGCTCGTCGCCGATCAACTCGGCGTCCCCTTCGAAAGCGTCGAAGTGGTCCATGGCGATACCGCCAAAATCCCCTTCGGCATGGGCACCTATGGCAGCCGCTCCCTCTCGGTCGGCGGCTCCGCCATGGTCAAAGCCATGGATAAAATCATCGCCAAAGGCAAAAAAATCGCCGCCCACCTGATGGAAGCCTCCGCCGACGACATCGAATTCAAAGACGGCAAATTCACCGTCGCCGGCACCGACAAATCCAAAGCCTTCGGCGAAATCGCCTTCAGCGCCTACGTCCCCCATAATTACCCGATCGACGAAGTCGAACCCGGCCTCGATGAAACCGCCTTCTACGACCCGAAAAACTTCACCTTCCCCGGCGGTTGCCATATCTGCGAAGTCGAGATCGATCCCGAAACCGGCACCGTTCATCTGGCCAACTTCACCGCCGTCGATGACATCGGTCGCGTCATCAACCCCATGATCGTCCACGGCCAAGTCCATGGCGGCGTCGCCCAAGGCATCGGCCAAGCCCTGCTCGAACAAGCCATCTACGACCCCGAAGGCCAGCTTCTCTCCGGCTCGCTCATGGATTACACCATGCCCCGCGCCGATAACCTGCCCAATTTCGTGGTCGGCACCGAATCCACCATGTGTACCCACAACCCGCTCGGCGCGAAAGGCGTCGGCGAAGTCGGCGCCATCGGCAGCCCGCCCGCCGTCATCAACGCCGTCGTCGATGCCCTGCGCGATTACGGCGTCACCCATATCGACATGCCAGCCACCGCGCAGAAAATCTGGTCCATCATCCACCATGCCACCCCGCGCATGGCCGCCGAGTAACGGAGAAAAACCCCATGTATGATTTCGAATATCACAAACCCACCGCCCTGGCCGATGCCGCCAAGGCCCTCGCCCATGACAACGCCAAAGCCCTCGCCGGCGGCATGACCTTTATCCCGGTGCTCAAACAGCGCCTCGCCCAGCCCAGCGCCGTGGTCGATCTGTCCGGCCTCGGCCTCACCGGCATCAGCCACGAGGGCAACACCCTCACCATCAAAGCCATGACCACCCATCGCGAAGTCGCAACCTCGCCCGTCGTCGCCAAAACCATCCCAGCCCTGGCCCATCTCGCCGGCCATATCGGCGATCGCCAAGTCCGCTATCGCGGCACCATCGGCGGCTCCCTCGCCAATAACGACCCGTCGGCCTGCTACCCCTCCGCCGTGCTCGCCCTCGGCGCCACCATCAAAACCAACAAACGCAGCCTCACCGCCGATGAATTCTTCAAGGGCATGTTCGAAACCGCCCTCGACCAAGATGAAATCATCACCGAAATCGCCTTCCCCATCCCCCACAAAGCCGCCTACGAAAAATTCCCCAACCCCGCGTCACGCTACGCCACGGTCGGCGTGTTCGTCGCCCAAACCGCCCACGGCGCGCGCGTCGCCGTCACCGGTGCTGGCAATCAAGGCGTCTTCCGCCACACCGAAATGGAAGCCGCCCTCGACAAATCATTTTCTCCGGCTTCCCTCGAAGGCATCACCACGCCGGAGCAAAACATGAATAGCGACATGCACGCCAGCGCCGCCTACCGCGCCCACCTCGTCGGCGTCATCGCCCGCCGCGCCGTCGCCGCCTGCGCGTAAGTCTCGCGCCGAACCTTTAAACCCGCCGGAGCCTCGCGCTCCGGCTTTTTTTTTGCGCCCACGGAGCGCCTCGCGCTCCGGCTTCTTTTCACCAACGTCGGAGCCTCGCGCTCCGGCGTTTTTTTACCGCCGGCACACCTCATACAGCGCCACCGAAGCCGCTGCCGACACGTTCAAACTCTCCATCCCCCCCGCCATCCGCAGCGAAACCAGCTCATCGCACGTCTCGCGCGTCAGCCGCCGCAATCCCTCATCCTCCGAGCCGAGCACCAAAGCCGCCCGCCGCCCGCCCAGCGCCCCGGCATCCAACAATGTCCCAGCCCGCGCATCCAACCCCATCACCCATAAATCCGCCGCCTTCAGCACAATCAGCGCCCGCGCAATATTCACCGTGCGCAACAACGGAATCCGCTCCAACGCGCCAGACGCCGCCTTCGCCAACGCACCACCCTCCTCCGGCGCATGCCGCTCCTGCGCAATCACCGCCGCCGCGCCAAACGCCTGCGCCGAGCGCAAAATCGCCCCCACATTGCGCGGATCGGTAATCTGATCGAGCACCAACACCGGGCCAGGACGCTTCAACGCCTCCGTCAAACTCGGCGGCACCAACGGATCAGCCTGCAACGCCATCCCCTGATGCACCACCCCCCGGCCCAACAATCCATCCAGCCGGTCCCGCTCAACCCGCTCCGCCGGCACCGCCCAAGGCTTCGCCACCAGCCCCTCCAGCACCGCCTCAGCCTCCGCCGTCAGCACCAACCGCCGCACCCGCCGCGCCGGATTGCCCAACGCCGCCGCCACCGGATGCACCCCATAAATCCATAATTCTGCTCCGCCCCCGCCGCCGCCACGCCGCCCACCATCATGCCGCCCGCCATCCCGCGATCCACCATCCCGCTTCCCACCCGGTCGCCCATCCGATTTTCCGCTCGCGTGTCCACCCGAGTTTCCACCCGAGTTTCCCCCCGAGCGCCCGCCCGAGTTTCCGCCCGAGCGCTCCCCTGGCCGTCCTGCTGTCCGATGTTCCATCCGCGTCTGTTCCATGCGCGTCTCTACCCCGCCCCACCCACCGTTGACAACGCACCCCAAATCCCAGAATACGGGCAACGGAAGGGTGCCCGAGTGGCTAAAGGGGGCGGACTGTAAATCCGCTGGCGCACGCCTACGTTGGTTCGAATCCAACCCCTTCCACCATTTCTCTCCGCCCGTCCATAACCGCGCCTCTGCGGCGCGCAGGGTGAGAGGTGCACCGGTCAGCATTGGCATCGGTAAAGTTGTCACGGTGTGACAAAATTTGAATGAGCGTTTGCCGGGAACGGTAATATAACAAGGGTCGTGTCCCACTTAGTGGTTCAGGAGCTGTGGATAAGTAGCCTACCGTAGCGACCGTCGGAGAATCTGGCGGAGGCGGGCTACCGGCTCGCACCGATCCGAACACCGGCGAATTGGTTGGCACCAAGCGGCTTTATTCGACCTTTTATTTTATGACCAAACACGGCAAGTGCAGTTGGTATGATACACGGCCCTGGGATGACCACGCCATGCGCAAAGTCGACGGTTGCGAAGCCTCGGAGAGCCACCCGCCGCAATGTATCTTAATCCCGTGGCCTGACCTCGTCTTGCCCCCAAACAGGAGACGCGGCACAAGGTAATTTCCACACAATCCGAGGCACCACCCCATCAGGATCGCCTGATATCACTTTATTTTGATTTGACTAGCCGCGCTGAATCCGACGACGACTTGCTCGCAGCGCCCGCTTCATTTGACTGGATTGGTGATTAATGTGGTGGTAAGAATTTTATTATTGCCTTCAAGTAACATCATGCCAGTCATCTTCCGATGTCCGTTTGGCGACGCGCGCAAGCGGCGCTTATGGCTTATGCATAGATTCTATTCGCTCGTTGCCGCAATGATCGCAGTGTTATCTATCGCGGGGAGCAACACCGCAAGCGCAGCACAACCCGATACAATAACACCGATATTGAAATCGTTCTGGCATCGGTATTTCGTTGGCAAAAAGCGCCTTCTCGTAATGGGCACAAGTGCGATGCACCCATATTCTTTCTCGGGCGCTTGTGTTGATCAACGCGGCGTTACAATGATTGGCGCGAAGCACCGAGTGGCGATATTTTCGAGGCCTCAATTTTTGTCTCCGTTTTCGAATACTGAACCACTATATCCTCAACTGATGCGTGCGATCCGGCACGCAAATGGCGCATCATACCATACAATGGGGCTACCCGTTGGACTGATCTTGGTGCGCGTGACGTTTACGCCTTTGCATAACCCACTAACCGACTTTTTTTACTCACCAAATTTCTACGGTCCAAACGGGTCCTGGCATCATCATCGATATTGGGCGATCCAGTTAAACGCGTGGGACAACAACAAGCATGCCTTTGACACCAAGCACGAATTCGTTTTAGGCAAATTCCACAATCATACATTCATTGTTCGCATTTACCAATATTATGACATGACGCCACATCAATTCTCAGAAATTCGGTCTGCAAAAACGAAATTGAATACGTTTGATCGTTTTCAACATCCCTCTTTATTACACGACTCTCATGCAGGTAATTTATTTGTAGTGAACAGTTTGTTTGGAATTGAGTCGAATGTGGGTCGCCGAAGGTGTGCTGCGAAGGTATCAACAAATACGGTAAGGACCCACTAAGATTCTTGCATCGACGCTTCTGGCTGTGACCCTGAAGATGGCGGGAGGTGCCTGCCATGAGCGATTTGTTTTGGTTGACGCAGAGCCAAATGCGTCGGATCAAGCCGTATTTTCCGCTGCCGCATGGGGGTTGCGCAGGTTGATGATCGGAGGGTGATCAGCGGGATCATCTTTGTTCTGCGCAACGGGCTGCGCTGGCGGGGCGCGTCGACCGATTATGGTCCGCATAAAACGTTGTATAATCTGTGATATTTTTTTCACACGCGGTCGGCGGCAATATCGGAAATAGTTCGGTGTGGGCGCCGCGAACTGTGCCTTATCCCCCCAACAAAAAAACCGGCCCAGGCACCCCGCCCAAGCCGGTTTTTCTCTCCGCCCCGCCGCTTGTTCAGCGGCGGCGGCGCATCAATAGCCCTAGTCCCACGACCGCCGTGCCCAGAAGCAAAAGCGAACCCGGCTCCGGCACCGGCACAACCGGCGTGCCCGTCTCGTAAATCGCACCGCTATTCGCCGTCGCGGTAATGCCGCCATCCTGGATCAAAAATCCAAGAATATACGAGCCCGTTGGCAGTGCCCCACTCAACCCAAATAGCGGCCCATCCAGATTGTTGCCGCCTTTGGCCTCAAGCTGCAGACCATAAAAAGCAGCAATATACACAAAATACCCATTGGTCGTCGCCGTGAACGCGCCAATCGGATTGTTTGGCTTCACCGAATTGCCAAGCTGCGGGAAAAGATAATGCCCCAAACTACCTTTCGACCAAGCCTGGCTGCTCGCCAATCTCGTTGAAAAACTACCGATTGAGGAACCACTCTGATACTCATTAATCGTCGGGTCCGTCCCAAGCTGAGCATCCGGCACCAAAATCGTCAGCAGCAAATTACCCTGATACGTCGAGTTCGACGTCACAAACCCAAATTGCGGCGGATTAACCGATGTCGGCGTGTTCTTCCCATTATCCGAACAAGTCTGCGAACCCCAGCAAAACCCATGCAGCGCATTCGCATGCGCAACCACCGGCCCCGCCATCATCAAAAACACCGCCGCACCCAGCCGGGCCATCACCGCCCCAACCCGCAAGCCCGCTCGCTCAATCAAATAGCCCATCAAAACGCTCCTCTGCATAAAACCACAAAGAAAATCTAGCAAAATTCGTGCCAAAATAATTTATCAATAAAAATCAATTAATTACCAAAACGCCGCACCCGAACTGTAAAATTTTCCGACAACCAAGACGCCACCACTCAAAATAACGAATAAGGAGCTAAAATAACAAAATGCTTGCGCACCTGCCCCGTTTCGTGCTTTTTGGCGTCTGTGAACACCACCCAACCCACCGCCCAACCCACGGACCAACCCACGGGCCAACCCACCGCACTGGAGCTTTTCAGCCGCATCATCGATGTGCTGATCAAAACCGTGCTCGGCTATGGCAACGCTGCCGGGCTGGAGCGCCCACTGCCCCGGTTCATCGCTGCCTATATTCGCCGCCTCTCGAACAATTTCCTCACCCGCGCCGCCCGCGCCCCGCATCCCGCCCGCCTTACCCATCCGCGCGCCCGCACCGCCCACCCCGCCAAACCGCCCGCACCCTACACCCTCCCCAGCAGCCCCAATTGGCTCCGCCGCCTGATCGATACCCACCTCATCTCCTGCTACGCTTCGCAGCTTCAGCACCAAATCACCTCGCCCGAAATTTCGCACCTTCTCGCGCAAAACCCTGGCCTCGGTCGTCCCCTGCGCCCGCTCTGCCGCATGCTCGGCATCCCGCTCCCGCCCACCCTCCGCCGCACCCAAAAACCCCGCCCCAAACCCGCTTTCGGTCCACCAAACCCAACCCCGCCCACCCCAAAACGTCCCAAATCCCGCTCCCTCCTGCCGCGCCTGCGCCGCCCAGCACCGCCCACGCCACCCCCGCGCTTCACCCCGCAACCCCTCGCCACCTGGTACTTCGCCAATTTTCCCGAACGGCGCTAACGCCTTGCCGCACGGCCTATTCATTCTACTATCGCAACAAAATACCCAAAAAAAATCACCCTGCCGCTAAAATCACCCCGGCCAGATACAAACTCCCGCAAATCACCACCCGCTTTTTTCCGCCATCCGCCGCCAGCCGCGCCAGCGCCGCCGCCACTGTCGGTCCCGCCACCGCCACCCCGCCCGATGCCGCAATAATCTCCTCAACCGGCAGAGCCAAATGCTGCCCCGGCTCCGCCACCGCCTGCACACTCGCCGCATGCGGCATCACAATCCGCAAAAACTCAGCACAATCCTTGGATTGCTTCATCCCCACAATCAAATGCGTCGCACCGCCCCACCCCCGCAAAATCGCCGCCAACGCCTCCGCACCCCCCGGATTATGCGCCCCATCGAGCCATAATTCCGAGCCTTCCGGTAGCATCGCCGCATAAACCCCGCCCAAACGCTGCATCCGCCCCGGCCACTCCACCGTCCGCAGCCCCGCCGCCGCATCCATCGCCAGCCCACTCGCCCGCAACGCCGCAATCGCAATCCCCGCATTATCCAACTGATGCCCCCCCACCAGCCCCGGCATCGGTAATTCAAGCCGCTCGCCACCCTCCCGATACCAAATTTTTTCTCCACTCTCCCCCACATCCCAATCCACCCCGCGCGCCCGGAGCAAAACCCCACAATCCGCCGCCCGCGCCGCAATTTTCGCGCCCACCGCCGCCGGCTGCGCCCCCATCACCGCCACACAACCCGGCTTGATAATCCCCGCTTTCTCCGCCGCAATCCCCTCCAACGAATCGCCCAAAAAATCCTGATGATCCATCGAAATCGAGGTAATCGCCGCCACTCTCGGCGCCGGAATCACATTGGTCGCATCAAGCCGCCCGCCCAGCCCCACCTCCAGCACCACCAAATCCGCAGGCACATCCGCCATCGCCACAAACGCCGCCGCCGTAATCATCTCAAACACCGTGATCGGCGCATCGCCATTCACCCGCTCCACCGCGTCAAACACCGCATCGAGCCGCGCATCCTCAATCAATGACCCCGCCAGCCGGATCCGCTCATTGAACCGCACCAAATGCGGCGAGCTATACACATGCACGCGCAGCCCCGCCGCCTCCGCCATCGCCCGGATGAACGCGCAAACACTGCCCTTGCCATTGGTCCCCGCGACATGGATCACCGGCGGCAAGCCCCGCTCCGGATGCCCCAAATCCGCGAGCAACCGCTCCAGCCGCGCCAAACTCAAATCGATCAAGCGTGGATAAAGCCGATGCAGCCGCGCCAGCCGCGCCTCAATCCGACTCATGCGGCGAGTGCGTCAACCTTGGCGACCTTCAACAACCCGAGCAACCGCCCCAGCGTCTCGCCCATCGCGCCGCGCGCCACCACCATGTCCAGCATGCCATGCTCCAGCAAATACTCAGCCCGCTGGAACCCCTCCGGCAGCTTCTCGCGGATCGTCTCTTCAATCACCCGCGCCCCGGCAAACCCAATCAACGCGCCAGGCTCGGCAATTTGAATATCCCCCAGCATCGCGAACGAGGCCGTCACCCCGCCCGTCGTCGGGTCGGTCAGCACCATGATATAAGGCAGCCCCGCCTCGCGCACCATTTGCACCGCAATGGTCGTGCGCGGCATCTGCATCAAACTAATCGGCCCCTCTTGCATCCGCGCCCCGCCCGAGGCCGCAAACACAATCAGCCCGGCCCGCTGCAACACCGCAAGCCGGGCCGCTGCCAGCAACGCCTCGCCCATCGCAGCACCCATCGAGCCGCCCATGAAGCGAAAATCCATCGCCAGCACCACTGCCCGATGCCCGCCCACCGCGCCGTGGCCCACCACCACCGCATCATCAAGCCCGGTCTTCTTGCGCGCATCCGCCAGCCGATCCGGATAGCGCTTTTTGTCATGGAATTTGAGCGGATCCGCCGGCGCCTTCGGCAACTCGATGCGCTCATACACCCCATC
Source organism: Acidiphilium sp. MT5 (assembly GCF_054767495.1). NCBI lineage: Bacteria > Pseudomonadati > Pseudomonadota > Alphaproteobacteria > Acetobacterales > Acidocellaceae > Acidiphilium > Acidiphilium sp. MT5. The sequence continues at coordinate 258,287 of NZ_BAABMR010000001.1, forward strand.
ATCAAACGTCCAGCCGAGCCGCTCCAATGCCGTCGCCCGCATGTGATGGCCGCAATGCGGGCAAACCTTCTTGCCCGCTTCCAACTCCCGATGAAAAATCATCTGCTGGCATGCAGGGCATTGATGCCAGAGATTATCGGGCGCTTCCTTGCGGCCCAGCAGCGTGCGCACGCGCGGGCGCACAAACTCGGTCAACCAGTTCATCGGCGGCGATCAGAAAATACTATTGATGATATCGTCGCCAATGCCGAACCCGGCACCCATGGCAATCGCCCGGCCAAACCCGGAATTCATCAACCCGCCCAGCAACCCGCCGCCCTGCTGCGGATAAGGCTGTTGCTGCGGGTAGGGCTGCTGATATGGTTGCGGCTGCGGCTGGCCCCAAGGCTGCGTCGCCGGCACCGAACTCGCTTGGTTGCCGACAAAATTATGCAGCGCCTGAAACACATTCGAAACTTGGTTCTGCTCAGCCTGGATCGCCAGCGCGATCGATTTCAGGTCAAGCAGCCACTCGCGCGCATCCTGATTCCCCGCCTGCGCGGCGGCTTGCAGCTTGGTCGCCAAATCCTTCAATTCCTGCACAGTCTGCTGCGCTTGGCCTTGTAATTGTTGATATTGGCCGTCAATCGTCTGCACGTCCATGATGTCTCTCCTCAGTGGATTTACCGATATATAGCATCGCGCGGGGCAAAAGTCAGGAGCCGCGATACGCCCGGCAGGCATCGCCAAACGCCGCGAAGAGCCGCGCCCGGTCAGCAAATTCAGCCGCCCGCCATTCCGGGTGCCATTGCACGGCCAGCGCAAAACCCGCCGCCTCGGCCACCCGCACCGCCTCAATGGTTCCATCCGGCGCCATCGCCTCGACAATCAACCCCGGCGCCAGCCGATCAATCGCCTGGCCATGCAGCGAATTGACCATAATCGTCGCGGCTCCGCTGATTTCAGCCAGATTTCCCGTCAGCGCAACCGGATGCTTAGCGCCGTACCGCATCTCACGTGACCCCGCGCCGGCCCGATGATCGAGGCGCCCGGCGACATGGTGAACTTCCTGATATAATGTCCCGCCCAGCGCGACGTTCAACTCCTGCATGCCCCGGCAAATGCCCAAAATCGGCATGCCGCGTTCCAGCGCCGCCCGGATCATCGGCAAGGTGGTCGCATCGCGTGCCGGATCATGATCCTCCGGCGTGGCATCCTCCGCGACCCCATAGCGCGACGGCTCGACATTGCTGGGGCTGCCATTGAACAAAATGCCATCCAGCCGATCCAGCAACGCAATCATCCGCTCACCCTCCGGCGGGATCAACACTGGAACCGCATCGGCGCAGGCGATCAGCGCGGCGCTGTAGCGCGCCGGGGTCGCGTGCTGTGCCAGCTCGGCGATGATTTTGGTGCAAGCGGGAATTCCGATAATCGGGCGCATCATTGTGATCCTGCAGGTCGAAACATCAGCGAAATGGCGGCCAGAACCGCCGCACTCAACATCACCAAGGCCATTGGCTGGGCTGTGCCGTTACTCATCGCGCCAACAGCCGCCCCCGCGCCAGCACCGGCGACATATTGCATAGTGCCCATCAGGGCGGAAGCCGACCCGGCATGGGACTGATGGGCCGACAGCGCGCCCACCACCGTATCGGGCAATGTGCAGCCATGGCTGATCTGGCAGCAGGCAATCGCCGCCAGCAAAATGATCGGCCCTGCTTGGAGCCAAGCCGCAATGTTCAAGAACAGCGTGCCGGCCAGCAAGGCCATGATCGCCAACGACAGCACCGGCCGCACGCCGAACCGGCGCACCAGCAGCGGGTTGCCCTGGCTCATCGCGATATACAAGGCCGCGTTGCTGGCAAACATCACCGCATAGCCAAAGGGCGACCAATGCAAGCCCTGAATAAACACCCCTGGCGTGCCGGAGAGATAAGCAAACAAGGCGGCCATCGCGAAACTACCGGCCAGCGCATGCGAGAGAAAACTGCGTTCAGAGCCAATTTCCACATAGCGCACCAGGATTGAGCGCACGCCAATCACGCTGCGCCGGGCGGGCGGCAAGGTGTCGGGCAGAAACCGCAGCGACAGCGCAATCGCAATCAGCCCATACAAAGTCGCGAGCCCGAAAATCCACCGCCAAGACACCAGCGAAATCACGGCACTGCCAATCATCGGGGCAATCACCGGTGCTACCCCCATCACCAGCGTCAGGCGTGAGAACAAGGTCACCGCCGCCGGACCATCGGCGATATCGCGCACCATGGCACGCGGGATCACCACCGAGGCCGAAGCGCCAAAGCCGGCCAGCAATCGCCAAAATGTCAACGACTCCCCGCTCCAGGACAGGCCGCACCCGGCGGAGGCGATTGTATACAGCGTCAGCCCCGCCAGGATCGGGGTGCGCCGACCAATCCGGTCTGACAATGGACCTTGCATGATCTGCCCGCCGGCTAGGCCCGCGAAATAGGCCGCGAGGGTGATGCCGGGGGTGGCTTGGCTGTGAAATTGCGCGGCGATGGTCGGGAAGGCGGGCAAATATAAATCAACCGACACCGGCCCGATCGCGATCAGGAAGCCAAGCAGCAGCGGCAAGCTGCGCGAAATGGCGGTTGAGGATGTCACCGAATAACACTAGCAGCGCACGCGGGCAGGTCAAAGCGATAAAGGCCGATGACTGCAATGCGTTCTGACATTGATGGAGGCGTGTGTTGTATTTGCCTTGGATTTCTATCTGATTTCACTAACAGTGACCGGCGCATCATGGCATCATCTGCACGGTTTCATGGCACGCGGCGGCGGCGGTGCGGAGGGCGGGAAGAATGCGTTGTTCGATATCGCTGCGGGTCACGCGGGCAACATTTGTTGCAACATTGATTGCAAATGCAGGCGCGGTGCCGCTTGCTTCAACGGCCATGGCAATCGAACGCAGGCCCACTTCGAGCTCTTGGTCCGCAATTGCGAAGCCCTGTTCGCGAATATCGCGCAGCTTTGCCTGCAGTGATGCCGGATCGGTCACGGTGCGGGCGGTGAATCGTTCAATTGTTATTGTTGCCAAATAGCTATTAATTGCGGCGTCTGATAATTGCGCCAGCAGGGCTTGACCCATGGAGGTTGCATAGGCGGGCAGACGGCTGCCGACGCCGAGTGTCACGGACATTAAACGCTGCGGCGCAGCAGAGCGGGCGATATAAACGATTTCCGCGCCATCAAGCACGGCGGCGGAACTCGACTCCCCCAGCAGGCGCGTGAGCCCGGCGAGATGCGGCTGGATCAGCGCCGGAAAGCCAAGGCTCGATAAATAAGAATAGCCCAGCTCAAGCACGCGCGGCGTGAGGGAAAACAAGCGGCCTTCCTGCACCGCATAGCCGTGCGCGCAGAGGGTGAGCAGGAACCGGCGCGATGTTGAGCGCTGCTGGCCGGTGATTTTGGCGATATCGGTGAGGGTGAGGGCGCGCCGACCGGGGCCGAACGCGCGCAGCACCGCGAGCCCGCGCGCGAAGCTTTCGACCTGATCGCGCCGGTCGGATTGGTCGGCTGGCTCAATGGCAGGCGCGTCGGTGTCATCCATTACGCGTTTGTTTAGCCGGTTTTCGCCGAAAGAAAACACTTGACAGGCCGACCCGTTGTTTTATCAATTGTGCGTCCAAGAAACTAATGTTCGCGATCCGAACATTTGCCGATGCCGTGATATCCGTCGATTGGGGCGGTTCGGTCGTGATATTCAGGTGGTTACGCGGTGCTGCGACGTGTTTATGGTGGGTGTCGCGCAAAATATGTGGTTTTTACGCAGAGATTCGTCATGATACGCCGATAATCGAGAAATCAGGGAAGGAACGCGCTGATGACACAATCAAACGATCAATCAGGCGCTGGTGGTTCGAGCCGCCGGCATATTCTGACCACCGGGCTTGGCGCCGTCGGCATGGGCGCGGCCAGTGGGCTGTTACCGGCTCGGCGGGCTTGGGCGGGTGCCGAGAAAAAACTCAAAATCGGCTTCATCAGCCCGCGCACCGGGCCGCTAGCCGGTTTCGGCGAGGCCGATCCGTTCGTGCTCAATCTGGCACGGCAATCGCTCGCCAAGGGACTAACAATTGGTGGCGATACGTATGAGGTGGTGTTGCTCGATCGCGATACCCAGTCCGACCCAACGCGGGCCAGCCAGTTGGCCAAGGATCTGATCAATGGCGAGAAGATCGACATGATGTTGACCACGTCAACGCCCGAAGTGGTCAATCCTGTTGCCGATGCGTGCGAAGCGGCAGGCATGCCGTGTCTTTCGACAATTGAACCGTGGGAATCGTGGTATTTTGGCCGTGGTGCGAAGCCCGGCCAACCTTGCCCGTTCAAATGGAGCTATCATTTCTGTTTCGGCGTCGAGCAGTTTGCTCAAACCTATTTGTCTTCCTGGAACAGCGATGTGAAGACCAACCGCAAGGTTGCAGGGCTGGCGCCGAACGATGCCGATGGCAACGCGGTGCGGCAGCATTTATATCCGATCCTGCGCAAGGCCGGGTTCGATGTGATCGATCCGGGTGGCTATGAGGATGGGGCGACTGATTTTTCAGCACAGATCGCGCATTTCAAGCGTGAAAAATGCGAAATTCTAACGACCTTTCCAATCCCGCCAGATTTCACCCGGTTCTGGCGCCAGGCGGCGCAGCAGGGCCTGACGCGGCAGATGAAAATTGTCGAAGTTGCCAAAACCGGCCTATTCCCCTCGCAAATTGAAGTGCTGGGACCGCTGGGTTATCGGATTGCGGCGGCCGCGTATTGGCATCCGGTATTTCCGTATGGCTCGCCGGTTTCGGGTTTAACCTCCGCCCAGCTCGCGGCAGCTTACGAGAAGCATTCAGGCCATCAATGGCAGCAACAGCTCGGCGCTTCAATGTCATTGATCGATGTCGGGATCGCGGCGCTCAAGGCCAGTGGCACCCCAACCAATAAAGTTGCGTTAGCCGTCGCCATGGGCAAGCTGAAAACCACCACCACGGTTGGGTTGGTGGATTTTACCACGGGGCCCGTGCCGCATGTGGCGACCACCATTTTGATCGGCGCGCAATGGGTCAAAGCCAAACCGGGGAGCAAATACAAGCTCGATTACCACACCATCGAGAATGCCGAGGATCGCAAAGTGCCGGTGCAAGCCAAATTATTGCCGTATCGGATGGCCTAGGGTGCTTGAGGCCCGTGCGCTTTCCAAGCAATTCGGCTCGCTCACCGTGATCGATGGCGTCGATTTTCGGTTAGGCGCAGCTGAAGCGGTTGGTATTGTCGGGCCTAATGGGGCTGGGAAAACCACGTTGCTGAATCTGCTGTCCGGCGCGATGCAACCCTCCGCCGGGCAGATTTCTTATCGGGAGACCGATATCAAAGCGCACGATGCGGCGGCGCGGTGCCGTTTAGGTATTGGCCGTTCGCATCAGGTGCCCCGACCGTTCATTGGCATGACCGTGTTTGAAAATGTCTTGGTTGCCGCTCAGCAAGGCGGCCAAGCGCAGGGTGAGGATGCCTATCAGCGCGGGGTGGAGGCCTTGCAGGCCTGCGGCATCATTGAGCACGCCAATCGCCGCGCCGAGACGCTCGGACTGCTTGATCGCAAGCGGCTGGAATTGGCCCGCGCGCTTGCCACCAAGCCCGCTATTTTGCTCCTTGATGAAATTGGCGGGGGTTTGACCGATGGCGAAGCTGAAGCGCTGGTGCTGATTATTCAGCAATTGCGTCAACGTGGGATCGCCATCGTGTGGATTGAGCATATTGTGCATATTCTGGTGCAGGTGGTTGATCGGTTGATTTGCATGGATGCGGGCCGCATCATCGCCGATGGCCCGCCCAGCGCAGTGTTAGAAAATCAGGCAGTGATCAGCGCGTATCTTGGCGGTGGCGTGGTATGAGCTTGCTGGAGGTTGCGGGTCTTACGGCGGGTCATGGTCTGCTCGTTGCGTGTCAGAATATCTCATTTACGCTGGATTCTGGCGACGTTTTGGCATTAGTGGGTGCGAATGGCGCGGGAAAAACTACGCTGCTCCGCTGCTTGGCAGGGTCGCATCGGCCTAGCCAAGGGCAGATCCGCTTCGCCGGGGCAGACATTTCGGGGCTGCCCGCGCATCGCCGAACAGCGCAGGGGATTGCGCTGGTGCCGGAGGGGCGGCGGCTCTTTACCGACATGACGGTGCTGGAGAATTTGCAAATAGCCCGCGCGGCCAAGCGAACCGGCGATTGGGATTTGGCGTCAGTGCTCGATGCCTTGCCACAACTCAAATCGATCCTGACAAGGCGGGCGGGCCAAATCTCCGGTGGCCAGCAGCAAGCAACCGCAATCGGCCGAGCGTTGATGACTAATCCTCGGCTCTTGCTGCTTGATGAATTATCGTTGGGCCTGTCACCGATTGCAGTTGAGGGCGTTTACGCCGTTTTACCACGCCTGATCGAGGCGGGCATGGCAATTATTTTGGTCGAGCAGGATTTGCGCCGCGCGATGGCAACCGCCCATCGGTTGATTTGTATGTTAGAAGGACAAATCCTGTTGCAAGGACCATCGGCAAGCCTCACGCGCGAGGCGGTCACGGCGGCGTATTTCGGATTGAGCCGGCAAGCCGCATGATCTGGATCAATCAAATTCTCCAGGGCATTTTGCTGGGCGGCTATTACGCGCTGATGGCGGCTGGGCTGTCGTTTTTGTTCGGTGTGATGCGGGTGATCAATCTGGCTCATGGCAGCCTCGCGGTGCTGGCGGCATTTTTGCTACTGGTGATCGATCATTGGCTTGGCCTGTCACCGTTCGTGGGACTTTTTCTGATGCTGCCGATGATGGCCCTGATTGGCATCGTGTTTCAACTCGGCATTCTGGAGCGGAGTTTACGCGGCGGCGCTTTGATTCCTTTGCTCGCCACTTTTGGTGTTTCGCTGCTGCTCGATAATATCATGTTCGCCATATTCGGTGCTAATACGCAATCGTTTGCGCCTGATATTGGTAGCCTATCCTATGGAAGCTGGGCGATCGGGCGCTCGATTGATATCAGCCAGCTCGATGCCTTGATATTTGCCACGGCGCTGACCTTGCTGGGTGGGATGCATCTGTTGCTGACCCGCAGCCAATTGGGCCGGATGATCCGTGCGACCGCGATTGATGCTGAGGCTGCCTCTCTCTCCGGGATCGATCCGCGCCGGGTGCGCGTGGTGGCCAGTGCGATAGCGATGATCATGGTCGGCGTTGCGGGTGCTGCGCTCGGCATGCGTTCGAGCTTTGAGCCTTATGCCGGCGGTGCGCAGTTGATTTATGCGTTCGAAGCGGTGGTGATTGGGGGAACCGGCTCGCTCTGGGGCACGTTGATCGGTGGCATTGTGCTGGGTATCGCGCAAAATATCGGTGCCACGATCAATCCTCATTTGTCGCAAATTGGCGGGCATTTGGTGTTTTTGCTGGTGCTGTTGGTCAGGATGCGTATGGGCGGCTTCCGGCTTGGCGATTATTTGCGCCAACGCGTGCGGCAACCGGCATGATCGACATGATCCGAAATTACATGGTGGAACGCGGGACGTCGCGAACCCGGATCATCCTGATGATCGCGGCATGTCTGGTCGTCGGGCTCGCTGGTGGTCCGTTCCTGATGTCGGCGAATAATCTCGATCATCTGATTGTGCTGTTCATCTATATCATTTTGGCGATTTCCTGGAATGCGTTGGCGGGATACGGTGGATTGGTCTCCGTCGGGCAACAAGCATTTTTTGGGATTGGGGCTTATGCAGCCATCAGATTATCCTATTACGGTGTGCCAGTTTATCTGGCTCTGCCGCTCGGTGGTGGTGCGGGGGCGGCGGCGGCGTGGTTGGCCTCTTTGTTTATGTTACAGTTGCGCGGTGGCGAATTTGCGATTGGCATGTGGGTGTTAGCCACGCTGATCCAGCAATTGGTCAGTCTTGATCCATTGATCCAGGGGTCGACCGGCACATCGCTGCTGGCGCTTAATCATTTTGCTCCCGCATCGCGGCGTGCTGATACCTATTGGCTCAGCTTGGCCGTGCTTCTGGGATTATTGGGCGTTTTGTTTTGGCTGCTGCGCAGTCGCCAAGGGGCGGCGATGCAAGCAATCCGTGATGATGAAGAGGCAGCACGTTCAATCGGTGTTGCGGTCGCGCCGACCAAGCGGTTGGTTTTTGTGTTTGCCGGCTTTGGCGCTGGCATGGCCGGGGCACTCTGGCTTGCCGCTTCGATCACGTTTCAACCAGGCACGTATTTCGGTGTGCAATGGACCGCTTATATGATTTTTATGGTGCTGGTTGGCGGCATTGGCACGTTTGAGGGGCCTATTCTTGGCGCCGTCTTGTTTTTTGCACTGGAGACCATCTTCGGGGCCACAGGTGTTTGGTATTTGATCGGCTTGGGTGCGGCCTCGGTGGGTTTTGCATTATTGGCACCGCGCGGCATTTGGGGCGCATTAGAGGCACGGCTCGGCTGGCGACTGCTCCCTGTCGGGTATCGCTTGGTGATTGGGCCTGGGTTCGCTGGCAGCATGACGGCACCGAGCATTGTTCAGTCAGATCGCCATGCATAGCAATGATCATGGTAAATCGAACAAGTTTACGATGGGTAGATGCGGCGCATACTCAGTTTTTGGCAATTGTCTGATCAGGGACGAACAATGGTACTAACCGCAGTGATATATGTTGGCATCGAACCTTTGGGGTACTTTGCTTCACCGTTCAATCGGGCAGCGCCTCACCGTGCGATGGGGGTGCGCGTAAAAAATCTGTTGGTGATGCCATGAGCGCGCGAACCAAGGTTGCGGTGATCGGGGCGGGGCCAGCCGGGTTGATGCTGGCACATTTGCTAACACGTGCGGGCATTGAGACGGTGATTATCGAGCGCCATAGCCGCTCTTATGTGGAAAACCGGATCCGGGCCGGCATTTTAGAGCATGAGGTTGCGGCATTGCTGCGCGAAACCGGTGTGGGTGGGCGAATGGATGAGGTTGGGTTTCGTCATGACGGGACCAATATCTTGGTCGATGGGGCGTTACATCGCTTGAATTTCGCGAGTTTGGGCAAGCATGTAATGCTCTATAGTCAGCATGAGGTGGTGCGTGACCTGATCGCGGCGCGCTTGGCGGCGGGAGGCGAGATTATCTTTGAAGCGGAGGTCACCGCGATCGAGGATTTCAACGGGAGCAATCCGCGCGTTTGCTTTACCCATCAGGGCGAATCGCGGGCGCTTGATTGCGCGATTATCGCGGCGTGCGATGGCTTTCATGGCATTGGTCGCGCAACCCTGCCGGTCAATTTGGTGCGCGAGTATGATCGGGAATATCCGTTTGGCTGGCTCGGTATTTTGGCAGAGGCGCCACCCTCGTTGGATGAATTAATCTATGCCAATCACGATCGGGGGTTTGCGCTGTTATCAATGCGATCATCCAGTGTGAGCAGGCTTTATCTACAATGTCCGCTGGATACCGATTTGGCCGAGTGGCCTGATAGTCGGATCTGGGACGAATTATCGATACGGTTAGCGCATCCTGGATTTTCGCTGAATACGGGGGCGATTTTCCAAAAGAATATCACGCCGATGCGCTCTTATGTTGCCGAGCCGATGCAATCAGGCCGATTATTTCTAGCGGGTGATGCTGCCCATATTGTGCCGCCCACCGGCGCCAAGGGGTTGAATGCCGCCGTCGCTGATGCAGTCATTTTGGCCCGCGCAATCATGGCGCAGTTCTTGGACAATGACCCTGAGAAGCTGCGCGGTTATACCGAGACCTGTCTCGCGCGCATTTGGAAAATTGAACGATTTTCCTGGCTGATGACCTCGCTGCTTCATCGGTTTGACGATCATTCGGCGTTTGATCGGCGCATCCAACGCGCTGAGCTGGATTATTATGTGAACACGCCAACGGGTCGCACCGCGCTGATTGAAAATTATGTTGGTCTACCGATCGGGGCGGTCCCATGATCGATAAATTCGTGCCATCGGTTGCAGCGGCGTTGGACGGGATTGGCAACGGAGCAACCTTGATGATTGGCGGCTTTGGCACCGTGGGGCAGCCTGATATTCTGGTGGATGGGTTGATCGCGCGCGGCTTGCGCGATTTGGTGGTGATTGCCAATAACGCGGGCGGTGATTTTGGCGGCTTGCCAAAGCTGATCGAGCAAGGGGCGATTGCCAAAGTCATTTGCTCTTATCCACGGGCAACGGGAAAAACCGCGTTTGATGAATTGTTAGCGGCAGGCAAAATTGAGCTGGAAATCGTGCCACAAGGCACATTGGCCGAACGGATCCGTGCCGCTGGCGTTGGCGTGCCGGCTTTTTACACGCCGACGGCGGCGGGCACCGCGCTCGCCGAGGGCAAAGAGACGCGGATCATCAATGGCCGTGAAGCGGTGCTGGAATATGCGTTGGAGGCTGATTTTGCGTTAGTGCAGGCGTGGGAGGCGGATCGCTGGGGCAATTTGACCTATCGGGGCACCGGGCGGAATTTTAATCCGATCATGGCCGCCGCCGCCCGCTGCACGATTGCGACGGCGCATCACGCACGGCCTTTGGGCGCGCTGGACCCTGAGCATGTGATGACGCCAGGGCTTTTCGTGCAACGGGTTTTTGTGGCAGGGAGTGCGCCATGACAGAGATTAAAGGCTGGTCGCGGCCAGACATGGCGCGCCGTTTAGCGGCTGATATTCCGGAGGGCTGGGCGGTCAATTTGGGCATTGGCTTGCCCACGTTGGTGGCGAATTACGTGCCGCTGGATCGCGAGGTGATTTTCCATTCGGAAAACGGCGTGCTGGGTGTGGGGCCGGCGCCAGAACCGGGCGAGGAAGACCCGTGGATGATCAATGCGGGAAAGCAACTCATTACGCTGCGGCCTGGTGCGTCCTTGATGGGTCAGGCGGATAGTTTTGCGGTGATCCGTGGGCGTCATCTCGATCTGGCCGTGCTGGGCGGCTACCAGGCGGCGGCCAATGGCGATTTTGCCAACTGGTCCACCGGGCGTGCTGGTGAAGCGCCGGCGGTCGGCGGGGCGATGGATTTGGGTGCGGGTGCCAAGCAGGTTTGGGTGCTGATGGAGCATGTCGCGAAAAATGGCGTCGCCAAACTGGTCGAACGATGCAGCTATCCGCTGACAGCACGCGGGTCGGTGACGCGGGTTTATACCGATTTGGCCGTGATCGACATTACACCAAGCGGATTTGTGCTGCGTGAGTGTGCGCCGGGCCTGTCGCGCGCGGATGTGCAAGCGGTATCCGGCGCACCGCTCGGATAATCGGGGGCTGCACTAACCGATCGTAACGCCGCCCAGCGCGCATAAATGCCGCCATTGCGCCTCGGTTACCGGGCAAACTGACAATCGGGATTGGCGGATCAACGCCATGTCCTGCAAGCCAGGGTCAGTTTTGATCTGCGCGAGCGTTATTGGATTCGGCACCGCGCATTCGGCGCGCATATCAACGGCAACCCAATCACCGCTCTCGGCGGTCGGGTCCGGATAGGCTTCGCGCACGACGCGCACGATACCAACAATCTCGCGGCCAATATTGGAATGATAAAAAAATGCGCGATCACCCACGCGCATCGCCTTGAGGTTCAGCTTGGCGCTATGATTGCGCACCCCAGTCCAAGGCTCAACGCCGTTCGCCACCTGCTGCGCCCAAGAAAACGCATCTGGTTCTGATTTTACCAGCCAATAATGCATTCAGCCCGTCACCACACCATCGCGCACCACGGTGCGAAAGCCGCTTATTTCGACATGGCCGAACAATTCCGCCTTGGTGTATGGGTCTTCGCTGATCAGCTGTTCAGCCTCGTCGCGGCTTTCGACGTTATAGATGATCACGCTACCGCACGGTTGGCCGTCCGGGTCCAAGAGCGGGCCGCCATACGCGATTTTGCCCGAGATCAGTTCGAGATAAGCCAAATGTTGGGGGCGCGCCGATTTGCGCAGTTCGAGCGATCCCGGCTTGTCGTGGGCGATCAAGATGATTTTCACGGCTCTGCTCCTTGGGTTTGTGCAAATTGCTGTATCCGCTCAGCCATCGCGGCAACGCCATTGCCCCGGTTGCCGGAAAGGGCGCCGATCAAGCCCCAATCTTTCAAAAAATTCGCCGGTGTCGCGCGGATCTCCGCCCGCGTCCGCCCCGAATAGACGCGCAATAACATCGCCACCAAGCCACTCACAATGGCCGCGTCAGAAGCCCCGGCGAACAGCAGCGTGGCCCCCTCATCATGCGCTTGCAGCCATACCCGGCTTTGGCAACCCGGCACTAACCGATCCTCGGTTTGCCATTCGGTGGGGAAGGGCGGCAGTGACTTACCTAATTCAATGATGAACTCGTAACGATCCATCCAGTCATCAAACAAAAACAACTCATCATGCAGCGCTTCAATGGCCGCCGCCGTGGTGGCGTGCGTCGGGGTGACAAACGGGCTCATTCTGGCTTGACCAGAATATGCGTTTTCTTGCCTTTGGATAGTTTGATCACCCCATCGATCAGATGATCGAGCGAAATCGCATCAGTCTCAGTGCCGATCACCCGATTATTGACCTGAGCGCCGCCGCCCTGGATCAAGCGCCGTGCCTCGCCATTGCTGCTCGCCAATCCGGCGCGCACCAGCAGCGCGAACGCCGGAATGCCCGCCGCAAGCTCGTGGCGCGGTATCGTGATGCTCGGCAACGAGCCGGCTGTTAGCCCCTCCTCAAAAGTCTGCCGCGCGGTTTCCGCTGCCAGGGCCGCCGCCGCCGCGCCATGGCACAGGGCGGTTGCTTCGGTGGCGAGAATTTTTTTGGCATCGTTGATTTCAGCACCGCCCAATTGCTCAAGCCGGGTAATCTCAGCCAACGGCAAATCGGTAAACAGCCGCAGAAACCGGCCAACATCGGCATCTTCGGTGTTGCGCCAAAACTGCCAATAATCGAACGGCGATAATTTCTCGGCGGCCAGCCAAACCGCGCCGGCGGCCGATTTGCCCATTTTCGCGCCGGAGGCGGTGGTGATCAGTGGCGCGGTCAGGCCGAAACCTTGCTTGGCATCGGTTCGGCGCAGCAAATCAATCCCTTGCACAATATTGCCCCATTGATCCGAACCGCCCATTTGCAGCGTCACCCCGTGGCGGCGGTTCAATTCGCGAAAATCATAGGCCTGCAAAATGGAATAGTTGAATTCAAGGAAGGTCAACCCTTGTTCGCGCTCCAAACGCGAGCGCACCGAGTCGAACGACAACATCCGATTGACGCTGAAATGCACACCCACTTCGCGCAGCAGCTCGATATAGGACAGCCGATCCAGCCAATCGGCATTATTCACCAGAATCGCATCGCTCGCGCCATCGCCAAAATGCAAAAACCGCTCAATATTGGCGCGAATCCCCGCCATGTTGGCGGCTATTTGCGCATCACTCAGCAATTGCCGCGCTTCTTCGCGAAATGACGGATCGCCAATCCGCGTGGTGCCACCGCCAAGCACTGCCACGGGCCGATGACCATGTTTTTGCAGCAGCCGCAACAGCATGATTTGCACCATGCTGCCCACATGTAAACTATCCGCCGTGCAATCAAAGCCGATATAGCCCACGATTTTCTCGCGCTGCATGGCGGCGCGCAGCCCTTCCGCGTCGGTGCATTGGAAAATAAAGCCGCGCGCTTGGGCTTCGGCGAGGAAATCATCAATCATGATACAGGTTCGGCTCCGGCGTGATTACGCTCTGGGGTAGCATGCTCGGCCCGAGGTGCCAATTCCCGCCGCGCCCGCAGCACTGCCCAGAGCACGAAAACCGGCGTCAGCTCGGCATGCAGCGCAATCGCGACATAGGGTAGAAAGCTCGGCCAGACCAGGAGGATCGCATCGGCAATCTCCAAGCGCCGCCGTTGCCAAACCAGGAGCACAATCGCAATCGAATAGCCGGCCAAATCCTCGGCAAAGCCGTAAGGCGAAATCAGCACACCCAAGAGCAGCGTGATCGCCACCCGATTGATCGGGTTGACCCTATGCGAGCGCCACAGAACCCAAGCATAACTTATCGCCGCCAAGGCCGCGATGCCCTGCCCGAACGCGGCGAGCGCCAAATCGGCATGCAGGCTGCGCAACATCCAAAACACCGAGCTGCCGTAAAACTCATAATAGCTGAAATGCGATCCGAGCCGATGAAATGTCGGGAACGGCATGAGTAGAATTTTCCGGCTCATCGGCGCGCCATAGCGAAAATAGGCCGCCCAGACGCCCGGCCCCAGGATCAGCGTGGTGAGCGCCAGCAAGGCCAGCGCCGTTACCGCGCCAACGGCCACGCCCCGCCAGCGTTTGCGTGCTAGCAACACGACCGGCCCGAGCAGCGCCATTTGCGGCTTGATCATGGTGAGTGCAGCGGAAAACCCAGCCCAGCCGGGGGCGTCATCAGCGCGCATCAGCGTGAAGGTGAACAGAGCGGCGGCCAAGACGCTGAGTTGACCGATGAAGGCAGCAAACAACGCCGCCGGGCTGAGGCAGATCGCCGCAATCACCAGCCAGGGTAATTTTGCGCGCCGCAGCAACACCACGCTCGCCAGGGTCAGAGCGAAAAGCCAAACCGCATCACCCATGGCAAGGCCGGTTCGGCCCATCAGCAGCGCCAAGGCCAGGCTGGGCGGCGGGTAAATCCAGGGATTATGGTTGAAGTGGTTGTGGATATGGGAGGCTTCAAACGCATAAAGCCGCGCTGCCTGATAAGCGAAGTCGGGATCGCGCCCTGCGCCCAAATGGCCGGCGGCCCAAAACATGTAAAAATCATTGGCACCATGATCGAGCGGAATCATCACCGCGTGGTCGAACAGATGAGCAAAACAATACAGGTTCCAAGCGAGGGGCGGCATAATCGGCAGCAGCGCCAGCATCCATAAAATGGCGCTGAGCAACATAATCTGCCGGTCAGCGCTGGAGGAGATTTTCACCGCACCACCCGGCGTTTCGCATCCATCAGCACCAAGGCAAGCCAGAGCAGCAGCCCCAAACCAGCGGCAGCACAGGCGCGGCGCTCAAACGGGGGCCGGTAGAAAAACCGGATTTTGCTCCGCCCCGCTGGCAGGTCGATTTGCTGGAATAAGGGTGCGGCTTTACGCACCGTGACGGCATGCCCATTCACCCGCGCGTGCCAGCCGGGGTAAAAAAGTTCGCGGCGAATGAGTGCGCCCGGCTTTGCGCATTGTATGCGCACACTGGTCCGCTTTGGCATGCTGATCGCGCACGCGCTGTCGGGCGTCGTGGCAAAATAGGGTGCGGCATGATCCAGCCGATAAATCCACATGGCCTTGGAGATAAAAACCGGGTTTTGCGAGCTGTGCAGCGGATCGGTATAGGGCGGTGTTAAAATGTAGCGCACGCCGAGTGCCTGATAGGCGGGTAGGTTTTGCCGCAGCATCTGCGCTGCACTTTTGATGCCCGGAATTGCCGTGTTGTTGAGACCAAAAAACATAATTGGTGACCTAAACGGATTGAGCTTTTTGCGGATATACAAGGCCCAATGTTTTGGCATCGGCAACATGGTCATATCCAACTCGGCAACCCGATAATATGAACCATAATTCGGCGCGAGCGGTCCAAGACTATAGGCCCGTTGCAAACCCTGATGGCGACGCAAATAGGCCACGCCCGATAGGTCCAAATGCCCGCGCGCCATTCCCGCCGCTTGCGATAGCCCGAACCCGCCGATTGCATCCAGCATCAGCATCCCGGCAACCAAGCCTTGTCGGGCGCGGGTGGCGCGCTGGCTTAAGCCATAGAGCAAGGTCACGCAGGCCAGAGCAATTAAAACAAGATACGCCACGGCGCTTTTGATTAAACTTGGTGTCAAACTGATCATCGCGATGAAGGCCGACGCTCCGATAATCAGAGCAATGGCGGCAACGAAGCCGATCAACAGAGTGATGCCTGCCATGGCCCGTCGGGCAAACCCAACGCGTTGCCAGTGATCAAAAGCCATTGCGCCCAGGAGAATAAATGCGAAATCAATGCTCGGCACCGCATAGCGTTCGACAACAATCATGCGGATCGCGGGTATCAGCGCGATCAACGCGACGACCGGTTGCAGGCCGAATATCCGGGCTTCCCCGATCAACACCCAGATCAGCAGCAGCCAGCGTAAGCGGCGCAGCGTGCGATCATCGCTCCACAGCCCAGCAATCCCCAGCGTAATTGGCAATAGCCCGATCCAACCGCCTGCCGCCAGCCATGATTGATCGAGCGCCAGCAAGGCTGGATAGGCCCCACTGTGCGGCACCAAAAGCTCGCCGCCAAACGGCCCAAACGCTTGGGGCAAAATTTGTGTGGTAAGCCCCACCGAGGGGAGCGAAGCCGTTGCAGCACCCTGTGCATGAATGCCGATAAATCCGTGTTCAACATATTGAACAAAGGGCACCAAGCCCGGTAGCGTTAGAGCAATGCCAATTCCAATCGCGACAGCAAATCGCCCGATCATGGGGGGCCACGCTTCGCGTTCGCAGCCCGTGAGACGCACGGCGAACCAGAGACCGCCGAATAGATCAGCGAGAAAGCCGGTTTCCGGAAACCCGCCATAAAATGAATAGGCGATTGCAATAATCACCAGTGACCAGCCGGGCGCAAATCGGCGGTGCGAAGTGAGTCCCAACTCAATGCCGAGCAGTAGCAAAGGCAGAAATGGCAGCGTATTCGAAGGAGCGTCAGCGAGGAGAATAAAGGTCGATGAACAGCCAAACATCACCCCACCGAGCAGGGCGGCGAGGCGCGATAGCCGCAGTTGGATCAGCAGCGCATAGGTGAATAATCCGGCCATGGCTTGCATCAGCAACCGAAGCATCAACCAACCCGCGTTGAAATGCAGCAGGAGGGAAAAAGGTAGAAAAAATGCGCCATTCTGCAATTCGGCGGCCAATGGTGCGCCAACCCCCTGATACGGGTCCCACCAGGGCGGCACGCCACGCAGCCAATCCTGAGCGCATAAATGCCCTAATGCTTGGGTGGTGTAGCCGATATTTGGATCAAACCAGTTGGGAAATCCCGGAATCGGGCCGCGCACAAGGCCAGTGGCAAGTTTGCTCACAAATAGCGCGGGATCATCGCGGTAGAAGCCAGCAAGGGCTATGGTATTGGCGGTGAAGACCACCAGCAATAATGTTGCTGCGGGAGCAAGATGGTCGAGCGCCTTAATGCGTTGCCTAATCATCGGCACGAGGGAACTCCCCGTCACGCTGGTATCGCAAGCTCAGATTACAATCCCACGCTCTGAAACATTCAAATGTCATATTGTCATATGTCTTGTATAATTTGACCTGCCTAGACCAAATATAAATAAAATATGGTGAATCTATATAAAAACATTTCAGATAACCATATATCCACGCCAAACCAACGCAATTTCTATACTAGTTAATCCAAACAAAACTGTTAATAGAATTTTGCTTATATATCGATGCTTAGCGCCAAGAAATCCTCCAGCAATGAATATAATCAGAGCAGGATAAAGCAATCTCGCTCCATTTATAAAATAATTATATGTTGATCCAAAAAACCAAATATAGCCAATGACCAAGATCAAGTTTGCTAAGAATAAAATTCTAAATTTCCGATATTTAAACAACAAAAAAATAGTGATCAATGTTGCGATGATGTTGATATCATATTGGAAATAATTATTCATAATAGAAAATTCATAGCTCGAAATTTCAGCATGGCTGTGGATTAATTTGATATATAGCATAACTGTTTTAAAAAAGCCAAGTCCGTACCATGGCGGGAAAAACATCAGTTCAAGATGCGTCAATAGGGTTTCTTTGGGAATTACCGAGCTTGGCACGGCCCATGCGGCCTGCGCTGCCATGAAAACGATGGGATCACCGAACCTCCACCACAGATAAATCATGAAGACCAGCAGGCCAGACACTGAAAGTAAACCAAACCCGACTATTTCGAGGCCTTCTTTGAACTTGCGCGAGGAAAATAACCAACGGAATCCACGATCAAGGCACAAACCGAACGCGACAAATACGACCGTCGGTGCCACGGCTGAGCCGATTCCGCACCATACCCCCGAGCGCATAAATTTTCGATCCATATAGGCATCAATTGCAAAAATTGCACATAAATTGATAAGGCCAGTTGGATAGCCCATGAAGAAGAAACAACTTGCTGGCCAGAATGCGTATAAAGCGGTTGCGTTTAACGAAGCCTGAGAATCAGGAAGTAGTTTTTGGGCGAGACGATCAAACGCAGCGATAGACCAAAGCCCAAACGCAGCGCTAGGCGCAATTGTCGTGATCCAACTTCGACTCTGCATTATAAACATCAACAAGCGTTCAATCAAAGGATATAGCGGGAAAAACGCAACATTCTGATAACGTCCTGGTCGTGTTCCAACCATTGGATTCCACGAATATCCATGTTCCGCGATATCACGATACCAGCAAGCGTCCCAGGTCAGCAGATGCTGAGCAAGACCGGGTCCGTATTCAAACTTACCTGGCGGCAAAAGATGCCCGAGCACGACGCCTACGAATAGAGTTGAAAATACGCCAATATAGATCAATGTGAGGTCGTTCACGCGGTTATTGGCAGCGCTGATATTTTGACCGGCTTGGTCTGTTTCAAATATATTTTGGATAGTTTTGCTTATAAGCCCCATAAAAAACTCCAAAATACATAATTATAGCCGTACATGCGATGATAATGACTATGGAGCCAATGTTCCGTATCAGTTTTTGATAGCATCGTCATGCACTCAAGGGGGCGGCGTAATCGACGCTGGAATATCACGAGAGATATTAGGCACAAACCAATGGCGCCGCATTGTCTTATTTTCCCTCTCATGTCCGGCTCGCATGGATGGCGGCCCAGGCCAAAATCATCGGCGTGATCTCGGCGTGGAGCAAAAGCGAAATATAGGGGCAGATGGCGGGCCACAACAGGAGTGTAACATCGGCGATAGTCAGCCGCCGCGCGCGCCAAATCAGCGCGGCGAGGGCGAGCGTGTAGCTGCTCATATCGTAAGTATAGGCGTAGGGGGTGATGAGCAGCGTCAAGCAAATCGTGATGGCGGCGCGGTTCAGCGGGTCGATCTGCTGATCGCGCCAGAGCTTTGCGCCCCAGAGGATCGCGCCCACCGCGCCCAACGCCTGCCCGGCGAGGCTGATGGACACCGGGAGCGAAAAACTGCGCAGCATCCAGAAAATCGATGCGCCCCAAATCTCCCCGCCTGCCGGAAACGGCGCGAACAGCACGGCGCGCTGGGCTGCCGCGCCGGCGGCAAAAAAATCCCGCCAGATCGGCCAGCCAAAAATCAACGTGACAATCACCATCAGCGCCGTGGCCATCAGGGATGCGGCAGCGAAGGCCGCATAGCGCCGTCCCGCCAGGAGCAAAAACGGGCTGATCAAGGCGGTCTGTGGCTTGATAATGAGCGCCCCGATCAGCGCCCCGGCGCGCTTGGGCGCGCGATCCAGCGTCAGCAAGCTGGCCAGGAACAGCGCCCCGGTGAAAAAACCGAGCTGTCCCAAATTGAGCGACCAAAGCGCCGCAGGCGAGACCAACCCGAGCATAATCGGCACCCAAGCCATCCTCGCCCAGCGCAGCGCCAGCACAGCGGCACCGAGCAAACCAAGCGTCCAGACCACGAATCCACCCCGAAAACCGCCCAATGTGGCCAATGGCATCAGCAGTAATGTCGGCAGCGGATAATACCATCGCTCCGTCCGCACGCCGGTTTCGCGCTGGTTCACCGCAGGGGCAAACGGCGCATAATCCCGTGCAGCCTCGCCATGCCGAACCCAGGTTCCCGCGACCCAAAAGGTGCGGAAATCCGGGCTGGCCTCATTGCGCAGTTGGGTCCGTGTCATGCCCGCAGGCCGCGCGATCACATCGGCCAGCCAGTGCCCGGTGATCCGCAGTTGCAGCAGCGATAAGGGCAGCAGCAAAGCCAGCACCACATACGGCACCCAGCGCGATGGCGACATTCCGCGTGCTTGCTGCATTGACGCATCCATGCGCGCGTCTTACCGGAATTTAATCCGCCGCGCCACAACCATTAAGCGGTGATCCGCGAAGCGTGATCACGGCGCGAGAATCACGGGGCCTCGCCTTTCAGCATTTGCCGCAAATCGGCGCGGATCGGTTCGGGATCGGCGCCAATGTCGTGCCGCAGCACGTCCGCCCAATCGCCGACATCTTCCACCCGGGTTGGGTTATCGCGCAGCAATTCGCGCTTGATGAACGGGTAGCCGGCGAGCAGAAGCTGGCGCCATAAATCTGAGGTCGGGTTCAGCGCCTGGCGCTGGGCGATGGCGTTGCGCAGCCGCAGCACGTGCAGCCAGCGGGTCAAATCCATCGGGTCGACCTTCGCGCCCTGGGTGCCGTCCGCGTCCAAATAGGGCTGGAGCTGTTCGCGCAGCACCATTTTGGTCAGGGTTTCATAAGGCCACACCGCCGCCACCCGCAGCCCTGCTTTCAGCATCGCCTGGGTCAGCCCCACCTCGTAACGATGAATGATGAAGGATTTCGCAGGTGCGGGCAGCACCTGCGTCCAGAATTTGCGGAACCCCGGATGGTGCAAGGCGGTGCGGCCAAACGCGATGAAATAGGATTGCAAATGATAGCGCCGCTGCCAGCTTTCGGTCAGGCCCCAAACATCCGCCTCGTCATAATTGAGCCGCAGCAGCGTCACATCGAGGGGCCGCACCGGGCCAAACACGCTGTCATTGCAAATAATCACTTCCTCGGTGTCCGCGCGCGGGAGCGCAAGCGTTTCAATCGCGTCGCGCCAAGCGCCGAAATCATAGCCGATATTGCGCCGGATCATGATCTGCGCGCCCTCATGGCGCAGCGCCGCAATCGCCGGATCGGTCAGAAAGCCGGAATTGGTGACAAACACCACCGAGCGCTTGGCCGCGATTAGTTCGCGCACATAAGCCAACACCGCCGGGCGCACGCCGCCGCCGCCATCAAAATGCATGAACAGCGCGACGCGCGGGCCGAGTTCGATCCGCTCGGGAATTTGCCTTATCACCTGATGCGGGTTGCGCACCCGGCCCACAATTTGGGCATAGGCAAACACCGCCTGTTTGCGCAGTGTCAGCAGCGTTTCATAAATCAGACGGAGAGAAAGCCTCATCAGACGGTATTATGCTCCGGGTTGATATCAGCAGGTGCCCCGGCATAGCGGAGCGCCATCGCCTGGCCAAGGGCTGACGCTTCCGCGCCGCGCTCGGATCGGTTCAGCGCGATCAATTCGCCCCGCAAAGCCTCCCAGAACAAGCTGGGCGCGACATCGCCGGGTGCGAGTGTTGCGGTCATGCCCCGGCGCACGGCGGCAAAGGCGGCCTCCGCACGGATCGGCGCGTTTTGTGCCAAATGGAACAGGCCGAGCGCGAAATACAGGCTTTGCATCGCCTCGCCCGCCGCGCTGACAAAGGCACCCGCCGGCAAACCAAGCATAGCGTGCAGTGGTGCGGCCTGCGCCATCGCCCCGGCGGCGACGGCGCGGCAAAATCCCTGTTGCGCCAAAAGCTGGATATCGGGCGGGGCGCAGCCCAGCGCGGTCAACGCCGCCAAGCGGTCCGGCAAATCCTCAAGCGCGCTGCCATGCGCGCCCGCCTCGGCCAGATCAAGCCGCAGCAAGCCCAATGCCACGTCGCGCGCCAAATCGGCTGGCAGTGCGCGCACCGCTTGGTGCAGCCCCGCCACCCTGCGCAGATCGGCCTTGGCCGCAACCCGCCGCGCTGCGGCAAAATCGCCGCGATTATTCAACCGCACAAACGCCTCGCCCGGTGCGGTCAGCCGCACCGCGTCCGGCACATGCGGGCAAGCGGCCAGCCAGTGCAGCACCTGCGCCGGATCGCCCGCCGCCAAGTCAAGGGCAATCAGCGCCAACGCCGCATCCGCCGCCGATGGATCATCCTGCATCGCCCAATCGGCAATCGGCTCGGCTTCGCGCAGCGCCAAGGCGCGCGGATAATCGGCCTGGTTGACCAGCGCGACGAACGCACCCAGCACCACCATCCGCCGCGCCGCCGGATCAATGGAGCGCTCGGCAATCCAGGCGAGTGAAGCTGCTGGCTCGCCCTGCACCAAATCCAACTGCGCCAAGGCGAGCGCCGCATCATCGCCGCCCCGATCCGCGCCCGCCCGATCTGCGCGCCTGCCCGCATCCGCAACGAGCGGTGCCACCATCGGGCGCAGCGCCGCCGCCGCGTCATAGCGCGCCTGATTGACCAGCCGCGTGAGCGCCCCCAGCAGCATGCTGCGCCGCATCGCCGGGTCCAATGTCAAAGCGGCGATCCGCCCCGGCACCAAAGCCGGATCACCCACCGCCAAATCGCGCTGCGCGAGCGCAATCTGTGCGTCATGGGCAAGGCGCGGATCATGCGACTGCGCGCGTTGAAGCCGCGCCTCGATGTCGGCAATCGCCTCAGATTCCGCATAGCGCCCGTCCATCACCAGCCGGACGAACGCCCCCAGCAGCAGCAAATCATGACCCAGGCTCGGCGGGTCGAGCGCGGCCAAAAATGGCGCTAAGAGTGGAGCCACCTGGGCCGGATCGCCAATTTCGCGGGCAATCCGCGCCAGAGCCAGCCTGACATCGGCGAAATGCGGATCGCTCGGTGCCGGATCGAGACGCTCGGCCTGCGCCAGTGCCTGCGCCTCGGCGAACCGCCCTTGATTGACCAGCCGCACCAACGCGCCGCCGAGCAAGCCGGCCCGATGATCGCCGTCCAGCGTCAGCCCGGCCAAGCGTGTTGGCACCAAAGCCGGATCGCCGCCCGCCAAATCCAAAACCGCGAGCGCAATGCGCGCATCATGCCCCGCTTGATCGGACAAATCGGCCAGCGACGCCACATCATGCTGCACCGCCAGCGCCCGTGCCGCCGCATAGCGCTGCTGATTGACCAGCGTGGTGAATGTGCCGAGCCAAATGGCGCGCTGACGCGATGCACTCAGCCTGAAACCCGCAATCAAATCCGGCGCCTGCGCCGCATCGCCCGTGGCTATCGCGAGGAGGGAAAGTGCCGCCCGCGCATCGCCATGCGCCGGATCATCGCGCACGGTGCTGAGCGCTGCAATCGGCGTTGCGCGGTCCAGCGCCTGCGCCGCTTGATAATCCCCGTCATTGACCAGCCGAACGAACCCATCGCGCAACAAATCGGCCAGCGCTGGCGGGGGTAAATCCAGGGAAGCGAGGCGTTGGGCGAAATCATTCTGCCGCGCTGCGCGATCCGCCAGATAAAGCCGCCCTAACGCGAGCCGCGCATCAGCCCCCAGCGCATCGCGCCGGGCGCAGGCGCTTGCCACCAAATCATAATGATCAACCAACGAAGCTGCTTGCGCGTAGCGCGCATCATTGACCAGCCGCACCAGAGCGTCCAGCCGAATTTGATCAACCCGCTCCGGCGCAATCGCCCGCCCCTCCAGCCGCCGTGCCGCCTGTGCCGGATTGCCGGTGCATAAATCAAGCACCGCAAGGCTGATCGCCGCATCATCGGCCAGCGCATCATCGGCCATCATGTCGTGCCCGCGCGCAAGCAACGCCTCGATCATCGGCACCAAGTCCGCCGCCTCATCCAGCCGTGCCGCATTGACCAGCCGGGTAAACGCGCCGAGCCGCAATGTTGCCGCGACCGGGCCCGCCGCAACCGGGTCCCCCGCCTCCAGCCGCGCGGCCACTGATAACGCCTGTGCCGGGTCGCCCCCCGGCGCCAAGGCCAATTGCCCAAGCACAATCCAGCCATCATGCCGGGTCGCGGCGTCCAGCCCGTCACGATCAGGATCAGTCAACCCTTCCCGTGCTTGCAACACCCGCGCTGGCGCGATGGCGTCGTGATTGACCAGCTCGATCAGCACCCGCCACACCACGCCTGCCCGATCCGCATGCGGCGCGAGGTGCAAAACATCATCAAGGGCCGCCTGATCACCGGATCGCGCCGCCTCAATCGCCGCTTCCGCGCCGCCGCGCCAGGCAATATCTTCGGCCAGCCCATCATTCAGCGAAAGCCGGGCGAGTGCATCGGCCAGCGTTTGTGCCGCCGCGCGGGCCAGCCGGAACATTCGCTCCGCATGATGGCGCGTCGCCGGGTCAGCGCGCAGGCGGCTCGCTTCGGCATAGAGGATCATGCCGAGATTAAGCGGCATCGCGTCTTTCAACGCATTCAGCTTGAGCGCACGCCAAGAGGCTGGAATTGCCGTAAGCTGCTCCAGGTCAATCCCGAATTGCGTGGCAATCGCCGGCCATAATCGCGCGCGCGCGGCGGCGGCCTGAGTAAAATCCTGATCAATGGTCGCTTCAAAAAAATCCCGGCCATTGAAACCAAGTCCCAAATCACGCCCAAAATCGCTGCCCAAATCGCTGCCCGGATCAATTGCCCGCGCCCGGTTGGCCAAATAATGGCGAAACCGCACCCGCCGCGCCGCCGGGTCATCGCGCAGGCAAGCCAACTGCGCCTCGCTGGTCGCGGCATAGGCGGTCAGGGTTTGGCCATCGCTGCTCATCTGCACCGCGCCAAAGCCGGTTTGCGCCAACAGGCGCCGCAAACTCGCCTCGGTTTGAAACACCATATGAATGCCAGGGGCCAGCAATTGCACCAAGGCGGCCAGCGGGGTCGCAGGGTCAATCGCCGCGCCGTCCGGCGTGGTGAGCAGCAAAATTCCATCCGGCGCCAGCCGCGCGCGCAAGGCGTGCAGCAAATCAATCGGGCGCTGCACATGCTCGATCACTTCGGTCGCCGCAATCACGTCCCAATGCCGCGTCGTTGGATCGGCCTCCGGAAAATACCCATCAATGATGGTGATGCCGAGATTGCGCCCGCCAAGCTGCGCCATCGGCGAGGGATCAATCCCACGCGCCTGCCAGCCCAGGGCATGAATGGCGAAATCCAGGCCAAATCCGTAGCCACAGCCAATTTCCAGGCAGCTTGATCCGGCGGGCCGGTCGATGCGCGAAATTTTATCAGTGATCGGCAATAATCCAGCGCCTTGCTGGATGTGAAACTGGTGCCACCCCCAATCCATCACGTCCGGATCGTGATAATTCGGCACTTTCAGCGGCGGATAAAACCGCGCCGCGCAATCGGGGCAGGCAAACACGCCCTTGCGGTCGCCTTTGGGTAATTTTGGCGCAACCCAAGCAACATCGAGCAGGCGGCGCTTCGCCCCGATGGCACCGCAATTCGGGCAGGAACCCTCGAACGGTGCCGCCGCCTGATCCGCCCAGATAACGCTGATCGCCGCTTCGGGTGCGGTGCGTGCGCTGTCGCTCAAAATCGGTCTAACCGAACAGGCGCGGCACGCGCGCCCGCAGCGCCTCGGTCAAGGCGTCGCGCCGATCCCATAGCGAGCGATACCACGCAATCCGCGCCTCGGTTTGATAGGCCAGCATGCGCTCGCGCGCGACATAATCGCGCGCGGCATTGGCCATGCGCTGTGCTGCATCCGGATAGGCCAGTAGCCGCAGCAATTGCATGCGCAGTGCGTCCGGCGAGCGGAATAATAGGCCGGTTTGGCCATCAACCAAGCTGTTTTCATACACAACCGGGCTGGCGAGCGAGACCACCCGCGCTGCACTGGCTTCGATGAATTTCAGGTCGGACTTGGCCCGGTTGAACAGCGTATCCCCCAGCGGCATGAAGCAAATTTCCGAGCGGGCGAGTGCGGCCTGATAGGACGGGTAGTCGGTGGTGGGCAGGAAATTTTTATGCGGCGTATCCAGCGCATCGAAAAACCCTTGGTCATGCAACACCGTCACCGCCAATCGTGCGCCCACCGCGCGCAGCACCTCATTCAGGGCCGGCATCAGCGGCGCCCAATCTTCCTCGCGATTCAGCGCGGCGAAAAACAGCGTCATCCGCTCAGGATTGGTGAAATTCACCGGCTCGCTGAGCGCGCTGATCGCGTTCGGGAACACCGCGATTTCCGGATTAAAGGCACTCAGCGCCTCGGCCAGCGGTTCGGTGGAGGTTTGGATCGCATGGGTTGCGGTGAAGGTGAATAATTGATCGGACGGAACCCCGTTTTTCTCCATGAACACCGGATGATCATCGAATTCGGTGACCACCAGGAAACCCCGTTCGATCAAGGCGCGCACCCGCCCGATCCCGGCATCGCCCAGCAGCAACGGACGATGCAGCACCGCGATATGCGGTGCTTCGGGCAATAAGGTCGCGAAATCAGGTTCGGTGCGAATACTCGCGAGCACCGACGCATCGGTGGAAATCGCGCGGATCGGCTCGACCACCCGCACATCGGACACACCGCCGATCGGCGGCAGCATCGAGGCATTGACCACGAGGCGCGGTCGCGGCGCTTTTTTGGCGCGCAGGATGAACTGCACCGGGGCGGCGCGGTTCAAATAGTCACCAGGATCGACGCCCAGCGCCGCCAAGGCGGGCCGCATCGCCTCGACAAAGCGGGTCGCCCCGGTTGGGTCGGTCGGGCGCGGGCGAATATCGCACAGCGCCAGCCCGGCATCGCTCACGGCGCGCGCCATCATGCGCGGGGTGAACCAGCGCAAATGGGTCCGGTCCAGCAGCCCTTCGGGATCATAATCGAAACTGCCATTCAGCAGCCGAAACACGATGCTGAAATGCTCAACATTGGGAAAGCACATCACCACCGCGCCGTCATCGTTCAAAAAGGCGGCCTGGCTGCGCAACAAGCTCCACGGGTCGCGCATATGTTCGAGCGCATCGCCATAAATCAAACAATCCAACCCGTTGGGCAGATCAAAGGGCATCGGTGTGGCTTCGACATCGCCGATCTGCACCGCATCGAGCCGTTCGGCGGCACGCGCGCCTGATATGGGATCGCTCTCAATGCCCAAAATTCGCGCGCGCGGATTGCGTTGCCGATAGGCAGCCCCCACCGCCCCGCCGCCGCAGCCGACATCCAGGATCGTGCGCGCGCTCAGCGGAATCGCCTCCACCAAATCAGGATTGGCGTAATCGGGATAATTGCCAATCATTGGAATTAAGCTGCGCGACGCCGGTGGTTTGGTGTCGGTCACGTCATCCAGATCGATCAGCGCTGAACTCGGGTTGGGGGCAATTTCGTTCATGGCGCTGCTTATGCCTCAGCCTTGTTAGGAGCGGAAGGGCGCGTCTTGCCCCGTCCGATGCCGTGATAGATCAACCCAGCGGCGCGGATGGCGTCGGGGTCGAAAATATTGCGCAAATCGATAATAATCCGCCCGCGCATCGAGGCCGCAATGCGTTCAGGGGCCAGCGCGCGAAACGCATTCCACTCCGTCGCGATCACCAAAATATCAGCGCCTTCCAGCGCTTTTGGCACGTCCTCGGCAAAAATCACCGCCGCCGGCAGCAATGCCCGCGCGCCCTCCATCGCGGCGGGATCATAGGCAATCACGCGCGCACCCTCCTCGCACAGCCCGTTGATCAGCGGGATCGCCGGGGTTTCACGTAAATCATCGGTCTCCGGCTTGAAGGCCAGACCCAGCACGGTAATGCGCAAGCCTTGCACCGACCCACCGGCGGCGGCGATCACCCGGCCCGCCAGCCCGGATTTGCGGGCATCATTCACCGCAACAACGGTTTCGGTCAGGCGTGAGGGCGCACCGGCCTCCTCGGCAATCCGTGCCAGCGCCAGCGTGTCTTTCGGAAAGCAGGAGCCGCCAAAACCCGGCCCTGGATGCAGAAATTTCCGGCCAATCCGCCCATCCAGCCCGATACCGCGGGCCAAATCATGCACATCGCCGCCCAAACTCTCGCAGAGATCGGCCATTTCATTGATGAAGGTGACTTTCATCGCCAAAAATGCGTTGGCGGCATATTTGGTCAGTTCCGCCGTTTCCAGCCCGGTGACCAAAATCGGCGTTTCGATCAAATTCAAGGGCCGATATAGAGCGCGCAGCACCGCTTCCGCGCGCGGGGTCTCCGCACCGACAATCACCCGATCCGGGCGCATGAAATCGCCAATCGCGCTGCCTTCGCGTAAAAATTCGGGGTTCGAAGCAATCTCGATCGCCAAGTCCGGACGCCGCGCACGGGCCAGGGCGGCGAGCTTGCGACCCGTGCCAACCGGCACGGTCGATTTGGTGACGAGCACGGTCGGATGATCGAGTGATGCGAGAATTTGCTCGGCGGCGGCAAACACATAGGTCAAATCGGCATGGCCATCGCCGCGCCGGGTTGGCGTGCCCACGGCGATGAACACCGCCTCCGCCCGCGCCACCGCTTCGGCAACCGAGCCGGTGAACCGCAAGCGTCCAGCAGCCGCATTGCGCGCCACCAGGCCGTCCAGACCAGGTTCGTAAATCGGAATTTCGCCGCGTGATAGGCAATCAAGCTTGGCCGGGTCGGTCTCGGCAATGATCACATCAACGCCGAATTCGGCAAAGCACGCCCCGGATACGAGGCCAACATAGCCACCGCCGATAATTGCGATATGCAAAGCGGGATCTCCCTAAAACAATCAAATTGAACCTTAGCTTGTCGCAATCTGGGTGTGCAACGGCAAGCCCCCGCTGATGAAAGGGATCATGACAAGATCGTTTCGGCTTATCCAGTTATTGAGATTATGTAACGCCGAGTAACTTAATATTTGTTGATTTACGCGCATCGAGCGCTCAAATCTATTTTTGTGATGATTTCCAAATACTTATCACGGTTTCGTGAATTGTCAATTCGAGGTCTCGGCCAATTGAGCGCAAGCACTTTGCTGCGCCTGACCATTGGCCGTTGGCCAATGGCGGGCGAGCGCGCAGCCTTTGTGGAGGGTTTCGCCGCCCGAGAGCGTCCGATCCCGCCGATTTTACGCGGTTTGTTGGCGGTGCCGAGTTCGCGGGCGCTGATTGGTAAATTGTCAGACCATCTTTTGGTCGCCGCCCGGGTGACTGAACCGGACTTTTTTCCGCCTGACCCGCCGGCTTTGGGGGGGAATTTATTCACGCTTTGGGAGGGGCCGCCGTTGGGATTCCTGCATTTTGAGAAATGCGGCGGCATTGCCCTGACGCGCTGGTTGACCCAGCAATTTCATCCAAGGCAAATCAATGCCGACCCTCATCGTGATTTAGCGCCACATCTGTTCGCGCGGTTCGAGACGCTTGCGCCCTATGCGTTGGTGTGGGGTCATTATGATTTGGCGTTGCTCACCCGGGATGATCCGGCGCGGCGGATTATTTCGCTCCTGCGCGATCCGTGTGATCGGTTGGAGTCCCTGTATTATTATTGGCGCAGCGTGGACCCCGCACGGATCGACCCGGATTTGAGTTTCGCGGTGGCCCAGGCGCATCGTTTGTCGCTTGAGGAATTTCTCGATGGTGATGATCCGCTGACGCGCGATTTGATCGATAATGTTTATACAAGGCGGCTGACCGGGCTTTATGCAACCGGGGCGGCGGTTGACCCGCTGGTGGCGGACCCGGTGGCAGCCCTTGCGGGGGCACGCGCAGCGTTGGACCGGCTGGATGCAGTGGGGATTACCGAACGGATGGAGGAGAGTGTGGCGCATTTTGCCGCGCAGTTGGGTTTGGCGTTGCCACGCGAAACGCTGCGGGCCAATGTAACGGCGGATAATCATCGCACCGCGGGTGGGTTTTTTCGCCCGATGCGCCGGGGGCTGCGCGGGGGGGCTGTGCGAGCGGCGTTGGAGCGGCGGACGGCGCTTGACCGGGTGCTCTATGATCGGGCGGCGGCGCGCTTACCGCAATGTCATGCAGCGCTAGTTGAAGCCGCGTGAAATAAGCGCGACAGTGCGGGCATGTCCGCGCGTTTCTATACCATCGATCCTGAGACGTTGCTGCGGGCCTATCGCCTGGGATTTTTTCCGATGGCGGAGACGCGGGACTCGACCAAGCTGCATTTTCTCGATCCCGAACAGCGCGGGGTTTTGCCACTTGATGGGTTTCATTTAACCCGGCGGCTCGCCCGCACGGCGCGGCGGACGGGGTTGCGGGTGACGGCGGATGCGAATTTCCCCCAGTTGATTGGCCTTTGTGCGCAGGCCCGACCGGAGCGGCCAGAGACGTGGATTAATCGCGAGATTGAACGGCTATTTTGCACCTTGGCCACGATGGGGCACGCGCACTCGATTGAGGTATGGGACGGCACGCGGTTGGTGGGGGGATTGTACGGGCTGGCGATTGGAGGGGCGTTTTTTGGCGAGAGTATGGTATCGCTGGAGCGTGATGCGTCGAAATTGGCTTTGGTGCATTTGGTGGCGCGGCTGCGGCTGGGAGGATTTTTGTTGCTGGATACGCAATTTCTGACCAGCCATTTGGCGCGCTTCGGGGCGCTGGAACTGGCGCGGGCGGCGTATCGGGCCCAGCTGGCGGTGGCGGTGGAGCGGCCCGCGCGTTGGCTGGCTGCACCATCGGTGTCAGCGCTTGAGGCGGAAATTATGACTTTGCGGCGGTTGTCGCAGCAGAGGGAGCCGGAGATGGAGCGGATATGACATATCGCTGGGGCGCATGGATCGGGGCGTTGATCTGGATCGCGGCGGGGCCGGCGTGGGGGGCGGTGCCGATGTTTTTGCCGGACCATGACATTGCCGGCACCTATCGGCTGAGCCAGCCGGGCAAGCCGAGTACCACCTGGCGGGTGCGCTATAGTGCGGGGGCGGAGGTTGCGCGGGCGCGCAGCCTGGATGGCGCGGCGGCGGGGATGGTGATTTTGCTGAATATGCGATCGCGCAATGCGATCATTGTGCTCGATCAGATGCATGCGGTGGTGGCGGTGCCGGGGGTTGGGGCGGTGCTGGATCGGGTTTTGACCGGGGATGGGGCCCAGTTCACCCGGCTCGGCAATGCGCAAATCGCCGGGCATGAATGTGCGCGCTATTTGGTGTTGAAGCGCGGGGCGGCGGGGAGCGTATGTTTGACCCGGCATGGCGTGTTGCTCGCTGGGCAGGGGCATGACCGGCAGGGGGCGGTGCGGATTACCGCTTTGTCGGTGCAGGATGCGGCGCAGCCGGCGGGGGCGTTTGATCCGCCGCCGGGCTATTCGCAGATTACGCTGCCGCCCGCGATGTTGGCACAACTGCTTGGCGCTTCGGGTTAGGTGCGGCATGGTTGCTGTGCGTGAGAGCAAGCCCCGGCGCCGGGCCAAGATTTTTGCAGCCCCTTGGCGCGATCCGGCGGGACGGTTTTCATGGTTCAAAACGGCGACCTTGGTTTGCGTGGTGCTGCCGGCGTTGTTCGTTGTTTGGCAGGCGCAAATGGGGCGGCTGGGCGGGCGGCCCTTGCATCATGCGATGTTGGAAACCGGATTTTGGGCGATCCGGTTTTTGCTCCTGTGTCTTGCGGTGACGCCCGCCCGCAGCCTGTTTAATTGGCCGCGCGTGGTGCAGGTGCGGCGCATGTTAGGCTTAGCGGCGGCATTTTATACGATTGTGCATATTATTTTATATGCGGGGGATGAAGGTTGGGGGTTGGGTTTTGTTCTTAATCAAATGTTCACGGTATTTTATTTGATTTTGGGCACGATTGCGACTTTGGGCTTCATCGCACTCGCCGTGACATCCACCGATGCGGCGATTATGCGGTTGGGGCGGCGCTGGAAATTGTTGCACCGGTTGATTTTTCCAATTGCGATCCTGTCATTCTGGCATTTTTTTCTGACCCAGAAAGTCGATGTCGGCATTGCGCTGGTGCCGGCGGGGCTGTTCGCTTGGCTCGGTTTGTGGCGACTGCTCAAGCCGGATTGGCGGCGCTCCTGGTGGGTGATGGCCGGGCTGGCGGCGATATGTGTGGTGCTGACGGCGCTGGTGGAGGCGGGATGGTACGCGCTGCACTCCGGGTTTAATCCGCGCTTGGTGCTGGCGGCTAATTTTTCCACGGCACGGCTCAGCCCGGCGGTGCTGGTGGCGATTGATCTGTTGATCCTGCTCGGCGTTATTTTGCTCCGGCGCGGGATGATGCGCGCAACCGTCAAGCGCTGATTTTTGCTCTTTTTTTGTTTCCTCTCCGGAACGATTTGGGCAATATTCTCCGCCTAACGCTCGAAATTGATTTTTGCGCGGGCGGGGAGTGCGTAGATGTGGCCGGGGAGTGTGGGGCGTGGCGGCGGAGCAGGATATTTTGCCAGCATATAGTCGTAAAATGACGGCTCCGCCTTTTTTTCTCTCCGCCGCGCTGGTTTGCGCTGTGGTTTTTGCTCCGGTTTGCGGGGCTTGCGCGGTAATTTGAGGTAAGCAGGGAGCGGGATTGCGAGCATGTGGCAGATTGGGCGCAGCACGCGACCGATTCGGGGATTTTCGCCGTGGAGGAGCGACAAGCCAGGGTCTTCGAGGAAGCGGATGAGATGACCGCGCACATAGGGGATGTGATGGCCGGGGAAGGTTTGCAGCAGCCAGCCATTTTGCCCCGGCAATTTGCTCTTTTTTGCGCCGGCTGGAGGTGTTGGCGCGGGTTCGGGTGCGGTTTGAGCTTTGGGCTGGGGTTTCCGTTCGCGGATGGGGCGGGGATTGCAGGAGAGAGAACGGAAACGGCGGGAGAGGAGCGAAATACGGTGCCAGACGACCCATTTGAGGGCGAGATTAAAGCGGGCGTAGTCGGGGGCGCCGAGGGTTTTGCGGAGCATGTGCGCGATCGCGGTGAAGCGGTCGGCGAGACTCTGTGCGAGGGGGTTAGTGACCTGCTCCATTTCGCTAACATGGCATAAGAGGGGGTGGGTGCGAAAGGGGAAAATGCGATGATGGGATCGGCGGGCGGATGGTTGGTGCGGGGCGTGGTGGGGTGGCGCGGAAAGGTGGTGTGATGGAGAGAATATTTATTCATTTGGGGACGCATAAGACGGGCACGACATCGTTTCAGCGTTTTATGCTGGAGCGGCGGGAGTGGCTGCGGCGAGCGGGTATTGAGCCGTATATTGAGACGCAAGAGGGGGCGGCGGATGCGAATTGTTATCGGCTGGTGCATGATGTGTTGCGCGCCGAGGTGATGACGATGTCGCGCTATGTTGGGGCGGTTGCGCCGCCGCATGACGCGCGGCTGGCGGCCCTTGCGTGCCATGTGCAGGAATTTTTAGCGGGGGCGCGGGCGGCTGGACGCAGTGTTTTATTCAGTGCCGAGGCGTTCAGTTTTCTGCGGAATGCGGCGGAATTGGGGGCGCTGCGGCGGGTGTTGGGCGCTGAGGCGGGGCGGATTGTGCCGCTGGTGGTGTTTCGGGAGGATACGGCTTGGCGCAGGAGCTGGGTTGCTGGGATTGCGCGTCATCCGGTTGCCGGGCCGCGGATGGCGGATGCTGATTTTCCGCTGCTGGGTGATTGGTGGTTCGATAAACAGGCGATTCGGGCTTTTTGGGCGCAGCTGGGGCCGGTGACGGCAATTGAGTATGAGGCGGCGATGGAGCGCGATGGGGATGTGATTCCCGCGTTGCTCGGGGCGATGGGGTTGGATTGTCCGGGGGATTTGCATTTTCGGTTGAATGTTAGTCCGGTTACCAATCCTGTTGCCGACCCGATCGCTGGTGGGGGCGCGGTGGGAAACCGCGCCCCGGAGCGAAATTAGAAGTTCCAGTTGAGGCCGGCGTTGACACCGTTGCTGGTGACGCGGCTGGCGAAGCTGCCGTTATAGGCGATGTTGGCGGAGATTTTGGGGGTGAGGCGGACGGCGAGGCCGAGTTGGGTGATGGCGGCGTCGCGACCGGTGCTCACACCTTGGACGGTGAAGGGTTGGCCTGCGGTAAAGCTGAGGGCTTCGGTGGGGTTGACGGTGCCGTAGGCATGTTGCCAGCCGAGTTTGGCGAAGGCGGTGATGGCGCGGCCTTTGAGCATGAAGTTGGTCTCCGCGCGGGCGCCGATTGTGCTGATGCCCATGGATAGGGTGCTGCCATAGCCGTGTAGGGCGGCGCTGCCACCGGATTCTTGGAAGGCGGCGCTGGAGAGATTGATATAGGCGAGCTGGGCGAAGGGCAGCAGGTTGACGCGGTGGGCTTTGATCATGGTGGTGAGCGGATAGCCGACCTGGCCATAGATTTGGGCGGTTGAGGCGTCGTAGCGGCTGGTTTCGGCTTCATTGACGCCGGGGAGGGCGACGCTGCGGGTGGTGGCGAGGTAATTCTGGCCGTAGGTGGCGCCGAGGCTGATCAGGACGCGACCCAGGCGGCGACCGCCATAGAGGCCGACATAAGCGTCATCGCTGGAGCCGGAGGCGGCGCGGCTGGGCAGGGAGAAGGAGGCGCTGCTGTAGCCGGCGAACAGGCCCGCGCGGATTTGCGGGTTGAGGGCGGCGTCCGCGCCGACGACGAAGCCGCCGAGGGCGTCGGTGAGGGTGCCGGCATTGCCATCACTGCTGAAATGGGTGCCCGCGCCGAGGCCTTCGCCCCAGAACACGATGGCGTGTTGACCGGGTTGGGCCATTTGGCCGGTGGCGGCGTTGGGGAAGGTGGGATCCAACCCCGCTGGATTGAGCATTGAGAAGGCGCGTTGATCGACGGCGTTGCGCACGATGCCCGCATCATTGAGGGTGGCTGAGAGAATGCTCGGGTGGATGTCACCGGAGAGTTCGTTGGCGGCGGCTTGGATTTGCGCGCCGGTCATGAGATTGGTGACGGCGATGAAGGTGGCGTTAGTGCTGGGCGTGCTGTTCAGCCCGGCGAGGGTGGCGGCCTGGTTGCGGGTGGTGGCGAAGCTGGCGAGGCTGCGGCGTTGGACGATTTGCAGATAGAGGCTCTGCGGTGGATCGACCAGTTCGAGGCCGAGCGAGGCGGTGAGTGCGCTGTTCAGCAAAGTGTAGTTGCCTTGGATGCCGCCTTGGGCGTCCAGCACCGAGAAGCGCGACAGGGTGTAGGGTTGGACTTGGCCGACCGGGATTGCATCGAGGATCGCGCCTTGGCCGAGATCGGCGACGCCGGAGACGACGATTTTGCTGGATTGACCGGGCTGGGCGGGGTTGAAATAGGCGACATAGGTGCTGCCGGCACTTTGCAGAAAATTGCCCGATACTGACAGGGTTTGGAACTGGCCGGGAGCGGTGCCGGGGGCGATCATGCCGGTATTGGCGACGACGAGGCCGTTGCCGATGCTGCCGGTGCCGGTGAGCAGGCCCGCATCGATCACCGAGCCGGCGAGCGAGCCGGTGAGGGCGAGTTGCGCGCCGGGGCTGATGCCGGTGCTGCCGGTGAAGCTGTTAGCGCCGGAGAGGGTTTCGGCGCCGCCGGCGATGATCAGGCTGCCACCGCTGCCGCCGATCAGGCCGCCATCGGCGAGGGTGCCGGAGAAATTGCCGCTGGCATTGGTGAGCTCGAGCGTGTTAGCACCAAGGGCGACGGTGCCGGTGCCGGTGAGGGATTGGATTTGGGCCATGGCGCTGACGCGCGAGATGTCAAACGTGCCGTTATCATTGACGCCGGAGGAGGTAGCGATGGAGCCGGGCCCGGCGAGGCCGAGCCAGCCGCCTTGGGCGATGTTGGTCGCCCCGGTATAGAGATTGGTGCCGGTGAGCTGGGCTGAGCCGCCGGTGGTGATGCTGAGCGGGCCGGTGCCAGAAATCACGCCAGCGATGCCTTGGGCGGCCATGGCAGAGGAGATGGTGTAGCCGCCATTATTGGTCGAGATCGGCGTGTCGGTCACGTAGAAGGGGGTGTAGCCGGTTTCTTGGTTTTGTAGATCATACATCACCGAATTATTGAAGAAGAACGAGATGCCGTAGAGGGCCTGGCCTTGATTGGTGAAGCCATCGGGGCCGGGGGTGGTGACGTTGCTGTAATCGCCGGAGGAATCATTGCCGGTGAGGATGGAGGTTGGTTGATCGCCCGCGCCGGTGCCGGTCATGGTGAGTTTCACGCCGGGGACTTCATCGCCATATTGATTGACATTGCCGGCGGCGGTTTGGGTGGTGAGCAGGCCTTGATCGTTTAGATAGATCGAGGGGGTGCCGGAATCGAGCAGGGTGGTTAGGACCACGCTATAGGGGCTGCCGCCGAGCGTGTAGGAGAAATTCAGATCGAACTGATTGGCATCGACCGGGGCGTTGCTGAGCGGGAAGGTGCTGGTGGAGGCGGCGTTCCAGGGGACCAGGCTGATGAATTGGGCGCGCACGGCGGCGTTGAGATTGAGGATGACATTGCCGCAGGCGGTGCAGCTTTGCGGGCCATTCAGCTCGGAATTGGCCGACACCACATAGCCGGTGGTGGTCAGGTTGCCGAGCACGCTGTTGCTTTGGAACGGGCCGGCACCGAAAATGCCGAACAGATTATAGCCGCCGCCATCTTCCGGGCCGATGCCGGCGTTGAGGTTGGTTTGCCAGGTCGCGTCGTAATACATCGGGATTTCGCCAACCAACTCGCTGGCCGTAAAACCAAAATTAGTGATTTCGTTGAACGTGAAGCCATAGCCGATGGCGGGGAGAAAATAACCGACTTGCGCGCCGGCGGTATCGCCGGCGAGTGAGGCTTGGGTTGCGACATTGCCGGTGTTGATCAGAACCGGGATGCCCTGATTGTTCGAGAAATTGGCGGCTTGGGAGCCGGTGCCGGAATTATAGAATTGGATCGAGCCGATCGTGCTGTTGGCCCCCAGATTGCCATAGGTGCCGTTGCCGTAGAGATTCATCGCGGGCACGGTGGGCGTGATCGGCACGCCGGGGATGATTGGGAACCAGGGCTGGCCGTTAGGGCTGGACCCGACATCGATGTTAAAGGCGGTGGAGCCGGTGTCGAAAATATATTCTTCCGGGGTTGCGCCATTGACGCCGACATTGATGCCCAGACGGTCAAAGCTTTGGCCACCTGCGGCCTCGGTGATGATGTCAAGCGGGATGGTGATCGGTTGTGTTGATGTTTGTGCTGCTGCGTGCGCCGTTATCAGTAACGAGCACGTGATCGCCAAGAAAACCCGCATGCTTAGTTTTTGACAGCCAAGTCCAGTCATCCCCAGATTACTTTCATTCGTTAGAATTAACGTTAAAGGCCCCCAGCTGGCGTTTTGTTAAGTGAGTATTTATGACGATGTCGGGTTCCGCAAGGCGTTTTTGCATTGCTGATGTGCGAATTTTAGCCAAAAAATAAAAATAAAAGATTGGTTCTTGCTGGGGGATTAATTCGATTTAAAGTTACGGAATGTGGCAATGTTACGCAAGATCGTCGCGCTGCGGAGAGGGCGCGGATGGCTATGGATGGGTGCCGTGCAGCATGGTGAGGCCGAGATAGGCGGCGAGGCCGATTCCGAGGAGCGAAATGAGGGTGGCGAGCGCGAGGTCGAGCCGGGCGGATTGGGGTGGGGTGGGCGCGTCGCTCTCGATGGCGGCGCGGTTGCGGGCGAAGCGGATCATGGCGGCGGCGACCATCAGCGCGCCGGCGATGATCAGGCCGACGCCGACCAGGGCGGAGGCGACCTGACCGGAAAGATTAATCGATTTATGCAGCGATTGGCCGGCGATTTTGAGAAAAATATCGAAGCGTTCGACCAGGAAGCCGAAGGCCATCACGGCGATGGCGGTGCGCACCCAGGCGAGGAAGGTGCGCTCGTTCGCCGCGTGGTCGGTAAAATGCGGAACGGTCATCGCCGGGCGCGCCTCAAGCGGCGCACTCTTTGTTGGTAAGAGGCGCGCTCACGCCGCGCACTCTTTGTTGATGAGAGGCGCGCTCATGCCGCGCGCTCTTGGTTGGTAAGAGGCGCGCTCATGCCGCGCACTCTTGGTTGATAAGAGGCGCGCTCACGCCGCGCGCCGGGCAACTTCCTCGGGCGACATGTGGATCAGGGCGGTGTAATCCGCGATCAGGGTTTCGGTGATCGCACCGGGGGTGAAGCTGTGGGTGCCGATGGCGCGCACCGGGGTGACCTCGGCGGCGGTGCCGGCGAGGAACACTTCATTGGCGCGGCTGAGATCCTCAAGCGGGATCCGCCGTTCGATCACCGGGATTTGACGGGCGCGCGCGAGCGCCATGACGGTGCGGCGGGTGATCCCATCGAGGAAGCTTTCCGGGGTCGGGGTGTGCAGCGCGCCATCGATGGTCATGAAGATATTGGCGCCGGTGGCTTCGGCGATATGGCCTTCGAGGGTGAGCATCAGCGCGTCATCAAAGCCTTCGGCTTCGGCGGCGTGTTTGGAGAGCGTGCCGATCATATAGAGGCCTGCCGCTTTCGAGGCGGTGGGGGCGGTGCGCGGGTCTGGCCGGCGCCATTGGGCCATGCCGAGGCGCACACCTTTCATCCGATCCGCACCGAATAAATTGGGCCAGGGCCAGGCGGCGATGGCGAGATGGATTTTGGTTTTTTGGGCGGAGACGGCGAGCTGTTCGGAGCCGCGCCAGGCGAGGGGGCGGATATAGGCGTCCGTCAGATTATTGGCTTTGAGCACGGCGTTGCAGCCGACATCGATTTCATCGGCGGTGTAGGGGATGTCAAAGCCGAGGATTTTGCCGGAATTGATCAGGCGGTTGGTGTGTTCGCGCAGGCGGAAAATATTGCCCGAATAAGCGCGTTCGCCTTCAAAGACCGCCGAGGCATAATGCAGGCCGTGGGAGAGGACATGCAGCTTGGCGTCCCGCCAGGGGATTAGCGCGCCATCCCACCAAATGGTGCCATCGCGGTCATCGAAGGGGATCAAGCTCATCGGAAGTTCCTCATTGTTGGGCATTCGTTACGGGTGGGCGGGGTTGCGATTGATTTCGAGGTGTTAAAGGTCGTAGAAACTGTCCTATCACATTAGGCGAATGGTTGGTGATCGGACCAATAGAGGAGAGAGGATGCCATGCAAGACAAGTCTGCTCAAGCCGGTTTGCCCGCCGGGCTGTTGTTTTTGCGCGAGGAAGAGTTGCGTTTGGCGCAGGACATGCTGTTTTTTGCCCAGCGTGATCTAGTCGCGGCGCCGGATGCGATTTTGGCGGGGTTGGATATGGGGCGGGCGCATCATCGCACGTTGCATTTCATTGGGCGTAATCCGGGGATGCCGGTGGGCGAATTATTGGAGATTTTGGGGATTGCCAAGCAGAGTTTGGCGCGGGTGTTGGGGCCGTTGATCGCGCAGGGTTATGTGAGCCAGGAGCCGGGGCGGGTCGATCGGCGCCAGCGTTTACTGAATTTGACCGCGGCGGGGGTGGCGCTGGAGCGGCAATTATTCGAGGCGCAGCGCGAGCGGTTTGTGGCGGCGTTTCGTGAGGCGGGCGGGCCGGCGGTCGAGGGGTTTCGGCGGGTGTTGCTCGGATTGATGAAGCCGCCGGCGCGGGATTATTTGGAGCGCCGGGAATTGGCGCGCCGGGATGGTAAGCGTCGAGAAGGCATGCAGGGTCAGCGCTGATGGCGATCCAGCCGATCATGCCCGAGCAGGGGCATGTGTTGCTGGTGGATGATGATGAGCGGCTGCGCAAATTGATGGCGCGGTATTTGACCGAGCACGGGTTTATGGTGACGGTGGCCGCGAGTGCGGCGCAGGCGCGGGATTTGCTGCGCAGCATCGACCCGGATGTGCTGGTGTTGGATGTGATGATGGAGAATGAGACCGGGCTTGAGTTGACCGAGCGGTTGCGCGCGGATCGGGCGCCGTCATTGCCGATATTATTGCTGACGGCGCGCGGGGCGCCGGAGGATCGGATCGCGGGGTTTGAGGCGGGGGCGGATGATTATTTGGCCAAGCCGTTTGATCCGCGCGAATTATTGCTCCGTTTGCGGGCGTTGTTGCGCAGGCGGGTG
Source organism: Acidiphilium sp. MT5 (assembly GCF_054767495.1). Lineage (NCBI taxonomy): Bacteria > Pseudomonadati > Pseudomonadota > Alphaproteobacteria > Acetobacterales > Acidocellaceae > Acidiphilium > Acidiphilium sp. MT5. The sequence continues at coordinate 297,821 of NZ_BAABMR010000001.1, forward strand.
GCGCCGAGTGTGTTGGTGGGGCCGGTGCAGCTGGGGGCGGCGCAGTTTGATGCGGCGCGGGGCGAGTTGGTGACGCCGCGCGGGCGGGTGCGGTTGACCGGCGCGGAGGCGGGGTTGCTCGCGGCGTTGGCGGCGCGCCCGCATCAGATTTTGTCGCGCGAGGCACTGGCGGAATTATTGGGCATGGATGAGACCGGGGAACGGGCGATCGATGTGCAGGTGACGCGGTTGCGGCGCAAGATTGAAATTGATCCGCGTGAGCCGCGCTTTTTGCAGACGGTGCGGGGGCGGGGCTATATTTTGAAACCGGGGGCCTGAGGGTGCGGCTGCGCACCGAGCGGGTTGATCCGGAGCGGTTTTTACGGCGGGTGCTGCCGCGGAGTTTGTTTGGGCGGACGTTGTTGATTGTGCTGGTGCCGCTGATTTTGTCCGAAGCGGTGGCGTTGCAGATTTTTTATGGCAGTCATTTGGATGTGCTGTCGCGCCGGTTGGCGTTCAGCGTGGCGGGGGAAATTGCGTTTGTGGTGGATGCGGCGGATCGCAATCCGGCGCGCAGGCAGATTATTTTCAATCGGGCGGCAGAGCGCTTTGAGTTTGCGTTTCATGAGCATCCGGGGCGGCCCTTTGTGGCGCAATTGCCGCCGCATGCGTTCGGGCCGGTGGATCAGGATTTGATCGCGGCGTTGCGCAGCGGGTTGGGGCGTCCGTTTGCGCTGGTGTGGCACGGGCCGCCGGGGATGATCCGGGTGGATATTGCCGAGCCGGGGGGTGAGTTGACGGTGGATGTGCCACGCAAGCGGCTTTATGTGGGGCAGCTTTATATTTTCTTCGCCTGGTTGGCGGGGACGACGATTTTGCTGTTGGGGTTGGCGACGCTGTTTTTGCGCAATCAGGTGCGCGGGATCAAGCGGCTGGCGGGGGCGGCGGAGGCGTTCGGGATGGGGCGCGATACCGGGCCGATCCGCCCGGAGGGGGCGGCGGAGATCCGGCGGGCGGGGGCGGCGTTCAACCGGATGCGCGATCGGGTGCGGCGGTTTTTGGCGCAGCGCACCGCGATGTTGGCGGGGGTTTCGCATGATTTGCGCACGCCGCTGACGCGCATGCGCCTCGCGTTAGCGATGCTGCCGGAGGAATTGCCGGATCGGGCGGAGATGGAGCGCGATATTGAGGAGATGGAGCGGCTGATCCGGCTCTATTTGGAATTTGCGCGCGGCGAGGGCGAGGAGCAGCCGGTGGCGACTGATTTGTCGCTGCTGATCGGTGAGGTGGTGGTGCAGGCGCGCCGGCATGAGGCGCAGGGCGGGGCGCGGGTGGTGAGCGATGTTGACCCGCTGCCGGCCGTGCTGTTGCGACCCGAGGGGATGCGGCGGGTGCTGAGCAATTTGCTCGATAATGCGATGCGCCATGCGCGCTTGGTGCGGATTGCGGCGATGCGCGATGGCGAGCGGGCGGTGCGGATTGTGGTGGATGATGATGGGCCGGGGATTCCGGCGGATCGGCGGGCGCGGATGATGCGCCCGTTCGAGAGCGGCTCGGCGGCGGGGACCGGGTTGGGGCTGGCGATTGCGCTGGATATTATCACCGCGCATGGCGGCGAGCTGGTGTTGGAGGATAGTCCGCTGGGCGGGTTGCGCGCGCGGATTGGGTTGCCGGTGTAAGACTGGGTTTTTTAGCGGCTGGGGGGTGGGCGGAGCCGGGCCATGGTGAGGCTATCCGCTAAGGTGCCGTCACGCATGGCGTAGTGGCGCAGATGGCCTTCTTGGACGAAGCCGAGGCGCTGATAAAGGGCGATGGCGCGGCTGTTATCGGCGAAGACGTTCAGTTCAAGGCGGGTGAGGCCGAGCCAGTGATCTGCGAGGTCGAGCAGAGCGGTGAGCAGCGCGGTGCCGATGCCTTGGCCGTGATAGGGATCGCCCACCATGATGCCGATCACCCCGGCATGGGCGCGGCGACCGGTATGGCGATCGAGTGAGGCGGAGCCGGTGATGATGCCGTTTTGCTCGGCGACCAGCAGATGGGTGTTGGGGCCGAGTTTGGCGATATAGGCCTCGGTATCCGCGAGGCGGCTGAACGGGAGCGCGAGGGTGCCGTGGCGCACCTTGGGCAGATTGCGGATCGCGGCGAGGGCAGGCGCGTCGCTGGGTTGGGCGGCGCGGATGGTGAGGGTTGCGGACATTTGGCTGCGTGCGGCGCGGCGCGGTTAGGTCGCGGTGAGTTTGGGTTTGGATTTGGTTTTGGCGGGGCCCATGATGTGTTTGAGGGCGGCGATGGTGGTGGGGGTGTTCCAATCGCCTGCACCTTCGAGGGTGGCGGCGACTAGGCCATCGCGATTGACAACGGCGGTGAAGGGGATGCCGCTGGCATCGAACGCGTTGAGGGCGCTGGAGTTTGGATCGATCAGCATCGGGATGTCGGTGATGTGGTGGCGCTCGAAAAATGGGCGCACCACTTGGGCGCCGGCGGAATCCACCGAGATCAGCAGCACGCGGATGCCGGTGCCGTGCAGCGATTTGTTGAGGGCGAGCAAGGTGGGCAGCTCGGCGCGGCAGGGCGGGCACCAGGTGGCCCAGAAATTCACGATCAGGCCGGTGCCTTGGTAATGGGCCAGGGTGAGGCGGCGGCCTTCCTGGTCCATGAAGTGGAATTTGGGCGCGGGGACCGGCATGGTCTCGTTCCAGCCCGAGGCGGCATCCGGCAATTGGATGGCGGCGTGCGCGGATTTGCTGAACCCGGCCAGCGCCGCTAGATCAGGAGCGGCGGCACCGACGGCCAGGGTGGCCACGGCACGGCGCGCGAAAGATCGTCTGGAAAGCGTGAGTTTCATGAGTAGCGAATCCTCGAAAACGGCAAATGACGAATATGATGTTGGCCCGTCGGCGGCAAAACTGCAATGGGGCGGGCGGTTTGCGGCGGGTCCCGATGCTGTGATGCAGGCGATTAATGCCTCGATTGGGGTGGATCAGCGGCTGTGGCGCGAGGATATTGCCGCGAGCCGGGCGCATGCGGCGATGCTGGCGGCGCAAGGGATTGTCACGGCGGATGATGGGGCGGCGATTGACGCGGGGTTGAGCGCCATTGCGGCGGCGATTGCGGCGGGGGAATTTCGCTTTGATCCGGCGCTTGAGGATATTCACACCAATATCGAGGCGGCGTTGGTGGCGCGGATTGGCGAGGCAGGCCGGCGGTTGCACACGGCGCGCAGCCGCAACGATCAGGTGGCGACGGATTTTCGGCTTTGGGTGCGCGCCGCGATTGATACGCTGGATGCCGGGCTGGTCGATTTGATGCGCGCTTTGGCTGAGCGCGCTTTGGAGCATGCCGCGACGATCATGCCGGGATTTACCCATTTGCAATCGGCGCAGCCGGTGACGTTTGGCCATCATTTGCTGGCCTATGTCGAGATGTTGGCGCGGGATCGGGGCCGGTTGGCCGATGCGCGCAAGCGGCTCAACCAATCGCCGCTGGGGGCGGCGGCGTTGGCGGGAACCGGGTTTCCGATTGACCGGCAGATGACGGCTTCGGCGCTGGGCTTTGATGCGCCCTGCGGCAATTCGCTGGATGCGGTGTCGGACCGGGATTTTGCCATCGAGTTTTTGGCTTCGTTGTCGATCCTCGCAATGCATTTATCGCGCTTTGCCGAGGAGATTGTGATTTGGACCAGCGCGCCGTTTCGCTTCATTCGCTTGTCCGATGCCTATTCCACCGGCTCATCGATCATGCCGCAAAAGCGCAATCCGGATGCGGCGGAATTGGCGCGGGCGAAGACCGGGCGGATTTTTGGCGCGTTGATCGGGCTGCTGACGATCATGAAAGGGCTGCCTTTGGCCTATGCCAAGGATATGCAGGATGACAAGGAAGCGACGTTTGCCGGTTTTGACGCGGCGGAATTGGTGATTGCGGCGATGGCGGGGATGGTGCGTGACATGCAGCCGGATGGTGCGCGGCTGCGCGCGGCGGCGGGGGCGGATTATGCCACCGCGACCGATTTGGCGGATTATTTGGTGCGCGAATTGGGCATGCCGTTTCGCACCGCGCATCATGTGACCGGGCGGATTGTGGCGGCGGCGGAGCAAGCGGGGGTTGAACTGACCGGCTTGCCGCTCGCGACGATGCAGGCGATCGAGCCGCGCCTGACCGAGGCGGTGTTTGCGGTATTGAGCGTGGAGGCCTCCGTCGCGTCGCGGCGGAGTTATGGTGGCACCGCGCCGGCTTTGGTGCAGGCGGCGGCGGCGCATTGGTTGGAGGCATTGAATTGAAGCCAGTGATTCGGGTTTCGTGGCTGTTGGCGGCGTTGCTCGCTTGTGCGGCGCTGAGCGGCTGCGGGCGGGCGGGCGCGCCGACGGCGCCGGGGCCGGCCAGTGCGGTGACCTATCCGCATCAATATCCGTCGCGGCAATAAGGTCGGACGCGGATGGATTTGATGCGCGATCAAGCATGGCATCGGCTGGTGGCGGCGCGGCCTTGGCTGCGCATCGATCCCGCCGAGGGGCTGTGTTTCGATGGGGTGGCGTTGGCGCGGGTGGCGCAGGCGCATGGCACGCCGAGTTGGGTGTATAGCGCCGCGATGCTGCGCGGGCGGCTCGCCACGCTGCAAGGCGCGTTGAGCGAGGCCGGGGTGCCAGCGTCGGTTTGCTATGCGGTGAAGGCCAATGATCATTTGGCGGTGCTGACGCTGCTGCGTGAGGGCGGTGCGGGTGCCGATGTGACCAGTGCCGGCGAGATGGGCCGGGCGCTGGCCGCCGGGATCGCGCCGGCGCGGATGGTGTATTCCGGGGTCGGCAAGCGCGATGATGAGATTGAGCAGGCGCTGGCCGTGGGGATTGGCCAGATTAATGTGGAGAGCGCTGAGGAATTGCCGGTGATTGCGGCGGCGGCGCAGCGGCTGGGCGTGATGGCGCCGGTGGCGTTGCGGGTGAACCCGGATATTGCCGCAGGCGGTCATGACAAGATCAGCACGGGCCGGGCGGCGGATAAGTTCGGGATTGATTTTGATGCGGCGGCGTCGTTGTTTCGGCATGCGGCGACGCTGCCGGGGATCACGCCGGTGGGGTTTTCCACCCATATTGGCAGTCAGATTTTTGCGCCCGCGCCGTTCGAGGCGGCGTATCGGCGAGTGTTGGCGCTGGTGGATGGGTTGGGCGCGGAAGGCTATGCGATCCGGCGGCTCGATGTCGGCGGGGGATTTGGAACCCCTTTTGATGACGGGCCGGGTTTTGCGCTGTCGGCCTATGCGGCGATGCTGGCGCGGTTGATGGCCGGGCGGAATTTGGAAATATTGGTCGAGCCGGGGCGCTGGCTGGTGGGACCGGCGGGGATTTTGCTCGCGTCGGTGACGCGGGTGAAGCGCACGGCGCAGCAGCGTTTTGTGGTGCTGGATGCCGGGATGAATGATTTGCTGCGGCCCGCTTTGTATGAGGCGCATCATGGGGTGGTGCCGGTCTCGCCCGGCTTGGCGGTGCAGCACGGCGCACCAGCGGCGCTGGTGGGGCCGGTTTGTGAGAGTAGCGACCGGTTTGGTTGGTATGATTTGCCGGAGGTTGCGGCGGGATCCATCGTCGCGATTTTGGATGCCGGGGCCTATGGGGCGGTGATGAGCAGCGCGTATAATGGGCGGCCATTGGCGGCGCAGATTTTGCTGGAGGGTGGGCGTGATTTTGTGATCCGGGCGCGCCAGAGCGTGCCTGATTTGTGGCGCGACGAAATTGTGCCGGAGTTTTTGGGCGCTGGTGGGTTTGAAACTGGTGGGTTTGAAACTGGTGGGTTTGAAACTGGCGGGCTTGAAACTGGCGGGCTTGAAACGGGAGGGCTTGGCTGATGCGCGCGCGGCTCCAGAGGGTGCGCCGACGCGCGCTGCTGGTGCTGTGGAGCGAAAGGCTGGCCACGGTGGCGATCGGGCCGCTGGCGGTGCTGCTGGGATACGCGCTGCTGGTGCTGGCCGGGCTATCGGGTGTTTGGCTGCAACTGGGCGGGCTGGTGGCGTTGGTGGCGGCGCTGATCGGGGGGGTGCGGGCGGTGCCACGGCCCGGTGCTTCGGAGGTGGATCGCCGGATTGAGCGGGATTCCGGGCTGGCACCGTGGAATTTGGCGATGATCGAGGATCGGCTGGTGGCGGCACCGGGCAGCGCGCTGTCGGCGGCGACGGTGCAGCTTTTCGCTGCCCATCGGGCGCGGTTGGCGCGTGAGGTGGCGACAGCGCGGGTCGGGGCGCCGGTGCTGGATGTGTTTGCGCGCGACCGGTTTGGGCTGCGCGCTTTGTTGCTGCTGGGGCTGGTGGTGGCGGCGGCGCTGGCGGGACCGCAGGCGGGGCCGCGCCTGGCGCGGGGATTTTCACCGCCCAGCCTGTTTGGGCCACGGCCAAAAATCCAGCTTTGGCTGACGCCGCCGGTTTGGACCGGGCGGGCGCCGATGGTGCTGCGACCACAATCGCACCCGCATGGATCGGGCCAAGCTGTATCGCGCGAGCAGGTGTTGGCCGGGAGTTCGTTGTCATTGATTGTGACCGGGGTGGGGCGCGGCGAGGCTGGGCCGGCGGTGCGGTTTGGCGGGGTGAAGCAGAATTTGGCCGCGTTAGGCGGCGGTAGTTTTCGCGCCCAGATGCCGATTGAGCGGAGTGGTGTGCTGCGGGTCGGCTCGTTCTGGCGGCATTTGCTGCGGCTGCGGGTGATGGTGCTGGCGCCGAGCGCACCCAAGGTCGCGTTTGCTGGGATGCCGATGCAGGATCGCGATGGCGGCGAAAAAATTGGTTGGCGGATCGATAGTCCGTATGGCGTTAAATCGCTCCTGCTGCGGTTGCGGCCTCCGCGGCGCGACCCTCAGCCGGTGCGGTTGCCGGTGCAGAGCGTGGCGCTGGGCGCACGGGCGGCGGGGGTGGGGCGCGAACGGGTGCGCTTGGCGGCGAGCCGCTATGCTGGGCTGATGGTGCGCGCCATGCTGGTCGCGACCAATCAGCGAGACATGGTGGGGGTTTCGCTCCTGGTGACGTTTCGGCTACCCGCCCCGGTTTTGCGCAATGCGACGGCGGCGCAAATATTTTTGCTCCGCCAGCATTTGGCGCTGCATCCGAGCGCGCAGGCGGCGGTGGCGGCGGGTTTGGCGCGCTTGGCTTCCTCGCCGCCGGAGCGGGTAACGGCGGCGACCGATTTGGCGATGGCGGCGGCGGCGACGCGGTTCGCTCATGGCAATGTGGCGCACCCGTTTGCGCTGTTATGGCGCTTGGTGCAGCAGGCGGAGCAGGGGGTTGGCTATCGCACGGCGCAGCGCCTAGCGGCGTCGCGCGCGGCGCTGGAGCGGGCGTTGCGGCGCGATATTGCCCACGGTGCGGTGGATCAGGCGGCGTTGCAGCGTTTGGTGCAGGCGGTGGAACGGGCCTCGGCGGCGCATTTGGCCGCGGTGGCGGGTGCGCCCTCCGCGCAGAGTGCAGCGGCGCAGGCGCGGGTTAATCAGGCGGTGGAGCAGCAGGTGCAGCGGATTGCGCAGGAGGCGCAGGCGGGCGAGAAGGCGCGCGCGGCGGCGGATTTGCGGCAATTGGACCGGATGTTGCGCGGGTTGCAGCGCGCGCGACCGATGAGTGCGGCGCAGGCGGCGCAAGCCGAGGCGCGGGCGCAGGAAGCGCGAGCGCAGGCCCGGCAATTGGCGCAGATGACGCGGGCGCAATCGGCGTTGCTCGATCAGAGCGTGGCGGCGGCGCATCCGGCATTTTCGGGTGCGCAAAAATCAGGGACGCAAAAACCAGGGACGGGAAAATCAGGGACGCCGATGGCAGCCCAGCAAGCGGGGGGGGCAGGTTCGCAAAATCTGGCGGGGGCGCAGGCGGGTTTGCAGGCGCAGGCGCAGGCTTTGGCGCAGCGTGTGGCGGGCGCGCAGATGGCGGGGGCGCGCCAATTGGCGGCGGCGGCGGCGGCGATGGCGCAGGCGCAGGCCAAGTTGCAGGCGGGTGATCCGGCGGGGGCGGCACCCGCCCAGCGTGCGGCGATTGCGGCATTGCAGCAGGCTGGGAAAGCGATGGCGCGCGCACAGGCCCAAGCCGAGGCGCAGCAGGCGGGGTCAACACCCGGCAGTGGTGCGCCGGGAGCGGGTGCGCAGGCCGGTGATGGCCCGCCGGGACCCGAGGGGGCGGTGGGCGGCGGGGTGTTTGATCTGAAGCGAGCGGGGCGTGATGATGTGGCGCGCCGGATTGAGCGCAGCTTGATCAAGCGCGACGCCGCGCCGGGATTACCGGCTGCGGCGCATGATTATTATCGGCGGTTGTTGGGAAAGCCCTGATCAGAACGGGACTTGATCAGAACGGGAACTTCATGCCTTCAGGCAGCGAAATGCCGCCGGTGGCTTTTTGCATTTCGGCGGCGGAGACGGCATCGAGCTTGGTGCGGGCATCGCTATGGGCGGCGATCAGCAGGTCTTGCAGGGTTTCGGCTTCTTCGGGGGCGAGGAGTTTCGGGTCAATCATGACGCGCTTGAGCGCACCTTTGCCGGAGAGGGTGAGACGCACGAGGCCGGCGCCGGATTGGCCCTCGATTTCCAGGGTTTCCAGCATTGCCTGCATATCCTGCATTTTTTGCTGCATTTGCTGGGCTTGCTTCATCAGGCCGGCGAGATTTTTCATGAATACTCCTGATCGAGAGAGGGGTCGTGCGGCATTCCATCGTCATCGGTGCTAACGCTGGGTTGCGGTTCGGGGCGGTGCAGGGCTTCGATGCGCGCGCCGGGGAAGGCGGCGAGCACGGCTTGCACCAGCGGGTGTTGGCTGGCTTGCTGATGGGCGTTGGCGGCTTCCTGCTCTTCGGCGGCGGCGAGGCTGGGGGTCGATTTTTCGGTGGATACCGCGATGGTCCAGCGCCGCCCGGTTTCCTGCTCCAGCATGGCGGCGAGGCGCGAGGCGAGGTCACGCGGGGCGGCGGGGGCGATGTTGAGCTCGATCACCGGCGGGGCGAAGCGCACCAGCCCGACATCGTGACGCAGATGCGCATGGAGGCGGATATCGCGCCGGTCATGGGCGAGGGCGACGATTTGCTCGAAGCTGGTGGGCATCGGGCGGGGGGATTGGGTTGCGCTCGGTGCGGGGGTTGGCGCGGGGTGGGCGGCGGCGCTGCTGATGGGCGCGCCGTTGGCCACCGCGCGGAGCGACGGGCCGCCGCCGCTGGGGGGTATGGGGTTGGGGGCTGGTGTGGGCGTTGGTGCGCCATCGCGCAATTGGCGGAGCAAATCACCGGGGGTGGGGGCGTCGGCGACGAAGCAGAGGCGGATCAGCACCATGTCAGCGCAGGTGCGGCGATCCGTCGCTTGATCGATGTCGGCCAGGCCTTTTTGCAGCATTTGCCAGAGGCGACCGAGCCAGGGGATTGAGAGTTGGTCGGCCAAGGCGCGGCCCCGGGTGCGTTCCAGCTCGGGCAGGGCGCTGCTGGTGGCGAGGCTGGGGATGGATTTAAGGCGCGAGAGCGTATGGGTCAGGCCGAGCAAATCCTGCATGATCTGGCCGGGTTCGGCGCCGTTATCATGGGCGTGATCGAGCACGCCGAGCGCTTGGGCGGTGTTGCCGGCGGCGATGGCATCCATCAGGTCAAACACGATCGAGCGGTCCGCGAGGCCGAGCATGGTGGCGACGGCGTCGCTGGTGATGGTGGTGGCGTCCGGGCCGAGGGCGATGGCTTGGTCGAGCAGGGACAGGCCATCGCGCACCGAGCCATCGGCGGCGCGGGCGATGGCTTCGAGCGCGCCGGGTTCGATGGTGATGGCCTCGGCGGCGGCGACTTTGGCGAAATGGGCGGCGAGGGTTTCGATGGGGACGCGCTTGAGGTCGAAGCGCTGGCAGCGCGAGAGGATGGTGATCGGGACTTTGCGGATTTCGGTGGTGGCGAAGATGAATTTGACGTGCGGGGGCGGTTCTTCGAGGGTTTTCAGCAGCGCGTTGAAGGCGTTGCGCGAGAGCATATGCACTTCATCGATGATGAAGACTTTGGTGCGCGCCATCATCGGTTTGAACTGGGTGGCATCGATGATCGCGCGCACATCATCGACGCCGGTATTCGAGGCGGCGTCCATCTCGATCACATCGGGGTGGCGGTCTTCGAGGATCGAGCGGCAATTGGCGCAGACGCCGCAGGGATCGGCGGTGGCGCTGCCGGTGCCATCCGGGCCGATGCAATTCAGGGCGCGGGCGATGATGCGTGCGGTGGTGGTTTTGCCGACGCCGCGCACGCCGGTGAACATGAAGCCATGGGCGATGCGGTTCATCGCGAAGGCGTTGCGCAGGGTGCGGACCAGGCCGTCTTGGCCGATCAGATCATCGAAATGGGTTGGGCGGTATTTGCGGGCGAGGACGCGGTAAGCGGGGGCGGATTCGGGAACGGGATCGGAGGCGGCGTCATCGCCGAACAGGGACGGGCCTGTTTGCGGCGGCGGCGGATCATCGTCGAATAAACCGGCCATGGGCTCCGAACGCTGTTAGGTTGAAGAAAGTGAGGGGTGGGAGACCGGATCAGCGACCCGTGCGGAAACTCGTTGCGGCTGCTGCCTTCCGGCCCTGACCGGGTTGGCGAGACGCCCGTCCGCGACCGATCTCCCGCCCGTGGTATCCGATGTTTGGGCGCGATTGGCAAGGCTTGGGGTGAGATCAATATTGGTTGAGGTCGAATCGGCAGATTCGAGCTCAATCAATGAAATTGATCGGCAAACAAAAGCGGGAGTGTGATTGATGATAAGCAATCGCACTCTACGGAGAGGATTGGCTGACCTCGACGGCGACTTCGTTGCGGCGGAATGGCGGCAAGGTCCAAGGTGGGTCGTAGAACCAGGCATCGGGCGTGCCGATCGGGTGCCAGGGGGTGTTGGCCAGGGATTTCAGCAGGAGCGCTTGCTTGGCGGCGATGGCGCGCGGGCTGCGGCTGCCGGAAAAGCGCAGCACGGCGTAATCGGCGGCGGGGACGGTGACGAGGTGGACGTGCGGGTTGTTGGGGACGGGCAGGGTTTCGAGCGTGTATTGCGCGGGCATGTAAAAGCGGATGGTCCAGCCTTTCGCGCTGTGCGATTGCGCGACCGGGGCGGTCATGGCGATTTTGGTTGATTCGGCGGGGGATTGCGCAACTGATGATTGCGAAACGGGGGCGGTCATCGCGATGGTGTGGTCGCCGTGATTGGCGCCAAAAATATAGCCGGCGAGGCGGCGGAAGCCTTGGTAGCGGGCGGTTTCGGCACTGGCATCGATCGTGGTTTCAGCGGCGATGCGCGGCGCGTACTGGCGGATTTCGACGGGGCCGACCTGGGTGATGACGCTGAATTTTGGCTCGGGCGTGCCCGAGCGAATGCCGAAGACCGAACAGCCGGAAAGAAATAAGGTGCTGAGCATGGGGAGGATGAGGATTCGTTTCATGATGAGATTATGAATTGGGGATGCATGGGGCGCGGGGCAAGGGCGCGGAATACCAGACGGCCTGTAAGCCGGGTTTTGTCCGTGCGTTGCCGCACGGGGCAGCCATTCCTCTGGGATGCGCATTGCTGCGCACCTCACGCGACCAACCCGGGCGGCGGGCCGAAACATCCCTGCGGCCATGATTGCTCATGCCGCCGGCCACCCCTATTCGGTCTTGCTCCCGGTGGGGTTTACCCTGCCGCGACCGTTACCGGCCACGCGGTGCGCTTTTACCGCACCGTTTCACCCTTGCCTGCGGGCTTACGCGCGCGGGCGGTTTGTTTTCTGTGGCACTGTCCCTGGGGTCACCCCCGCCGGCCGTTAGCCGGCACCGTTGTTCCGTGGAGCCCGGACTTTCCTCCATCGTGATTGGATCACGACAGCGGCTGCCCGGCCGTCTGGTGCGCGGTTCATGGCGCAGGCGGGCGGCTGCGTCAAATGGCTGTGTGACACGGCACGGCGCGGCATGGCCCTTGGCGCTGAGGCGATTGCGGCGTTTACTGGCGCGGTGCAGCGATGAGGGAGGGTGGCGCGATGCGCGAGGGGCTAGGACGGGGCGCACGGGTGATGGCGCGGCTGGAGGCTTTAGCACAGCATTCGGCGACGGCGGATGGGCTGACCCGGCTCTATTTGACGCCAGCGCATCGGGAAGCGGCGTTGCGGGTGGCGGGGTGGATGCGCGAGGCGGGGCTGGCGGTGCGGTTTGATGCGGTGGGTAATGTGATCGGTCGGCGGGATGGCGTGCCGGCGGATCGGCCGGTTTTGGTGCTGGGCTCGCATATCGATACGGTGCGCCATGCTGGGAAATATGATGGGGCGTTGGGGGTGGTGGTGGCGATTGAGGCGGTTGCCGCCATGGAGCGGGATTTGCCCTATGCGATTGAGATTGTCGCTTTTGGCGATGAGGAGGGGGTGCGGTTTCCCGTCACGCTGACCGGATCGCGTGCGCTGGCGGGCACGTTGGCGACGGCGGCGCTGGAGGTGCGGGATGCGGCGGGGATTTCGATCCGCGAGGCGCTGGTCGCGTTTGAGGCGCCGCCGCTTGGTGATGTTGCGGCACTCGCTTATCCGCCAGACCGCGTGCTGGGCTATTGCGAGGTGCATATTGAGCAAGGGCCGGTGCTGGAGGCGGCGGGGTTGGCGGTGGGGGTGGTCAGTGCGATTGCCGGGGCGTCACGCCATCGGGTGACGGTGGTGGGGCGGGCGGGCCATGCGGGGACGGTGCCGATGGCGCTGCGTCATGACCCGGTCTGTGCGGCGGCGGAGATGATCCTGGCGGCGGAGGCGGTGGCCCGTGCGACCGCGGGGTTGGTGATCACGACCGGGATGATCGGGGTGGCGCCGGGGGCGATGAATGTGATTGCGGGGCAGGTGGATTTCACCCTCGATATTCGCCATGGTGAGGATGCGACGCGCGAGCGCGCGACGGCGGCGCTGCGCACGGCGATGGCGGAGATTGTGGCGCGGCGTGGCGTCCAATTGCGGATCGATGATGTTTATCAAACGCAAGCGGCCCCTTGCGCGCCGGCGATGGTGGCGGCGTTGTCAGCGAGTGTGGCGCGCTGTGGCATGACGCCGATGATTTTGCCGAGCGGGGCGGGGCATGATGGGCAGGCGATGGTTGATTTATGCCCGATTGGGATGCTGTTTGTGCGCTGTCGAGGCGGGATCAGCCATCATCCGGATGAGTCGGTGACGCTTGCGGATGTTGATCGGGCGGTGGCGGTGTTGGTTGATTTTTTAGAGCATTTTCCAAGCGATGGGGTGTTGCGGTGAAGCAAGCGGAGCGAGCGGCGATGGCGGCGTTTTTGCAGGGTGAGCAAGCGCGCCAGACCGCGTTTTTGGCGGCTTTGGTGCGCGCCCCTTCGGATAATCCGCCGGGCGATTGTGCGGCGCATGCCGAGATGACGGCGCGGCTGTTGGAGGGGCTTGGTTTTACCGTTGAGCGCCATCCGGTGCCGCAGGATTTGGTGACGGCGAATGGCATGGTGAGTGCAACCAATTTGGTGGTGCGCCAGCGTTTTGGGCCAGGGCCGGTGATTGCGCTGAATGCGCATGGCGATGTGGTGCCGCCGGGTGCGGGGTGGCAGCATGATCCGTATGGGGCGGCGGTGATTGATGGCTGGATGTTCGGGCGGGGGGTTGCGGTCTCGAAATCGGATTTTGCGACCTATAGCTGGGCGCTGCTGGCGTTGATGGCGTTGGGAAAGAAGTTGGCGGGAAGCGTGGAGTTGCATTTCACCTATGATGAGGAAGCGGGTGGGGCGATTGGGCCGGGCTGGCTGTTGCGCGAGGGGATTTCCAAGCCGGATTTGGCGATTGGCGCGGGTTTTTCGTATGCGGTGGTGACTGCGCATAATGGCTGCTTGCATTTGGAGGTGCAGGTGACTGGGCGTTCGGCGCATGCGGCGATGCCGTTCACCGGCATTGATGCGTTGCAGGCGAGCACGGCGATTTTGACCGCGCTCTATGCGCAGCGCCCGTTATTGGCGAAAAAAGTTTCGGCGATTGAGGGGATTGGCAGCCCGCAACTCACGGTGGGGCTGATCCATGGCGGGATTAACACCAATGTGGTGCCGGATCGGGTGCTGTTTCGGCTGGATCGGCGGATGATCCCTGAGGAAGACCCGGCTGTGGTTGAGGCGGAATTGCGTGCGCTGATTGAGCAGGCGGTGCTGGCGGTGCCCGGATCAGTGCCGGGGGCGGTGGTGCAAGTGCGGCGGATTTTGCTGGCTGAGCCGTTAGTGCCGGATGCCCGCAGTCAGGTTTTGACCGATTTGTTATGTCAGCATGCCTCGGTGGTGATGGGCGAAATCGTGCGCGCGACCGGGGTGCCGCTTTACACCGATGCGCGGCATTATGCGGCGTTTGGCGTGCCGATTGTGCTCTACGGTGCGGGGCCGCACACGATTGAGCAGGCGAACGCGCATCGTGCCGATGAGCGGCTTGCGCTGAGCGATTTATATCGGGCGACTGAAGTGCTGGCTTACACGCTCGCTGATTTGTTAGCGTTGGATTGAGCATCGGATTGAGCGTTGGTTGGCGCTTGGTTAGCAAGCAGCGTCAGGCTGTGTTCGGCGATCATGGCTTCTTCATCGGTGGGGATGACATAGACGGCGACTGGGGTGGTGGGGCGGCTGATGAGCAGGGCGTTTTGATTGTTGGCGTTATCATCGAGCGTGATGCCGAAATGGGCGAGGTTGGCGCAAATGCCCGCGCGCACTGGCGCTGCGTGTTCGCCGATGCCGGCGGTGAAGATCAGCGCATCAAGCCCGCCGAGAGCGGTGGTGAGCGCCGCGATTTCGCGTGCGGCGATGTGGCAGAACAGGGCGATGGCGAGCTTGGCTTGCGGGCGGGTGCTGGCGAGCAGGACGCGCATATCGGAGGATTCGGCGGAGACGCCGAGTAATCCTGAACTGTTATAGAGCAGATGGCTGATGGCGGCGGCGCTGCGATGCTCCTGTTCGAGCATATAGAGCACCACGCCCGGATCGAGGCTGCCGGTGCGCGTGCCCATCATCAGCCCATCGAGCGCGGTGAAGCCCATGCTGGTTTCCACCGATTGGCCGGCGCGCAGGGCGCAGGCGCTGGCCCCATTGCCGAGATGGGCGGCGATCACCCGGCCACCAGCACGGTGCGGATCGAGATTTGCGAAGCGGCGGGCGATATATTCGTAGGATAATCCGTGAAAGCCGTAGCGGCGCACGCCGGCCTGGTGATAGGCGTCCGGCAAAGGCAGGCGGGTCGCGATGTCGGGCATCGTGTGGTGAAAGCCGGTATCAAAACAGCCGATTTGCGGCAGATCCGGGCGCAGGGTGGCGATGGCGCGAATCGGGGCGAGGTTGTGGGGTTGGTGCAGGGGCGCAAGGGGGGTAAGTTTTGCTAACGCGTCAATAATTTGGGCGGTGAGGCGCACTGGCGCTGCGAACTGGGTGCCGCCATGCACGATGCGATGACCAACACCGATCAGACGATCACCTTGCAGGTGATTTTCTGCCCAATCAAGCAGGGGTTTGAGCAAATCTTCATGGCTGAGGCTGGCACCATCGTGCCAGGTGCGATCGATCAGGGTTTGGCTCGCTTGGTTATGCGCGAAGAAATGCGGGGCTTCGCCGATGCGCTCAATTTCGCCCACAGCGAGGCGCTGACGGGTGGTTTCGATCAGGGCGAATTTCAGGCTGGAGGAGCCGGCGTTCAGGACCAGAACGGCATCGGTCATGGGGTGGTGGTCCGCGCGCTGTTGCGTTGCTCGTGGGCGGCCAGCAGGATTGCGACGGCGCAGGAGGCAAGGCGGGTGCGCGCATCATCGGCCCGGCTGGTCAGCACGATGGGCACGCGCGCACCGACCACAATCCCGGCCGCATCCGCGCCGGCGAGGAAGGTGAGTTGCTTGGCGACCATGTTGCCGGCCTCGATATCGGGGACCAGCAGAATATCGGCTTGGCCGGCCACCGGCGAGACGATGTTTTTTTCGCGGGCGGCTTGCGGGCTGACGGCGTTATCGAAGGCGAGCGGGCCATCGATGATGCCGCCGGTGATTTGGCCCCGTTCGGCCATTTTGCTCAGGGCCGCGGCATCGAGCGTCGCTGGCATCGCGGGGTTGATGGTTTCGACGGCGGCGAGAACGGCGAGTTTGGGTGTGTCGATGCCGAGCGCGTGGGCGAGATGGATCGCGTTTTGCGCGATGTCACGCTTGGTGGCGAGATCAGGAGCAATATTGATCGCGGCATCGGTCACCAAGAGCGGGCGCGGGTAGCTGGGCACGTCCATGACATAGACATGCGAGACGCGCCGATCGGTGCGCAGCCCGGTGCTGGCATCGACCACCTCATGCATCAATTCATCGGTATGCAAAGCCCCTTTCATCAGGAGTTTGGCGTCGCCGTTGCGCACCAGGGCGACAGCGCGCGCAGCCGATGCGTGGCTGTGCGGGGTGGTTTCGATCCGCAGGCCGGTGAGATCAAGCTGTGCGGCGGCGGCGGCGGCGCGGATTTTGGCCTCTGGACCGACCAGGATCGGGATGATTAGCCCGGCGGCGGCGGCCTCCAGCGCGCCGGTGAGCGAGAGTGCATCGCAGGGATGCACGACGGCGGTGGGGATGGGGCCGTTGGACCGGGCTTGTTGTAACAGCGTGTTAAAACGCTCATGGCGGCTTAATCGGATGTCGGGCAGGGCCATGGCGGGGCGGCGGATTTTTTCGGTCGGGGCTTGCACCAGGGCTGTGCCTTTGAGCACCACGATTTGGTTTTGGTTGACCGCCAGACATTCAAGGCTGAGCCGGTGTTTTTCGGGGATGCGCTCGCTCACCGTGACGGTGGCGGTGATGGTGTCACCGGGGGCGACCGGGGCGCGGAATTGCAGTGATTGATCGAGATAGATGGTTCCGGGGCCTGGGAGTTTGGTGCCGAGCAGGGCGGAGATTAGCCCCGCCGTCCACATGCCATGCACGATGATATGGTGGAACATGTCGGTGCGGGCATAATCCGGATCGAGATGGGCGGGATTGATGTCACCGGAGAGATAGGCGAATAACGAAATGTCATCATTGTTCAGGGTGCGGCTCAGCGTGGCCGAATCACCGATGGCGATTTCATCGAAGGTTCGGTTTTCCAAGCTGGCGGCGTGGAGCATTGCGGGGGGTGGTGCCTGGGTATCCATCAGCTCATCTCACATTTCATGAACGTAACGACCGGGGGCGGCTTCGAGCTGTTTATAGCCAGCGTCATCGCGGCCTAATGGGGGTGGGGCGGTTGGCGCGCCTGACAATGCATCGAGGAATTTGACCAGCTCTGGCCACCAAGACCCTTCTTGCACCGGGGCTTCGCGTTGCCATTCCTCCGGGGCGCGATAGGGCGCGTCAGCCGGGCGGTGCAGGAGCGCAAAATGCCGGTGTGGATGGCCGGGTTCGCTGACAATGCCGGCATTATGGCCGCCGGAGGTGAGCACGAAGGTGAGCGGGCCTTGATTGAGGAGATGCAGCTTATAGACCGAGTGCCAGGGGGCGATATGGTCACGCTCGGTGCCGACCACAAACAGGGGAACCGCGATGTCGCTGATCGCGACCGGCTGATCGCCCGCATTGAGGCGTCCTTCGGCGAGATCGTTATGGAGGAATAAATGGCGCAGATATTCCGCGTGCATGCGATAGGGCATGCGGGTTGCGTCCTGGTTCCAGGACATCAGATCATTCGGGTGGTCTTGTTCGCCGATGAAATAACGGCGGATCATCCGCGACCAGATCAGATCGTTCGATTGCAGCATTTGGAACGCGCCGGCCATTTGGGTGGCATCGAGATAGCCTTGGCGCCACATAATATCGTCGAGGAAGGCGAGTTCCGATTCGGTGATGAAGAGTTGCAGCTCGCCGGCTTCGGTGAAATCGGTTTGGGCGGCGAACAGCGCGACCGAGGCGAGGCGGTTATCATGATCGCGGGCCATGGCGGCGGCGGCGATGGAGAGCAGGGTGCCGCCGAGGCAATAGCCGGCGGCGTGGATTTTCGCAGCACCGGTGATCGCGCTGATGGCATCGAGTGCCGCCATCACGCCGTTTTGGCGGTAATCATCAAGGCCCAGATCGCGATCCGCTTCGGTGGGGTTGTGCCAGGAGATCATGAAAACGGTGTAGCCCTGGTCGGTGAGATAGCGGACCAGGGAATTTTCCGGCGAGAGGTCTAGAATGTAATATTTCATGATCCAGGCCGGGACAATCAGCAGCGGTTCGGGCCGGACTTTGGCGGTGGTGGGGCTGTATTGGATCAATTCGATCAGGGCGTTGCGATAAACCACGGCACCTTGGCTGATGGCGACCTGCTTGCCCGGTTGCAGCGGCAGGTCGGTATGGTGGCGCAGGGCGATGGCGCTGTCTTGCAGCCAATTTTTCAGGCCCGCGCGCACCGATTGGCCGGCACTGGTGCGGGCGGCTTCGGTGACTTCGGGGTTGAGCAGCGGAACATTGGTGGGGGCGATGGCGTCCAACGCTTGGCGGGTGATGAAGCTGACGATGCGCTCATGCGCGGGATCGACCCCGGCGATGCCGGTGGTGGCGTCATGCCACCAGCGTTCGGTGCGCAGGAATTGTTCTTTGTATAGGCTGTAGGGCATGTCCTGCCAGCGCGGATGGGCGAAGCGGCGATCATCAGGGTTGGGTTCGGTGCCGGGTTGGTCGAGCCCGAGGGCAACGCGGGTGATGCTGGCAGCGTCCTCAAGGGCTTGGCGGGCGAGATTCATCTGGCGGGCGGGTTGATTGGCGAGATGCACCGCCCAATCACGCCAGGCGAGGGCGAAGCCGGCGGGGGATAGGCCGGCGGTGAGCCGGGCTTGGGCGGCGTGCAAGGTGCGATCGATCGCATCGGTGTTGGAGACGCGCTCGCGGGTGATCGGCGGGGTGGGTGCGGGGGTTCGGCTGGGTTTTGGGGTGGTTTTGGGGCCGGTTTTGGGCGCGATTTTGGGCGCGATTTTGGGGGGGGTGGATTGGGTTTCGGTGCTCATTATGGATACTCCTGATCGGCGTGGATCACGCCATGATATGCTGCCCGCCATCGACGGGAATGATGCTGCCGGTGATGCGCGCGCCGGCATCGCTGGCGAGGAAGGCGGCGAGGGCGCCGACATCCTCGATGGTGACGCGTTGATGTTCGGGGGCGGCGAGGGCGGCGCGCTCCAATAATTCATCGAACCTGTCGATACCGCTGGCGGCGCGGGTGGCGATCGGGCCGGGCGATACGGCGTTGACCCGGATATGGCGGGGGCCGAGTTCGGCGGCAAGGTAGCGCACGCTGGATTCGAGGGCGGCTTTCACCGGACCCATCAGGTTATAATGCTCCACCACCCGCTCGGCGCCGTAAAAACTGACGCTGAGCAGAGCGCCGCCTTGGGCCATTAAAGGCTCGGCCAAGCGGGCGCAGCGAATGAAGGAATGGCACGAGACATCCATGGCCAACGCAAAGCCGGCGGCGGAACAATCGGTGACGCGGGCGTGCAGATCCTCGCGCGGGGCGAAGGCCATGGCGTGGAGCAGAAAATCGAGCCGACCATAGCGATCGCGGATCGCGGTGAAGACCGATTCCAACGCGCCGTTCACGCGCACATCGCATGGCAACAGCAGATCGCACGGCAAGGCGCGGGCGACCGGCTCGACGAAAGGGCGGGCTTTGTCATCGAGATAGGTGGCGACGAGATGCGCACCAGCATCCACAAAGCGCTGCGCGCAGCCCGTCGCGATCGAATGTTCGTTGGCGATGCCGAGCACGAGACCGATTTTGCCGGAGAGATCGATGATCGGCCGTGCTGAGGGGATTGGCATCGGATTAGGACCGAGCGCGTTCGGGTTGGCGCAGATCGATATGGTGGGTGGCGGGTTTGGCCGGTGCCGGGCTGTCGGCCTCGGTGCGGTGGCTCGCGCGCATCATGGCATCGAGCAGGCCGAACTGGGCTTGGGCGATGGTTTGGGTGAGGGCGAATTGCGCTTCGATCAGGCGCATCATGCCGCCGGTCATTTGCTCAAACAGCACGGGCGTGAACCCGAGTCCGCTGAAATTTCCGGCGAGATCAAAAAACGGCGATGGCGTCGTTTGGTTGGTCATAGCAACCTCCTGGTTATGGGGAACCAGGGCACGCTAGGGGCTGCGGCGCGGCGCGTCATTGATCGAGATCAAGCCGCCTCGTAATTGGGGGATGCTAAGACTTGGCTTGGCTCTGCTCGCGGAGTGTGTTGATGATGGCGGAGAAATCATCACCGCCGCCGCCCGCTTCGACGAAGCGGCGATAAATCTCGGCGGCGTGGGCGCCGAGGGCGGTTTGCGCGCCGACGCTGCTGGCGGCGTCTTGGCTGAGGGCGAGGTCTTTGAGCATCAGGGCGGCGGCGAAGCCGGGCTTATAGTCATGATTGGCCGGGCTGGCCGGCACCGGGCCGGGGACTGGGCAATAGCTGGTGAGCGCCCAGCATTGGCCTGAGGAGGTTGAGGCGACATCGAACAGGGCCTTGGCATCGAGACCGAGCTTCTCGGCGAGCACGAAGGCTTCGCTCACGCCGATCATGGAGATGCCGAGGATCATGTTATTGCAAATTTTGGCGGCTTGGCCGGAGCCGGCGGGGCCGCAATGGACGATTTTTTTGCCCATGGCGCCGAGGATCGGCTCGGCGCTGGAGAAGGCGCGTTCGCCCCCGCCGACCATGAAGGTGAGGCTGCCAGCGATGGCACCGCCGACGCCGCCGGACACCGGGGCATCGAGTGCCGGGCAGCCCGCTGCATCGGCGCGCTGATGGGCGAGGCGGGCGCTCGCGACATCGATGGTTGAGCAATCGATCAATAACGTGCCGGGGGCGGCGGTGGTGAGGATGGTTTGCCACACATCGAGCACCAGGGCGCCGTTGGGCAGCATGGTGATGATGATCTCGGCATCGCGAACGGCTTGATCGGGCGTGTCGGCGAGGGGGATGTTCGCCCCTTGCGCGTTGGCGCGCGCTGGAGCGGACAGATCATAGCCGGTGAGCACATGGCCGGCTTTCAGCAGGTTCGCCGCCATGGGCAGGCCCATATTGCCGAGGCCGATGAAGCCGATTTTTGCCATGCGCGCGCTCCGGGTTGCGGGTTGGGCTTCAACCCATGGTGGGGATGACGAATTCCGCGCCGTCTTTCACGCCGGAGGGCCAGCGCGCGGTGACGGTTTTGGTTTTGGTGTAAAAACGGATCGAATCCGGGCCGTGCTGGTTCAAATCGCCAAAGCCAGAGCGCTTCCAGCCGCCGAACGTATGATAGGCGATGGGCACCGGGATCGGCACATTGACGCCGACCATGCCGACCTGGACGCGCGAGACGAAATCGCGCGCGGCATCGCCATCGCGGGTGAAGATGGCGACGCCGTTGCCATATTCATGCTCGGTGGGCAGGCGGATGGCGTCTTCGTAGTTTTTGGCGCGCACGATGCTGAGCACCGGGCCGAAGATTTCGTCTTTGTAGATCGCCATGTCCGGGGTGACGTGATCGAACAGGCAGCCGCCGATGAAATAGCCGCCCTCATAGCCTTGCATTTTGAAGTTGCGGCCATCGACCAGCAATTTGGCACCTTCTTGCACGCCGGTATCGACGTAATGTTTCACCCGCTCCAGCGCGGCTTTGGTGACCAGCGGGCCGTAATCGGCGCTGGCATCCGAGGATAGGCCGATTTTCAGGGCTTCGACGCGGGGGATTAGTTTTTTCACCAGCGCATCGGCGGTGGCCTGGCCGACCGGGACGGCGACCGAGATGGCCATGCAGCGCTCGCCGGCGGAGCCGTAGCCGGCACCGATCAGCGCATCGACCGCTTGATCCATGTCCGCATCGGGCATGATAATCATGTGGTTTTTGGCACCGCCGAAACATTGGGCGCGTTTACCGTTTTGGGCGGCGGTGGCGTAGATATAATTGGCGATGGATGAAGAGCCGACAAAGCCGACGGCGGCGATGCGCGGATCATGGAGCAGGGCATCGACCGCGACTTTATCGCCATTGACGACGTTGAGGATGCCGGGCGGGCCGCCGGCTTGGGTGAAAAGTTCGGCGAGGCGCAGCGGCACCGAGGGATCGCGCTCGGAGGGTTTGAGCACGAAGGCGTTGCCGCAGGCGATGGCCGGTGCGAGCTTCCAAAGCGGGATCATCGCCGGGAAATTGAACGGGGTGATGCCCGCGACCACGCCGAGCGGTTGGCGGAGCGAATAGACATCGATGCCGGTGCCGGCATTTTCGGTGAATTCGCCCTTGAGCAGATGCGGGATGCCGATGGCGAATTCGAGCACTTCGATACCGCGCTGGATGTCGCCCTTCGCGTCGGGCACGGTTTTGCCGTGCTCGGAGGAGAGCAATTTGGCCAGCGGGTCCATATTTTGGTTGATGAGATCGAGGAATTTCATCAGCACGCGCGCGCGGCGCTGCGGGTTGGTGGCGGCCCAGGCGGGTTGCGCGGCGGCGGCGTTGGCGATGGCGGCTTCGACCTCGTGCTGGCTGGCGAGCGGCACTTTGGCCTGGACGGCACCGGTATTCGGGTCGAACACGTCATCGAAGCGGCCTGATTGGCCTTCGACGGCGGCACCGCCGATGAAATGGGTCAGGATGCGCGGCATTTTGTTCACTCCCGAATTTGATTCTGTGTCGCGGCGCTATCAGATCGGCGCCGAGGCGAAGACAGCGGTGCAAAAGATTGATTTTTATGGTGCTGTCAGAGGGAATTGAACCCTCGACCTCCTCATTACCAATGAGGTGCTCTACCCCTGAGCTATGACAGCGATGCGGGCGGTATATCGAACGGGGTTGGGCTGTGCAAGCGGGGCACTTGACGGCGGCTTGATGGCGCGGCTTTGTCCGGCGATGGAATCGGATCAATCGATGAAGCAGGCGGCGGCGATGGCGGCGGCGGCGCGCCGTGAGCGCGAGGCGCAGGCGTTGCGGGCCAATTTGGCGCGGCGCAAGGCGCAATTGCGCGCTCGTGATGCGGGGGCTGCGGACCCGCCCGCGATCGGCGCGAGCGAGGGCCGCGAGGATGGCGCGGGGCAGCCATGCCGGTAATGCCGGATGTGTGGATCCGCGAGCAGGCGCTCACGCGGGGGATGATTGAGCCGTTTGTGGAAACCCAGAAGCGCGATGGGGTGATTTCCTATGGATTATCATCTTACGGCTATGACGCGCGGGTGGCTGATGAGTTCAAGATTTTCACCAATGTTGATTCGGCTGTGGTGGACCCCAAGGATTTTGCGCCGTCGAGTTTTGTCGATCGCAGCGGGCCGGTTTGCATTATTCCCCCCAATTCCTTCGCGCTCGCGCATACGGTGGAATATTTCCGGGTGCCACGGGATATTTTGGTGATTTGCCTCGGTAAATCGACCTATGCGCGCTGCGGGATTATTGTGAATGTCACGCCGCTCGAGCCGGAATGGGAGGGGCAGGTGACGATTGAGATTTCGAACACCACGCCGTTGCCGGCGAAGATTTATGCGCATGAGGGGATTTGCCAGTTCCTGTTTTTGCAGGGGGCGGGGCCGTGCGAGGTGAGTTACGCGGACAAGGCGGGCAAATATATGCGCCAGCGCGGCGTTGCGCTACCGAAACTATAGGATTGGGCTGAGTTTTCATGGATCGGATCAGGATTGAGGGCGGGCATCCGCTTGAAGGCGTTATCGACATTTCTGGCGCGAAAAATGCCGCGCTGCCCTTGATGGCGGCGGGGCTGCTGACCGATGAGCGGTTGGTGCTGGAGAATGTGGCGGAGCTGGCCGATTTGACCACGATGGCGGCGCTGCTGAGCCAGCACGGGATTGCGGTGGAGGCCGAGCAAGCGCGGTGCTTGTCGCTCGGGGGGGCGATTACCAATACTGAGGCGCCGTATGATATTGTGCGCAAGATGCGCGCCTCGATTTTGGTGCTGGGGCCGCTTTTGGCGCGCAAGCAGGTGGCGCGGGTGTCGTTGCCAGGCGGTTGCGCGATAGGCACGCGGCCGGTGGATTTGCATTTGAAGGGTCTGGAGGCGATGGGCGCGCGGATTAGCCTCGAAGGGGGCTATATCCAGGCCGAAGCGCCGCACGGGTTGCGGGGTGCAGAAATTATTTTTCCGTTTGTCTCGGTGGGGGCCACGGAGAATTTGCTGCTGGCGGCGAGTTTGGCCGAGGGGCAGACGGTGTTGATGAATGCCGCGCGCGAGCCGGAGATTGGCGATTTGATTGCGTGTTTGAGCGCGATGGGGGCGGATATTGCCGGGGCGGGCACGGATCGGCTGGTGGTGAATGGGGTGGGGGCGCTGCATGGGGCGCGGCACCGGATTTTGCCGGATCGGATCGAGACCGGGACGTATGCGTGTGCGGCGGCGATTACCGGCGGGTCGGTGCTGCTGCGCGGGGCGCGGGCGGCGGATTTGGGCGCGGTGCTCGCGGTTTTGGCGCAGGCCGGCGTGGTGATCGACGAGCAGGCGGACGGGATTTTGGTCAGCCGGCGCAACGGGCTGCACGGCACCGATGCGATGACCGAGCCGTTTCCGGGCTTTGCGACGGATATGCAGGCGCAATTCATGACGCTGATGGCGGTGGCGGAGGGCGCCTCGATGATTACCGAGACGATTTTTGAAAATCGGTTCATGCATGTGCCGGAACTGAACCGGATGGGCGCGCGGATTAATGTGCATGGCGCGTCGGCCATTGTGCGCGGGGTGCCGAGCCTGTCGGGCGCGCCGGTGATGGCGACGGATTTACGCGCCTCGTTTTCGCTGGTGCTGGCCGGGTTGGCGGCGAAGGGGGAGACGGTGGTGAACCGAGTGTATCATCTTGATCGCGGCTATGAGGCGGTGGAGAAAAAGCTTGCCGTCTGTGGCGCGGTGATTGAGCGGTTTTAGAGCCTGATATTCAAGCGGTCGATTTCGCCGCTTGGCTTGGTGAAGGGCGTGGTTTCCAGCTCGTTGATCAGAAAATCGAGCACGGCGCGGGTGCGCGGTGATACGTGGCGGCGCGAGGGGAGGATGGCGTAGAGCGGCACGCGCACCGGCTCATGATCGGGCAGCACGAGGGCGAGGACGCCGGATTCGATGTCATCGACCACACTCACGCGCGGCAGCAGGGCAATGCCAAAACCAGCGCGGGCGGCGAGGCGGACGGCTTCGCTGCTATCGACATGGAAACGCCCTTGCACTGAGACGGTTTGTTCGCCGGTGGGCGTGGAGAAGCGCCAATTATTCTCAACGCCTGGGCGATCATAGACGATACATTCATGGTTGAGCAGGTCGGTGGGTTGGCGCGGTGCGCCGTGGCGGGCCAGATAATCGGGGGCGGCGACCAGGGCGGAGGCAACGAGGCCGAGGCGGCGCGCGATTAGGCTCGATTGGCTCGGCTGGGTGATCGCGATGACCAGGTCCAGCCCTTCGTCGATCAGGTCAAACGTGCCATCGCGCATTTTGAGATCGAGCGAGAGCTGCGGGTAGGCGGCGAAGAATGCGTTCAGCCGCCGCGCCATATAGACGCCGAGCGAGGTGGGCACGCCGACGCGGACGCGGCCCGTTGGGTTGGTTTGGCTTTTGCCGATGCTCTCGGCGGCGGCTTCGAGGGATTCGAGGATGGTGCGGGCGTGGGGCAGCAGCGCTTGGCCGTCTTCGGTGAGGTGCAGATGGCGGGTGGTGCGCTGGACCAGGCGAACGCCGAGATGATCTTCGAGGGCGGAGATTTGCCGTGAGATCATTGGCTGGGAGGTGTTCAGATCGCGCGCGACGGCGGAAAATGATCCGCGCTCGGCGACGCGGACAAAGGTGGTGTAGAGAGCCAATTGATCCATGAATGCACCATTGTCCGACATAAAAACAGGCCCAGCGCGGGACGCTGGGCCTGCCGATGAGAGCGAAATTAGGCGGCGTGCGCCGTCGTGTTGGCGTTGAGCGTGTTGGCGTTCACCGTGTTAGCGCTGACCGTGGTGGTATCGTTGCTAATCGTGGTTACGGGCCGCGCGGCGCTGCTGGTGATGCTGATCCGGCGCGGTTTCAGCGATTCGGGGATTACCCGCTTCAAAGCCACGTGCAACAGCCCGTTTTCGAGCGAGGCCCCATCGACGATCATGTGATCGGCGAGGACGAAGCGGCGCTCGAAGGCGCGGGACGCGATGCCGCGATAGAGGGTTTCGCCCTGGGGGGTTTCAGTGGTGAGTTTGCCGCTGATGACCAGGGTGTTCTCTTTGACCACCAATTCGATATCCTCGGCGCGGAAACCGGCGACCGCCATGGTGATGCGATAATCCTCGGCGCTGAGTTTTTCGATGTTATAGGGTGGGTAGCTGTTGGTCGGCGCATCCGGCAGCGCATCGAGCATGGCGGCGACGCGATCAAAGCCGATGGCCGTACGGAACAAGGGTGAGAAATCGAGTGTCATAACAACCTCCTGATTGTAGCAAGGTTTCGATCCGGACTGTCACGATGACCAGCCCGTAGCCTAGCTGAGAAGGACCCCTGAGGCATCCTTCATCCAATCATTAAGGGTGTCGCGCCGGGCCGTTCAAGAGCCCGGCGTCACGCAGGCCGCAAAAATTATTTCGTGCGGGCGCCGATGGAGGCGAATTTCTTGTTGAACTTCGCGACCTGACCGCCGGTATCGACGATGCGGGTTTGACCGGTCCAGGCGGGGTGGGATTTCGGATCAATGTCCAGGCGCAACGTGTCGCCGGGTTTGCCGTAGCAGGAGCGGGTTTTGTACGCCGTGCCATCGGTCATGATGATGTTGATTTCGTGATAATCGGGGTGAATGCTCGGTTTCATCTGTCGCTCCTGGGGGGTCGCCCGATACCGACCGGGCTGAAGCCGGGGGGTGTAGCGGGTTGGGGGCGAATAGGCAAGGATGGCGCGGGGATGATTAAGGCGCCCATGATTAGGGTGGGGGCGGAATTTTCTTGGCCGCGTCGGCCGCGCGCCAGAGATACCAGGCGGCGGTGCTGCGATAGGGGGCGTAGGCCTCGCCGATGATCGCGAAGTCACGGGGTTTGGGTTGGCTGGGCAGGGCGTGGAGCAGGCGATAGCCTTCGCGGACGCCGAAATCATCGACGGGGAAAATATCGGGCCGACCGAGGGTGAAGATCAGCAGCATTTCCACCGTCCAGCGGCCCACGCCGCGCACGGTGCAGAGGCGCTCGATCAAAGCGGCGTCGCTCATGCGGGTGCAGGCGCGGCGGGTGGGGATGGTGCCGGCGAGGCTGTGGCGGGCAATGTCATGCAGGGCGGCAACCTTGGCGCCGGAAAAGCCGCAGGCGCGCAGGGTGCTCTCAGGGAGCGAGAGCAGTGTGGCGGGGTCGGGGCAGGCACCGCCAGCATGGGCGTGCAGGCGGGCGAGAATGGTTTCGGCGGCGCGGCCATGCAACTGCTGGTGGGCGATGGCGGAAACCAAGGCGGCATAAGGCTCGCGGGTGCGATCCGGCTTCAGGGTGCAAGGGCCGATGCTGCGGATATGCGCGCCGAGGATGGGGTCCATCGCGGCGAGATGGGCGCGTGCGCGGGCGGACATGGGTTAGCTGAAACGTTGGCGCACGAGGCGGGCGACATAAAGCCGCCAGGCGCTGAGGCGGCGCGATAGATAGCTTGATCGGCCCAGCGGGGCGAGGATGCGCGCGCGGATCGGCGCGGTGCGGGCGAGCACCCAGTTTTTGCCGGCAATCACCCGATCATGCAGGGTGGCGAACCAGCGCACCGACATCAGGCTTTGCTCGCAGGATTGATAGATCCAGAGGGCGATCAAGATGGCGCTGCCTTTGATGAACACGGCGACCAGGGTGGCGCCGAGCCAATTGCCATGAACGAACAAGATTGTGGCCCAGAAGCCGCTCAGATGATCCATGGCTTCGGGGATCAGGAACAGCAGGAGCACAATCCAGGGCGGTAAGGTTTGCAGGCGGCGCCGCAGCCGCGCGAGGGCGGCGGTGCGTGACAAGGCATCGAGCAAGGCGAGGGAGCCGCGCCAGATGACGCGGCTCCAAAGTTCCAAGACCAGCGCGAGCGGCAGGAGCAAAAGATCTTCGGCCATGCGGCGGCGATTGCGCGCAGGCGGTGGCGGACGAAAGGCGGGCTGATCGCTCATGCGCGGTCTATAGCAGGATTTTGCTCATGGATGTTGCAGATCTTTCGGTGGCGGGGCCGGACGCGGGGCAGGACGCGGGGGCGGATGGTAGGCTTGCACGGGCGGGTGATAGGTTTGCACAGGCGGGTGGTAGGCCTGCACGGGCGGATGGTAGGCTTGCACGGGCGGGTGGTAGGCCTGCACGGGCGGATGGTAGGTTTGCACAGGCGGGTGATAGGTTTGCACGGGCGGGTGGTAGGCCTGCACGGGCGGGTGAAAAGTTTGCACGGGCGGATGATAAGTCTGCACCGGCGGGTGATATTGCGGCGCTGCCGGGCGTGGGGCGAGCGGCTGGGGGGTTACGACGTGCGGCAGTGGCGGTGGCGAAAAACTATGGGCGGGCGGATGGAAGGGTTGGGTCGTCGGTCGGGCGATCGCCGGGGTAGGGCGGTTGATCGCCGGTTGGTTGACCGGGCGATTAAAGGGCGTGGGCGTTGCCAGCGAATGGGGCGGCTGGATTCGGGTTGGCATATGCTGGAGCACGACCGGGCGGGCCGCGATGCCGTGAACCGGGCCGGGTTTGGCGACCGGCAGGCCGCGTGCGGCGGCGAACGGTGCCGGGCGCGGTGCGGGGGCGGCGATGCGGTGCGGCACTGCGGGGGGGGCGGGCAGGCGCATGACCGCCGGAATCGCATGGATTGGCTGGCCGGGTTGCGGCAGCGCGCCATGGTTTGGTCCAATACCGGGTTGGGCACCGGGTTGGGCACCGGGTCGGCCAATGGGTCGACCAATGGGGCCGGGATGCAGGGCGGTTAATTGAAGATGCTGGTAGCCCGGCACGCTGGCTGGCGGGATCGGGTGGGCGGCGGCGAGGATGGTTTGCGGGGCCGCGTGCGCGACATTTTGCACCAGTAGCCCCTGGCGCATGGCGCTGGCGGGGATCACGGTGGCGGCGCCGCGATTGATCAGGCGGGTGGGGCCGTAATAATTATTGATGGTCCGGGTATTGTTCACCACCGTGGTATTGTTGTTGTAGATCGTGGTGACGCGGTTGATGTTGCGGACGTTGTACACGTTGAGATTGCGCACATAATCCGGGCGGCAGCGATACCAGGGCAGATAGGGTTCCTGCGGGCCGAGCGGCACCCAGCCGATATTGCCTTGGGCGAAGGCACCGACCCCAAGCCCGACCGAGAGGGCGACGCCGGAGCCGACCGAGAAGAAACTGACCAAAGCGGGGGCATAGACCGGCGGTTGATAGGCGTTATAGGGCACGCCGGCATAAGCGGGCGCCCAGCCCCAGCGACCGCCATATTGCACCCAGCGGCCATAATGGAACGGTGCGAAGCCCCAAGGTTCATTATCCACCCAGGTCCAGCCCCAGGGCGCGATATAGGCCCAATGGCCATAATGATAGGGCACCCAGCCAGGGGCGACGGTGGGATACCAGATGGCGCCATATTGCGGCGCTTGCTGCCAGGCGCCGTAGGCGGAGAGCTGGGTGATGCCGGTCATTTGATCGACCACGGGCGGCACATAGCTTGGCGGTGCGATGTAATGGCGTTGATTGAAGCTGTTAATGAACGGATCGACGCGTAGGGTGGTCAGCGAGGCGGTGACCGGCTGGCTGCCTTGCAGATAGGCGGTTTGGCCGGCGGCGATGCTCAAGGCGACGTCTTGGGTTTGCAGATTAGCGTTGCCGCGCAGGGTGGAGATTTCGGTGGGGGTGTTGGCATCGCCCGCGATGATGTCATAGCGGCCATTCTGGCTCAGGGTGACGGTGCCGCGCGGGGTGGTGATGCTGTAGCTGTCACCGGGCGGCATGTAGCGCAGATCAAGGAAGATTTCGCCTTGGGCGAGGGCGGCGGTGACGGTGCGGTTGCCGATCCGGGTGAAGGTGAGTTCCGCGCCGCTATTTAGGGTGATCCGGCTCGCATCGATCGCGACGGCGGTTTGCGCGCCGGGCTGGGTGTAGAGCGCGTCACCCGAAACAATAGGGTAGTTCAAGCTGGCCTGGGCCCAGCCATTGGTGTTGCTATCGGCAAAGGAAACTTGGCCATTGATCGCGGCGACCTGACCGACGCGCGCGGGTGGTGTGGCGATGGTTTGGGCGCGGGCGGTGCCGAGGAGCGAGAGTGCGAGCGGCAGGGTTAAGGACAGGGCCGTGGTCAAGCTCAGCGCGGAACCGAAAAAGGGGCGGGGACGACGCATGGTTTCTCTCCGAAGCGGGGCCGCGGAACTGCGGTTGATTATTGTTATGCTGATATGATGTGCTTTGAAGCGGGCGGCAAGCGGGCAAAATCATGGCACGGTGTTGCGCGAGGTTACAAAATCATCACTGTCATGCCGCAGTTCTGCCCAATATCATCGCCATGTTGATCAAATGAAAGAGCGCGCCCGACCTGTCCTGCGCGCAAGGAGCATGAAAATGATCAAGTTTGGCAAGAAAATTCTGTTGGTTGGGGCGGCTGTGGCTGCTCTGGGGTTGGGTGGCTGCGCTTATTACCCCGGCTATGGCTACGGGTATGGATATCCTGGCTATGGCTATCCGGGTTACGTTGCACCACCGGTGGTCACGGGTAGTGTTGTGGTTGGCGGTGGCTATT
The DNA here is from genome assembly GCF_054767495.1 of Acidiphilium sp. MT5. Classification (NCBI taxonomy): domain Bacteria; kingdom Pseudomonadati; phylum Pseudomonadota; class Alphaproteobacteria; order Acetobacterales; family Acidocellaceae; genus Acidiphilium; species Acidiphilium sp. MT5. Next base: position 328,371 of record NZ_BAABMR010000001.1, read on the forward strand.
GGGGCGGCTGGCGCGGCGGCGATGATGATGATGGCTGGCGCGGCGGCGGTTGGGGTGGTGGCTGGCGCCATTAGATCAATATTGGTTTAGGTTGGATCGTCAGATCCGAGCTAAACCAATGAAATTGATCGACAAACAAGGCTCTAATTCTGGGTCGGGCGCTGGCGGGCGGTGGCGGCGGCCAGGATGGCTGCCACCAGCGCGTCAGCGTCGGCTTTGACCGTGCGGTGATTGACGAAGGCGGCGCGGATGGCGCGCTGGCCATCGATCAAGGTTGAGGAGACGACGAATTCGCCTGATTCTTGCAGATCGGCGACCAGATCGGCGTTGAGCGCATCGAGATCATCCCCGCCATCATCGTAGCGGAAACCGACGATATTGAGGGCAACCGGGGCGAGCCGGGTCAAGCCGGGCGTGGCATCGATCAACGCGCCGAGATGCGATGCGACGGCGCAGGTTTGATCGACCACCGCGCCGAGCGCGTCCGCGCCGTAGCTTTGCAGGGTCATCCAGATTTTCAGGGCGCGGAAACTGCGCGACAGGTCGGGGCCAAGATCGCACGGCCAGGGTGTGCCGCCGGCGAGGCCCCGAGGCGCTGAGCTGGGTGCTGCGCTGAGATAGGGCGCGTTTTGGGCGAAGCTATCGAGCATGAGCTGTTCGGCGCGCACCAGCACGCAGCCGCAATCATATTGGATTTGCGCCCATTTATGGAAATCAAAGGCCACCGAATCGGCGCGATCAATGCCGGTGAGCAAGTCCGCATGGCGGGGTGATAGCGCGGCGAGGGCGGCGAAAGCGGCATCCACATGCAGCCACAGCCCGTATTTAGCGGCAAGATCGGCCAAGGCGGGGAGCGGATCGATCGCGCCGACATCGACCGTGCCGGCGGTCGCGACGATCAAGAACGGGGTGTGGCCGGTGGCGCGGTCCGCGATGATTTGGGCCTCCAGCGCGGCGAGATTGATCTGGCAGGCGGCGTTGGTCGGGATGCGGCGGAGCGCATCGCTGCCGATGCCCGCCATGTCGAACGCGCCGGGGACGCAGCGATGCACGCCGGTTTGCGCGTAGCCGGTGAGGCGGTGGCTGCCGAGGCCGTGGGTGCGCACATCGGCGCCGAGGGCTTGGCGGCGGGCGCAGAGCACCGCGATGAAATTGGCCATTGACGAGCCGGTGACCAGCAAGCCGCCGGTGCTGGTGGGCAGGCCGAGCATTTCGGCGGACCAGGCGATGATTTGGCGCTCGACCGCGAGACCGACATGATCGCGGCCCCCGCAATTCTCGTTCAGGCCGGCTTCGAGCAGGGCGGTGAGCATCGCGACCGGGTTGCCGCCGCCTTGCACCCAGCCCATGAAGCGCGGATGGGTGTTGCCTGAGGCGTAGGGCGCGATGCGGCGCAAAAATTCGTCATAGGCGGCTTCGGCGCCGATGCCGGTGCGTGGCAGGGCGGTGCGGAAACTGGCCCGGATCGGGGCGGGCATGGGTTGCCAGACTTTGCCCTGGCGCAGCCGGGCGAGGCGATCAATGACATGGTCGAGCATGCGGTGGCCGAGGGCGCGCAGGCCGGTCCAATCGGCGGGGTCGAGGCTGGTTTGGGGCTCGGTCATGATCCGGGCTTATCGGCGCGGGTGCTGCGGGTAAAGGGGGGTTACTGATCCGGGTGGTGCGCGGGCAGGACGCGAAACATGGCGCTGACGCTGTGGCCGCGCGCATCGATGATGCGGATGCGGTAAAAGCCGGGGGAGTGCGGGGTGAAGCGGGCGGTGCTGAGGGCCGCGATTGAGGCGAGCGGCTTGCCATCGATCAGGAAGGTCAGGGGACGTTGGCCACCGGTGGCGCGCAGTTGGATCGGGCCGAGATCGGCGATGGCCGCACCGGGTGGCGGGTAGGCGAGTTGGAGCTGTGCTAAGGCGGGTGGTGCGGCGAGGGTGAAGACGTGGCGCGGCGCGAGCGGCTGACGGGGTGCAATTTTGATCAAGCCGGTGACTTGGGTGAGAATGGGCACGGCGCGGTCGATCGCCGCGGCGCCGGGCAGCGCGCCGCCATCGGGGCGGCCGACCCAGACGATGATGACGCTGCGGCGGTCAAAGCCGGCGGCCCAATCATCGCGATTGCCGGCACTGGTGCCGGTTTTCCAGGCGATGCCGTTGATTTGGGTGCCGGGCAGCGGGCGGGTGAGGATGCCGGCTACTTCGGCGGCGATGCTTGGGGTTAGCAGCGGGCGGGTGCGCCGCTGTTGGCCTTTGAGCCAATGCAGGCGGGTGATGCTGCCATCGGTGGTAAGGCCGGCATAGAGGGCGGCGAGGCGGCGCATGCTGATGCCGCCGCCGCCGAGCGCGAGCGGCAAGGTGGGGCGTGCGCCGAGCGGGAGCGCCAAGGGCGTGCCGGCGGCCCGCAGATGGGCGGCGAAACGGTCAGGCCGGTAGCGCCGCATCAGCTTGACCGCGGGCAGATTGAGCGAGCGGCGCAGCGCGCTGGCGGCGGTGACCACGCCCATGAAATTATGGGTGAAATCATCCGGCCCGTAAGCGCCGAAATTGGCAGGCAAATCGCGAAACAGCGTGTTGGGGCCGGCGAGACCATCGGCGAAGGCGAGGCCGTAGAGAAAGGGTTTGAGCGCTGAGCCGGGCGAGCGGATGCTGCGGCTGAGATCAAGAAAGCCCGCACGGCGCGGATTGGCCCAATCGCCGAGATAGGCGGCGCGGATGGCGTGGTCGCGGGCGTTGATGATGAGGATGGCGAGGGATTCGGCGGGGCGCATGGCGGTGAGATCGCGCTGGGCCAAGGAAGCGAGGGCGGCGTTGAGCGGGCCGTTCAGGGTGGTGGTGCTGCCAGTGGGCAGGGCTGCGGTGAGTTGCGGGGTTTGGGCGGGTAGGCGGTGCCAGTGGCGGGGCACGGGTGTCGCTTGCGCTTCGCGCGCGGCGTGTGGGGAGAGCAAATGCAGCCGTTCGGCTTCGGCGAGGACTTTGTTGCGCGCGATCATGGCGGCGTGCGGATGCCGGTCGGGGCGCAGGGCTTCGGGGCGGCGGCACAAAGCGATCAGCAAGGCGGCTTGGGCGGGCGAGAGTTGGTTGGGGTTTTCGCCGAACCAGAGATGGGCGGCGGCGTTGACGCCCACGATATTGCCGCCGAACGGGGCGAGGGAAAGCCACATGCCGAGGATGCGGGTTTTGGAATAATGTTCGGTGAGAGAAATGGACTGAAAGGCCTCGATGATCTTGACCGGGAGGGTGCGCGGTGCGGGGTGCAGCAGGCGGGTGACCTGCATGGTCAGGGTGGAGGCGCCGGAGACGACATGGCCGGCGGCGAGCATTTGCACGGTGGCGCGGGCGATGGCGAGCGGATCGATCCCCGGATCGTGGTAGAAGCGGTGATCCTCGATGCCGATCAGCATGCGGATCATCACTTTGTTCACCGAGGCGGCTTGGGTGGGGTATTTCCACTCACCTTGCGGGTCGGTGTAGTAGGCGATGGCGTGGCCGTTGCGGTCATTAATGATCCGGCCTTGCACGGCAAGGCGGCTGAGGCTGGGCGGGAAAGCGTAGGCGCAGACGAGCAGGATCAGCAGACCGCTCAGCCCGATCAGGCTGAGGCGGACCAGGATGGTTTTGAGGCGGCTGCGCACCTTGGGCCGATTAGGGTGCTGATGGCGGAGCGGCGCTGGGGGCGAGCACGGTGATCGATTGATCGGCCAGGGTGCCGCGGATCAGCGGATGATAGACATCAACCAGGCTGGCACCGGGCAGGGTGAACCGGCCTTTGGTGACGGCGCGCAGCATGATGGCGGTGCGGAACTCCTGATCATGGCCGTTATCCTCGCAGGTGCGAATGTCGGAGCAGGGCGGGAACAGGGTGAAGGCAGCCATTGAGCGATCATCCTCGGCGGCGATGGCGTCGGGTGGGGTGAGTTGGTGCAGCCAGGGCATTGCGGCGACCGAGGCTTTGCCGCTGGAGATATTGCCAGCCAGCTCCCAGCCGGCTGGGAGGCCGATGGTGAGAATGACGTGGTGCGGCGCGGAATCGGTCGCGCGACCGCTGACGACCATCACGAAGACGGTGTTTTGGGTGAGGGTGGAGATGTCGAGCGGTTGGCCGTCCGGCGTGTAGAAGGCTTCGTGCAGTGACATGCCCTTCGAGGTGGCCCCCGGCGCTTGCGCGGGGATGCCGGTGACGGCGATGGTCGCGGGAACTGGCTTTTTGCTGCCATTAGCCACGGTGATGGGCTGGCTGATCGGGCGGGTCAGGCTGGTGGTGGGCGCGATGGCTTTGCCGTTGAGGGTCAGGGTGAGCATGGTGGGATGGCCCGCGAAGATGCCGGCGGCGAGACCGGCATCGCCCAGCTCTTGCGGGTTGAGGCTGGCGATATCGACGCCCTGGCCGGGCAGATTGGCAGCGAGGGTGGGGTATTGAGCGCGCAGCAGGCCGGTTTCGCGGATGATGGTGGGCACCGCCCAGGCATCGCGCAGCGGGGTGCCGTACCCGGCCATCCAATCCTGGCCGCGCCACCAGAAATAGCCGCCGCGATTATGGATTTTGAGGGCGGCTTGCAGGGCGGCGCGGGCTTCATCCGGCTCGCCGATCAAAGCGAGGGCGGCACCGAGTTGGGCGCGGGCCAGCGGGTGGGAGACGGCGCTGAGCTGGTTGTCCATCACCCGGATCGCACCGGCGGGGGCTTTGTGATCGAGGGCGAGGACATAGGCGGCGTAAATATCGGCTTGGGTTGGGGCGGGGTTGTTGATCACTTCGCTCCGCAGCCAATCCAGCGCCGAGGCGAGCGGGGCTTGCGGCACATCGGCGCCGGCTTGGCGGGCGCGGAGCAAAAATTCGGTGGCATAGGCGGTGAGCCAGGGTTGTGCGTCGTCTTGCGAGGACCACAGGCCGAAGGCGCCGTCATAGCGTTGATCATCGAGCACGTTTTCGACGGCTTTGGCGAGGCGTCCGGTGGGGTCCGGGCCTGACGCTTTGCCGTGCAGGGCGGTCAGCGGCATGCCTTGGCTCACGCTGATTTCGAGGAAATGATAGGTGATGGCGTGCAGGGCTTGGAGATAGGCGGTGGGGTCGAACGGCAGATGGTTGCCGAGCGTGAGATCAGCTTGCGCGGAGCCGGTGATGAAGGGGGTTAGATCGGGGCTGAGTTTAACGCTGTCGCCACCGCCGATCATGGTTGAGGTGAGGATGGTGCTGGGGGCGCGCACCACATGCACCGAGATTTGGCGGGTGCGCGATTGGGTGTAGCCGTTCGGGCCGGTGACACGCAGATGCAGGGTGCCGGTGCCGATGGCGTTGGCGGTGAGGGTGGCGGGCATGATCAGGCGGCGCTGGGGCGTGAGGTTGAACTGGGCATCAGCGTTGCCCGCGATGGCGCCGGTGCTGGTGAGTGTGATGTGGAAACGACCGGCTGGCAGGTCGAGATTTTGCAGCATGATGCCGATATCCGCGTGATCGCCGGGGCTGAGGAAGCGCGGCAACAGCAAATCGGCGATGATTTTATGGCGGGTGATGATGTCGGTGCTGGCTGAGCCGACGGCGCGATGTTTCCAGCCCACCGCCATCAGGCGAATCTGGCCGTTAAAATCGGGGATGTGCAGGGTGATTTTGGCGACACCGTCGCTATTGGCTTGCACCGGGCCTGCGAATAGCGAGACGATTTTTTGCGGGATCGGCGCGGCGGCGGCACCGAAATCTCCACCACCGCCGACATGCAGCGCGGTTGATTGGCCGGTGGGGAGGCGCAGCAGGGCGGCGTAGCTATCATTGATATCGACACCGAGGGTGCGCTTGCCGAAATAATGACCGAGCGGGTTAGGGCTGACGAAATCGGTCAGGCGCAAAATACCTTCATCGACGGCGGCGAGCGTGACATAGGCGCCGGGCTTGGTGTTGATGGTGAAGGTGACGTCACGGCCAGGGCGATAGAGTTTTTTCACGGCGAAGGTGAGCGGCAATTGGCGTTTGCCGGGCTTCAGCCCCAGCCAGGTGAGACCGATGGCGCGATCGGGCGCGCTGGTTTTGTCGGCCGGGCGAAAGACATGGACAATGGCATAGGCACCCGCGCCCCATTTTGCGGAGATCGGCACCGAAATATCGCGGCCTCTGGCGGAGAGCGTAAAATTGCGGGTGGCGAGCACGCGGTTATTGGCGATGACCAGCGTGGCGCGTCCGCCATAGGGGGCGGTGATGTGCAGATGTGCGGTTTCACCCGGCAAATAGCGGCGCTTGTCACGCATGACGGTGAGGCGGGTGGGCACGCCGGGGTTCGACGCGGTGATCCAGCCGGAATAGAAAATGGTCGAGGTGGCGGCGAGGCCGCCTTCATGCTGGATCACCCGCAGCCGGTAGCGCCCATAGGGCAGGGTGGGCAGCACCAAATGATAAGGCTGGCCAGCCGGGATGCTGATGGTTTGTTTCAGCACCGGGCGGTTAATATAGGTGAAGCGCCAGCGGGCGACGGATTGATTCCAGATAATGCCCCATTCGTAATCTTGGCGCACCAGCGCGACATCGAGTTTCATCGCGACCGGTTGGCCGGCTGGATTGACCGCGACCAGATCGAACGCGGGTTTCACGCCTTGATCGACCGCGCCGCCGGTGAAATCGGGCTTGAGGCCGATCAGGGGCGTGGTGGGGCGGATCGGGATGGTGAGGGCGCTGCCGACGGCGCGGCCTGAAGGGTCGTTGATGGTGACAGTGAGTTTGGCTTGCAGCGCATGGGTGCTGTCAGGCAGATGGGTCAGGTCGATCGGCACTGCGCTGGCGCCGGTGGCATTGGTTTCGGGCAATTTGGGTGTGCGCAGTGGCGAGCCGAAGATTTCGCCTTGCAGGCCGAATTGATAGTCTTTGAAGGTGGGGAAGGGCGTTGGGTTTTGGGTGATTTTGACGCTGGCGGTGCCGGTGAGGTTGGCACCGGGTGCGCCGTAGAGAAAGCGCACATGGACCGGCCAGGGATCGATTGCGTTGGGGGTGAGTTCGGTTGGTTTGCCGAGGGCAACGGCGAGGCGTTCGGGGACGAAGGCGGCAATTGTGACATCGCGCTCGGCGAGCGGGTTCGCATGGTCATTGACCGCGAGGGTGATGCTCCAGGTGCCCGCTTGCGCGCCGGGTGAGAGGCGTATGGGTTGGGTGAAGGCACCGTCATCGCTCCAGCGCGGCACGGTATCGGAGAAAATCTGGCCGCCGGGGCGGCGCACGATCAGATGCAGCGGCACGTTGAGGGGTTTGCCGTTGGGGTTGCGCAGCAAGGCGGTGAGATGGATGGTTTCGCCGGGCCGATAAATGCCGCGATCAACATAAATATAGGGATCGATTGGCTTGGGTTCGGGGCGGCCAGATACGCCGCGATCAGAGAGGTCGAACGGTGAGGCGTTGAGATCGACCAGGGTGAAATCACCGCTGTCATCGGTGATATGGAGGGCGGCGGGGGCTTGGCCGCCGGGGCCGGCGAGGAGTGGGGCTGGAAAAAATGCGATGCCATCATCATTGGTTTTGGCGGTGCCGAGAATGGCGTTATCGGCGGCGATCAGATTGATGGTGGCATCGCTGATTGCGCGGGCATTGGTGTAGCGGCGAAGTTGCACATGCAGCCCATCGCGCCCGCGCCATGTGGTGGGGGCGATGTTGGTGCGCAGCACGATTTGCACGAGGGATAACGTGCCGTTGTTCGGCGTGCCATCGGCGGGGCTGAGCGCCACGGCGTACAGGCCTGGTTTTTTCATGACATTGGCGAGCGGCAGCACCGTGTGGATCAGTTGGTTGCGGCGGAAGGCCGGTATGTTGGCGGTGCCGGTGAAAATGATCGGGCTGTTATTGCCATAGAGGCTTGAAGAGAAGCCATTAGGGTTCAGCAGCGGATGGTTATTGATGAAATTGAGCAGGCTGCGTTCGGCGACGCGGGTGATTTTGACTTTGACTTTGGAGAGATTGATGCTGGCGAAGCCGATGGCCGGCGGGTCGCTGGCCGGGATGATGTAATGGTTCGGATCGGCGATCAAAGCGGGTTGGCGGTTGGTTAGGCTGACCTTGATGGTGAGCGGCTTGGTCAGGGTGGTGCCCGCGATGCCGTGCAGGCCCGGATGCAGCGTGACGGTGCTGGTGGTGCCGGGCCTGAGGCCGGTGATGCAGAGCTGGCCTTGGTTTTCGGTGACGGCGAGACTGTGGCGGCTGGGCGTGACGGTGACGTAATCGCCCGGATGGCGATTGCCGCCGCGCGGCAGCGGGATGGTGAAGGCGATGCAGGCGCTGGCCGGGAAGCTTTCGGCGTGGGTGGTGATTTTGCGAGCGGTGAAGCCGTAGCGCTGAACTTTTTGATTGAGCAGGGTGCGCGCCTGGGCATCAGTTGGGTAGGCTTGGACGATTTGGCCGAGCAGGCCGATCTCGGCCAGATGATCGCCGCGCCGGGCGAGGGCGCGGCGCATGATTTCGAGCGCTGTGCGGGTGGTGGTGGCGGGATTGTCGCTGTCATTGCGGAGCGTGAAGGCGAGATAGCCCGCTTCGAGGGCGGCTTGGGCCTCGCCATCATGCAGATTGAGCATGGCGGTGCCGTAATCGAGCCAGAGGCGGGGTTTGGCGGCAGCGCCGAGGCCGATGCGTCGGATGGCGGCATCGCGCAGGGCGCGCCAGTTTTTGGCGTGCAGCGCTTGGTCCATCGCGGCTTCGGCGTGGGCGCGGTGGGCTTGGGCGCTGGCGGTGAGAGCGATGTTGGGCTGGGTGAGGTCAAAGCGCAGCTGGCTTGCGTCACTGCCGAGGCCGGGGAGGGTTTGGTTGATGAAAATCAGGATGCGCGGATTGTTCCAGGGCGCATGCGGATCGACGGTTTTGGTGGCGGTAGCGGTGGGGGTGGTGGGCGGCGCGGAAGCTAGGGCGGTGGGGGTCAGGCTCACGAGGGTGACGAGCATGGCGGCGATGCCGATCCTGGCATGCGAAATCATTTGCCCGAAAGAACGATCGCGCATGGCCGCACCTCATTGAGTTTTAAAGATATTAACGGGATGTTGCGGTTTTGGCAAGCGGTGATGCGTGGCCATAGGTGGCGAATTGGGCCAGGGCGTCGTTGATGTCGGCGCGGCTGAGGATATGGGGCTGGCCCAGCATCAGGGCGTGAATATATTGTTTTGAAATCGTTTCGAGTTCGACGGCGCGCCACAAAGCGCGCTCGAGGGTTTCGCCCAGCGCAATCATGCCATGATTGGCGAGCAGGCAAGCGGTGCGGCCTTCGAGTGCGGCGAGGGCGTGGTCCGACAGGGCTTGGGTGCCGAATGTGGCGTAGGGGGCGCAGCGCACATCATGGCCGCCGAAGCAGGCGATCATGTAGTGGCAAGCCTCGATCGGGCGATGGGCGATGGCGAGGGTGGTGGCGAAAATGGCGTGGGTATGGACGATCGCGGTGATCTCTGGGCGGGCGCGCAGAATATCGCGATGAAAGCGCCATTCGCTGGAGGGTTTGCACGGGCCGGTCCACGGGCTGGTCCAGATGTCGGTTGGATCATCTGGCGTGGTGATGGCGGGTTGGTCCGGGTCGAGCGACATTTGCGCGATCAATTCGGGGCGGAGTTGGTCATAGGGGATGCTGGAGGGGGAAATCAGCATCGCATCGCCCGCGCGCAGCGAAATATTGCCGGCATTGCCTTGATTGATGCCAAGCGGGTTCAGCCGTTGGCAGGCTTCGATCAGGGCAAGGCGGGCGGTAAAATCATCCATCAGGCGAGATTATCGGGCTGATCAGGCATGGTAAAGGGTTGCGCCGCGCGGTTGGTGACACAAAGTTGCGCGACAATTCGGTCAAACGGGCCGGGTGTGGATGGAATGGGACATCAAGGATGAAATATCGGCAATTGGGATCGAGCGGCATTGAGGTATCGGATATTTCGCTGGGCTCGTGGCTGACGTATTCGGGTGGGGTGGAGAAAGCGCAGTCGATTGCTTGTGTGCATCGGGCGTTGGATCTGGGTATTACCTTGATCGATACGGCGAATATTTACGGCAAAGGCGCTGCCGAGACCGTGCTGGGTGAGGCCTTGGCTGGGGTGAAGCGCGAGAGCTATGTGCTGGCCACCAAATTATATTTTCCGATGACGGAAACCGATAAGGGCTTGTCGCGCGAGCAGATTGAAAAGCAGCTCGATGCCTCGCTCCAGCGGCTGAAGGTTGATTATGTCGATCTCTATCAATGCCATCGCTATGATCATGACACGCCGTTAGAAGAGACGATGGCCGCTTTGAGTGCGGCGGTTCGGTCCGGCAAGACCCGGGCGATTGGGTTTTCCGAATGGCCGGTTGAGAAAATCAAGGAAGCGACCGAGATGGCGGGGGTGGAGAAATTTGTCTCCAGCCAGCCGCAATATTCGATGCTGTGGCGCAAGCCCGAAGCGGAGATTATTCCGTATTGTGCGGCGCATGGGATTTCGCAAATTGTGTGGTCGCCGCTGGCGCAAGGGATTCTGACCGGGAAATATCGGCCTGGTGCGCCGCCGCCGGCAGGATCACGCGCGACCAGTGCGACGATGGGGCATTTCCTGCAGGATTTGGGCGAGCGGCGCGCGGTGCTGGAAGCGGTGCAGGCGATGAGTGGATTGGCGGCACAGGCGGGGCTGACGCTGGCGCAGTTCGCGCTGGCCTGGGTGCTGCGGCTGGAGAATGTCGCCTCCGCGATTATTGGCGCGTCACGCCCGGAGCAGATTGACGAGAATGTCGTGGCTTCGGACGCGAAAATCGATCCGGCGCTGTTTGCGCAGGCAGAGGCGTTGCTGGCACCGGCGTTGGCGACCGCGTGATCATGGTTTGAAATTGACCGTGCCCAGCCCGCTGGTGTGGATATGGCGCACCGGCGGGTTGCCGTGGATGGTGACATGGCCGACGCCGCTCAAAGCGATGGTGACGCTTTTGGTGACGTTGGCCTTGATTTTGCCAATCCCGCTGATATGGGCGGTGAAATTGTCGATTTGGAGCTGGCGCGCATCGATCCGGGAATCGCCACTGATCTCGACGGTGAGGTTTTGGATGTGGCCTTGCAGGGCGAGTTCGGCGGCCCCTGAGAGATTAAGCGTGAGGTTTTGCGCATCCAGATGATCGAGTGTGCCGTGGACCAGCCCGCTATCATCGATGCGGGTCAGGCGCGGCAGGGTGATGGTCAGCAGGATCGAATGGCCGTTCATGCTGAAATTATTCAGATCCCCCTCGGTATGCACATCGAGCACGCCGTCATGCACCGACAGACGTAGATGGCGCAGCACCGGTGCGGGGGCGGTGACGCTCACATTCTGGGTCGGGCCTTGGGTGAAATGCAGGCCGATCAGCGGGCTGATGGTGATGGCATGAAAGGGTGGTAGCGTTTCCGCGACGGGCGCTGGGGTTGCGGCCCGCGCCGCGCCGGGGTGGGTGAGAATGCCTGCCAGCAGCGCCAGGCCGAGGGTTGAGGTGATTAATTTCGTCGCTGGACGCGTCGTTGTGCTAGCGGTCATGATGGCGGGGGGGCGGGGCATGGGGCGGTTCCTTACAAGGTGGCACCGATCAGAAAGGCTATGACGCTAAAAATCAAGCCCGTGATCGCGATGGCGCCAATCAGGCTTACCAGATGCACGCGCCATGACACCGGCATGAGTTGCTCGGGCGAGGGCGAGGCCTTGATCGACAGGCCGCGCGCATAGGCTTCGCGGATCAGGCGCGGGTGGCTTTTGGCCGATAAGGTGGGGTGGGACCGGGCAGTGGCGATGAAATCATCATTGATAACGGTGGACATGGTTTTTGCCTTTCGGTGGAGGAGAAAATCAGCTTCGATCATCGGCGTCACGGACGCGGTTGGTGCGTTCGAGGCGGGCGAGGCGTTGATCGAGCGTGGCGAAACGATGGGCGAGGCGATCGATTAGGCTGGAAAACGGGTTGGGCGGTGGGGCGGCCATGCCACTCAGGTGATCATGCAGCCCTCTGAGATGGCGTGTTAGCCGGGTGCGGCGGCGATGCAGGCCGATGGAGAGGGCCAGATAGAGGATCAGGGTGATGATCGGCGCATGCAGCGCGATCAGGAGGGTCGCTAGGCGGATGATCCAGGCCGGCAGGGTGCTCGCGTTGGCGATGGCTGCGCAGACGCCGCCGATCAGGGGCCGGGCGGGCATTCGGTGCGTGGGGTAGAGTGTGCTGCTCATGGGAAACGCCTTTCGGGTTGCGGGACGCTGAAGGCTTGATCGTTATCGAGCACGGCGCGTTCGAGGGTGGCGATGCGCGCTTCGAGGCGCGAGGCCGAGGCTTGCAGCGATTCGAGCACCGCACGATCCTGGCTGCTGAGGCCGACGCCACGGCTCATCACGTGTAATTTATAGGCCTTGAACCCAAACACGCAGATGATCGCAACGATCGGGATCAGGAAGGGCATATATTCGACCATGGATATCTCCCTATTGGCGCGGTTTAGGCCGCTTGATCGTTCGGATTGAGTTTGGATTTCAGGGCGGCCAATTCGGCCTCGACGCTGGCATCGGCTTCGAGATTGGCAAATTCGTCATGCAGGCTGGGGGTCGGCGGGGTGCGGCCCAGCTCATAGGATTCGGCTCTTCCTTCCATCATATCGAGATTGCGCTCGACCTGTTCGAAGCGGGCGAAAGCATCGGTGACGCGTTCATCATAGAGGCTGCGTTTGACGCGCAGGCGTGTTGTTGCACTTTGCTGGCGGATCGCGATCGATTTTTCGCGGGATTTGGCGTCATCGAGCTTGGCCTGGAGTTTGCCGACATCCTCATTTTGCTGGGCGATGGCGGCTTGCACCTGGGCGATATGCTCTTGGGCTTCGGCGATGGCGGTGGCGGCGCGGGATTTGGCGAGCAGGGCGGCGCGGGCGAGGTCTTCGCGGTTGCGACCAAGCGCGAATTCGGCTTTGCGCTGCCATTCATCGGCATCGCGGGTGAGGCTGGCGATCCGGCGTTCGAGTTCCCGGCGCTCGGCGATCATGCGCACGGCGGCGGAGCGAACTTCGACCAGCGTGTCTTCCATTTCCTGGATCACCAGCCGGACCAGCTTTTGCGGGTCTTCCGCGTGATCGAGCAGGGCGTTGAGGTTGGAATTGATGATGTCGGAGAGGCGGGAAAAGATACTCATAGGAGGCTCCGTGGATTGCGGTGACGATGATGAGACGATGACGAATTAGATTGCAAAGGGCGTGCCAACATTTGTGAATGTTATTTTTCAATGGGTTAGCGGATTTTACTTGTTCGTGGGGCGCTATAATGCTAAATATTGGTTGCTAATTATTAGGAATTAGGATGAGCACCGACACGCCAGCGACGCCGATTGGTCAAAGCCCCGCCTTTCTGGCGATGCTCGCGCATGTTTCGGATCTCGCGCCTATCGACCGGCCGGTTTTGGTGATTGGCGAGCGCGGGACCGGCAAGGAGGTGGTGGCGAGCCGGTTGGCTTATTTATCGCCGCGCTGGAGCCAAAGTTTGGTGAAATTGAATTGTGCGGCGCTGGCGGAATCATTGCTCGATTCCGAATTATTCGGCCATGAGGCCGGAGCATTTACCGGGGCGGTGCGTCGGCGGGTCTCGCGCTTTGAAATGGCGGATCGCGGCACGATTTTTCTCGATGAAATCGCCAATGCCTCGCTGGCGGTGCAGGAAAAGCTGCTGCGGGTGATTGAGTATGGCCGGTTCGAGCGGGTGGGCGGATCAGAGCCGGTGCGGGTGGATGTGCGGGTGATTGCCGCGACGCATGAGGATTTGCCCGCTTTGGTGCGGGCGGGGCGATTTCGGGCGGATTTTCTGGACCGGTTGGCTTTTGATGTGATCTGGATTCCGCCGTTGCGCGAGCGTGGTGAGGATATTTTGTTGCTCGCCGATTATTTCGCGCAAAAAATGACCGCAGAGTTGGGGCGAGCGTTTTTTGCCGGGTTTGATGAGGCGGCGCAGGCTTCGTTGCGCGCGCATGATTGGCCGGGGAATGTGCGTGAATTGCGCAATGTGGTGGAGCGCAGCCTGTATCGGCATACGGCCTGGCGTGAGCGATTATCGCTGCTGCGCATTGATCCGTTTGGGCCGACAGCCGCACCGAATGTGGCTGAGGGCGGGGAGGATGGGGGGGATGAGCGGGTGCGGTTGGAGCGCGCTTTGCAGGCGCATCAATTCAACCAGCGGCGCACGGCGCGGGCGTTGGGGTTGAGCTATGACCAGTTGCGGCATCGGCTGCGCCGGCAGGGGCTGTTGGCGCCGCGTGCGCCGCGATCATGATTTTTTAGGGGGTAGGCCGCGCCGAATACTATCGGGGCCGAATTTTTCGGTGAGGTGATCGATGGCGCGCTGGCGGGCGGCGCGACGCGGGGTTTCGCGGTCGAGCAGATCGCCATGATCCGCCTCGCTCGCCGGGAGCAGGCGGCTGGTGCCAATGCCCAGCAGGCGATAGGCGGTGCCGTCCGCGGCGGCGAGCAGGATCGGGGTGGCAGCGTCACGGATGGTTTCGCTCAGTTGGGTGGGCGCGTGCAGGGGCACGGCGAGGCTGCGCGTCTCAAAGCGTGCGGTGCGCAGTTTCAGCGTGAGGTTACCCGCCGCACTCTCGGCTTGGCGCAGGCGGCGTGCCAGTTTTTCGGCGAGTTGAACCAAGCTCGCGCGCAGGTGTGCGGGATCGGTGATGTTTTCGGCGAAGGTGGTTTCCGCGCTGATCGATTTGGGGTTCGGCGTGGGATCGACCCGGCGATGATCGATGCCATTGGCGCGCTCGACCAAGCCGGGCCCGTCTTCGCCGAGCATTTTGCGGGCTTGCAGCGGGTCGAGCCGGGCGAGTTCGCCGACGCGGGTGATCGACAGGCCTGCGAGTTTGCGCGCCAGTGCGGGGCCAACGCCGGGCAGCACCGAAATCGGCAGCGGGGCGAGCAGGCTTGCGGCATCGCGACCGAGCACTGCGAAGCCGCGTGGTTTGTCACGCTCGGCGGCGAGTTTGGCGAGCAGGCGATTGGCGGCGAGGCCGATTGAGACGGTCACGCCCACCTCCTGCTCGATGCGCCGGGCGAGCCGGCTGAGCATCACGGCAGGGGGCGCGCGGTGCAGGGCTTGAGTGCCCGACAGATCGAGTGCCGCTTCATCGATCGAGAGGGGCTGCACCAACGGGGTGAGGCTGGTCATCAGGCTGCGGATCTGGCGGCTGGCCTCGCTATATTTGGCGAAATCGGGTGCGATGATGGTGGCATCCGGGCAGAGTTGCAGGGCTTTGAAAATCGGCATCGCCGAGCGCACACCGCTGAGGCGGGCGATATAGCAACAAGCGGCGACCACGCCACGGGTGCGGCCACCGACGATCAAGGGTCGATCCCGCAGCGCAGGGCGGTCACGCTTTTCGACGCTGGCGAAAAACGCATCACAATCGATATGGGCGATGGTGAGGTCGGTGAGTTCGGGATGGCTGACCAGGCGTGCCCCGTCGCAAACCGGGCAGCGTTGCGCGCTGGGGAACAGGGCGTCGCAATCGCGGCAGAGGATCATCGCTGTGCGCGTGGGTTACGGCGGCGGCCAGAGCCAGGCGGCGCCGCGCACGCCCGAGGAATCGCCGTGCTGGTTGCGTTTGATGCTGGTGGCGACTTGGTCGGAGAGAATATAGGGCCGCATCAAGTCCGGCAGGCGGGTGTAAAGATGATCCATGCGCGACAGGCCGCCGCCGAGCACGATCACGTCGGGATCAAGGATATTGACGATCATCGCAAGGCCGCGGGCCAGCCGTTCGACATGGGCATCAAGCGCGGCGCGGGCGTTGGGATCGCCCTGGCTGGCGCGCGCGGGCAGGGTGCCGGCGTCATGCGCGCCGGGGCCATCGGCGTCGGCGGCGAGGGCGGGGCCGCGCAGATAGGTCTCGAGGCAGCCGATACGCCCGCACCAGCAGGCGCGCAGGGGCATTTCATCGGCGCGCGGCCAGGGTAAGGGGGTGTGGCCCCATTCGCCAGCGATGCCGTTGCGCCCATCGAGCACGGCGCCATTCACCACGATGCCGCCGCCGACGCCGGTGCCGAGGATCACGCCGAACACGGTTTTCGCGCCCGCGCCTGCGCCGTCGGTCGCTTCGCTGATGGCGAAACAATTCGCATCGTTGCTGGCGCGGACCGGCCGTTGCAAGGCTTCGGCAAGATCAGCATCGAACGGGTGGCCATTGAGGCGCTCGGAATTGGCGTTTTTAACGAGGCCGGTGGCGCTGCTGATAGTGCCGGGGATGCCGACACCGACCGAGGCGGCGGGGCCAAGACTTTGTTCGGTCGCGCGCACTAAACCTGCGATCGCGGCGATGGTGCCGGTATAGCTGTCCGGCGTTGCGATCCGGTGGCGGTGCGCGAGGCTGCCGTCATGGCGCAGGGCGGCGATTTCGATTTTGGTGCCGCCGAGATCGACGCCGATTCGGTAGCCGGGTTTGGTGCCGGATTCTAAGGTCATGGCGAGTCAATAGACGAAGATTTCGGGGGACGAAACTGGCCGATGGCCGCACCCTCTTGCCCAAGCGCGGGTGAACCGGCACGATAGGTTTATGGGTGAGGCCGTCATTGACGCGAAATATCTGAAATGTCCGATGCCAGTGCTGCGCGCGGCGCGTGCGCTGCGGTCGATGTCGGCGGGGACGCGGCTGTTGGTGCTGGCGACCGATCCCGGCTCGGTGCGGGATTTTCGCGATTTTTGCCAGCAATCGGGCCATGCTTTGGTGTCGTGGAGCGAGACCAAGGGTGTGTATAGTTTTTCGATACGCTGTGCTGAACCGGTAGGAGCGGAGCCATGACGGTGGCGTTGATTACTCATCCGGATTGTCTCGCCCATGAGGCGGGACCGCATCATCCGGAGCGACCGGCGCGCCTGACGGCGGTGTTGGGTGCGTTGGAGGCGCCGGAATTTCAATCATTGCTGCGCGAGATGGCGCAGGAAGCGCCGGTGGCAGCGATCCGTGCGGTGCATGATGGCGCCTATGTCGATCGGATCATGGCGGTGCATCTTGAGGGGGATGAGCGGCTGCATTTGGATGCGGATACCGCGATGAGTGCCGGGTCGTTACGCGCGGCGCTGCTGGCCGCCGGTGGGGCGATGCAGGGTGTGGACGCGGTGATGGACGGATGGGCGCGCACCGTGTTTGTGGCGGTCAGGCCGCCGGGGCATCACGCGGAGCCGGACCGGGCGATGGGGTTTTGCCTGTTCGCCAATGCGGCGATTGCGGCGGCGCACGCACGAGCCGCGCATGGGGTGCGGCGGGTTGCGGTGCTGGATTTTGATGTGCATCACGGCAACGGCACCCAGGCTTGTTTTGAGACCAATGCGGATTTGTTCTATGGCTCGTCGCATCAATTTCCGTGCTATCCGGGCACCGGGCGGCCCAGCGAGCGGGGGGTTGCGGGCAATATTGTCAATGTGCCGCTGGCGCCGGGATCGGGTTCGGCGGCGTTTCGCGCAGCGTGGCAGGATGTGATTATGCCGGCGCTTGAGCGATTCGCGCCGGAATTGATCATTATTTCGGCGGGGTTTGATGCGCAATTTCGGCGGGGTTTGATGCGCATCGGCTCGATCCGCTGGCGGAATTGAATGTCGAGACCGCGGATTTTGCCTGGCTGACGGCACAATTGGTCGCGGTGGCGGAACGGCATTGTGGCGGGCGGGTCGTTTCGTTGCTGGAAGGCGGGTATGATCTGGACGCGCTGGCGGCCGGCGTGGTGGTGCATGTGCGGGCCCTGATGGGCGTTTGAGATAGGATGGGATGAATGACGAACGGGACTGAACTGCCTGCCATTGCGACGATGTCGTTCGAGGCGGCGCTGGCGGAGCTTGAGATGATTGTGCGCGGGTTGGAATCGGGCCAGCAGAGCTTGGCACAGGCGATTGCGGCCTATGAGCGCGGCGACCAGCTCAAGCGCCATTGCGAGGCGCGGCTCGCCGAGGCTGAACAGTTGGTGCAAACCATTGTGACGCGGGCGGATGGCGCTATGGCGTTAAGTGCAGCGCAGGACGGAGCGTCGTCATGACCATGGACACGGATTTGGCCAGCGCCATGCTGGATGCGGCGGCGCTGGTGGAGGATGCGCTCGATGCGTTGATGCCGTTGCATGAGGGGGATGAGCGCCGATTGATCGAGGCGATGCGCTATTCAACGCTGGGCGGCGGCAAGCGGATGCGCGGGTTTTTGGTAATTGAGACGGCCAAATTATTCATGGTCAATCTGACCTGTGCGGCGCGGGTGGCGGCGTCGGTGGAGATGCTGCATGCCTATTCGCTGGTGCATGATGATTTGCCCGCGATGGATGATGATGATCTGCGGCGCGGCAAACCCTCGTGTCATAAAGCCTTTGACGAGGCGACGGCGATTTTGGCTGGGGATGCGTTGCAGACGCGGGCCTTTGAGGTGTTGGCCGAGCCGGACACCCATTCCGACCCGGAGGTGCGCTGCGAGCTGGTGATGGCGCTGGGTGCGGCATCAGGCGCGCGCGGCATGGCGGGCGGTCAGATGATCGATATGGTCTCGTCCGGTCAGGAATTATCGGCGCATTTGGTCACGCGGTTGCAGGCGCTGAAAACCGGTCGGCTGATCCAGTATAGTGCCGAGGCGGGGGCGATTTTGGGGCGCGCACCGGCGGCGCAGCGGCATTTGCTCGCGGCGTATGGCCGGGATTTAGGCGCAGCCTTTCAGATTGCCGATGATATTCTGGATGCCGAAGGCTCTGATGCGAGCCTTGGCAAGACGGCGGGCAAGGACGCAGCGCAGGGTAAAGCCACGATGGTTGCGGTGTTAGGGATCGAGCGGGCGCGGGTGCAGGCCGAACATCTGGCGCAGCAAGCGGCGCTGCATTTGGAGATGTTCGGCCCGCGCGCCGACCGGCTGCGCGACTTGGCGGCGTTTACCGTCGCACGCCGGAGCTGAGTTTTTTCGCGGGCTTTGACGCTACCGGGTAGGCGAGGCTGCCAGTGGTGTCGATCGTGATGTCATGATCCGCAACGAGGGCGGCGGGGATGATGGCGTGGCCGTTGGTCCAGCGACCATCGGGTTCGGGGTTGTGCCAGCCTTCGACGAGGAGCGGATGATCGAGCGGAATCGTGCGCGGCCCTGCGTGGAGCGACAGGATTTTGACGCCGAGGGTGCGGCGGTCGCGCGGGTCCGGCGAGAGATAACCGGGGATGGCGTGGCGGGAGTGTAGAACGACGCTGCCATCCGCTTGCTTGTTGATGAGAATTGCAGGATCGTTGGTGGTAGCGATGGCGGCGCGGGCGAGGATGCGCGCGCGGATTTGCTCGACCACCGGGCCGGATTCAATGAAGGGGGCGCAGGATTGTTGGGCGCGGTCCTGCTGGGCTGATGCGGTGGTGCTGAAATCGGGATGCAGCGACACGGCGATGCCGGCATTTTCGAAAAAGCTGCGATTGCCAGTGTCGAGATACGATTCGGTGGGGGCGCCTTCAGCGTACAGCACGGCGTGTTCGGGTAGTTCGATGTGGTAGTAGGTGATGCGTTTACGCTCGACCTGACGGATGGTGGTGCCGTTGATCAGGGTTTTCGCGGGGATCAAATGACCATCGAGCAGGAAAGCGTGATTGGGCGAGACCAGCAGGTCGCGATGGGGCACGCCATCGAGAATGGCGCCTGCTTCGATCAGGACCGGCCAGACAGTCTCGGGTTTGGGATGTTTGCTGGCATCGACATGGCGATGACCGATCCATTTGATCGGCGTGGTACCGCCGCGATGCAGCACGACTTCATCGCCTTCGGCGAGATGTTCAACGGCGACGGGGCCGGTGCTGGTGAGGATTTTGGTGCCCGCCGCGAAGCAGACCAGATCAAAGCCGAGCGCGTTGAGCAGCGTCACATCGACCGCAGACATGGTGGCGAGGCCCGGATAAAGATAGCCCGACCAAGCATCATGCAGGAAGGCGCTATTCTGCATGGTGTTGTTCCAGTCCGTGCGGGTCGAGGTGGCGGAATAAACGATCGGGGTTTTGCCACCATTGAGAGAGAAATACGGATCCGTGCCGACGCCCGCGGTGGCCGTGTGTTGCAAGGTGCCAGGGGCGGTGAAGGCGGTGAGGTCCATTAGGCCGGCTAACGGATCACCGGCATATTGGCCGGTTGCGGTGCCAGCTTTGCTTTGATCAAAGCGGACGCGGCCCAGCGCGTGGGACAGCTCGTGCAGAGCGAGGCCGACGAAATCCAACGAATTGCCGCCAGCGGCTTGCAGCGCGTTATTGGTGCTGTAGTTAAAATATTTCTGAAAATAGGTGTTGATGACGATTGAGCCGCCGACCGCGTAGTAATTTTGGGTGGGCAGACCCCAGGCTTGGAGTTCGGATTTTGATACGACGGCTTGCACACCGCCGGCGGCTTTGTCGGTCGCGGGCAGATAGGCAGCGACCGCGGGATCGTGCTGGGCGAGTTCACCTTGGGCAATGAAATACGGAACGTAATAGGCTTCGGGGAAGCCGTAGGCGAGGACGTTGGATTTGGTGACTGCGTTGAGATTGGAGATGTTGGCCTGAATTGTTACGGCGATTGGATCGGCGATGATATCACCGAGATAGGTGGCGGCGTAGTTCAGGGCATTTTGGGCGGCGGCGCTGAGGGTGACGCCCGGCGCATCTTGCACCACGATGGTCATGTGTGAGCCGGGGCTCGCGGCACCCAGGGCGGCGAGTTTAGCGGCTTCACTGGTGCCGAGTGGCGGCAGCAGGGCGTCAGACAAGGCCGTTCCTGATGCCCCCGTGAGCGGGTGCCAGGTCATCATGCCGGAATCCTGGGCGGCGACGCCGCGGGCGATGTGAAAATCGGCTTGCGGGATCGAGATGCCGAGCAAGGGCGATTGGGTTTGATCGAGCGGGGTGGTTGCGAGCGGTGCTGTGCTGATCGATTGCGCGGTGATCGTATGCGATTTTTCATGATCGATGGCGGTGAGCGAGATACCGACTGAAACACCGTCGAGATGGGCAAATTGATCCATTTAATGCTCCTGCATGATTGATCTGTGTAAATCGCATGACTCAGCTACCAAGCGTTAGAAGCCTTTGCAAACGGGCAATGAATAGGACATGTTAGATGCCCTTTTGTCATAATATTAGGTTTGATTGCGTGAATGATCTGTGTTGTTACGCTATTTGTAACAGAATTATTACAAAAATACGGCGATTTTCGCTGTGTATTTTTATAGATTATTTTCGCAAAAATTGGCCATTTTTTGATAGAATTAAATTTTAGTTATTTTAACCGGATAGTGATTTTTGCTCCCGCTCGGACTGTTGGGCTGGGGCGGTTGGGTAGTTGAGTGTAGCGGCTAGGGTGAGGGTGATGGGGTTGCCGCGATGCAGGGCGGCGGGGATGATGGCGCGGCCATTGGTCCAGCGACCATCGGGTTCGGGACTGTGCCAGCCTTCGGTGAGGAGCGGATGATCGAGCGGAATTTTGTGCGGCCCTGCGTGGAGCGACAGGATTTTGACGCCGAGGGTGCGGCGGTCGCGCGGGTCGGGCGCGAGGAGGCCGGGGATGGCGTGGCGCGAGCGGATCAGGCTGTCGCCAGTCGGTGTGGTTTCGATGGTAAGGGCGGGGTCAATGGTGGTGGCGATGGCGGCGTGGGCGAGGATGCGCGCGCGGATTTGCTCGACCACCGGGCCGGATTCGATCAAGGGGGCGCAGGATTGTTGGATGCGAAGCGCTTGGGCGTCCCCGGAGGCAAAATCGGCTGGGGCAAAATCGGGATGGAGCGATACGGCGATGCCGGCATTCTCGAAGGCGGTGCGGTTGCCGGTGTCGAGATAAGATTCGGCGGGCGTGCCTTCGGCCAACAAGATGGCATGGGTGGGCAGTTCGATATGGTAATAGGTGATGCGCTTACGCGGGACCTGACGGATGGTGCTGCCGTTGAGCAGGGTTTTGGCTTGGATCAAGTGACCATCAAGGAAGAGGGCGTGATCGGGTGAGACCAGCAGGTCGCGGGCGGGGACGCCATCGAGAATGGCGCCGGCTTTGATGAGAATCGGCCAGACGGAGTCGGGTTTTGGGTGTTTCGTCGCGTTGACGCGGCGGTGGCCGATCCAGCGGATGGGGGCGGTGCCGCCGGTGGCGAGCACGACTTCATCGCCTTCGGTTAGATGTTCAACGGCGACAGGGCCGGTGCGGGTGAGGATGCGGGTGCCGGCGGCAAAACAATTGACATCAAAGCCGATGACGTTCAGCAGCGAGCGGTCGAGATTATACATCCGGGCGTAGCCAGAGCTGGGGGCGTAACCGTCCCATGCGTCGTTGCTGTAGCGCGTGCCGCTGGCGAGGTTGGCCCAATCTGTGCGGCTGACGCTGGCGAAGCTGATCAGATCTTTCTTGCCGCCATTGAGCGAGAAATAGGGGATTGTGGCATTCGAACTGCTCGAGATGCCGTCGACCTGTAATTTGCCGAGAGAGTCGAAGCGGAACAAGTTTAACGGGCCGAACAGATACTGTCCGTTTGATGCCGTATTACCATTATACGAAATTCGCCCGAGCGCGTGGCTGAGCTCGTGTTCGGCGACGCCGACGAAATCGATGAGGCTGCTATTAGCGTTTTTGGCGGTGATGCCGGTGCTGTAATTAAAGCTGCTGGAAAAGGCGGTGTTGATGACAATCGAACCACCAATACTGTATGCGGCGGTATAGCTAATTCCCCAGGCTTGCAGCTCGGATTTTGATGCGACCATCGAGGTATAGACGCCGCTGGGCAGGCTGGTCGGCAGATATTTTGCGACAGATGGGTCGTGCAGCGCGATTTCGTTGCGGACGGTTTTAAAATTCTCGAAATAACCTTCGGCGGACCCGTAGGCGAGAACCCCTTGCAGGCTGGGAGTGGAACTCAAATTGCTGACATTGGCCTGGATGGTGACCGCAATCGGGTCGGTGATCAGGTTGCCGAGATAGATGGCAGCGTAGTGCAGGGCGGCGCTGGCGGCGTTGGAGAAGGACGCGCCTGGGGCGGCGACCACATCGATGGTCATATGGCCCGCCATCTGGCTGGTGCCTTCGGAGATTTTTGCAGGCTCGGTCAGCGCGGGGGGTGCCAGCGAGACATTGTTGACGCCGATGGCGTCATGCGGCGTTGGCGATGGATCGTTGATGATCAGGAATGGGGTTTCGCTGAAGGAGGGTAACGCTGTGAGGGTGGGGTTGCTGAGCGTGATACCCGATTGCAGGTGGGTGGCGTGGTGCTCAACGGTCTGGGTCAAAGGGGAGGGGAGCGAAACACCATCCGTCAGCACATGATCCACGCCAATACTCCTGTATCAACCCACAAAACTGTTACCTAGGGTTGTGACACAGGGTTATGTTTATTTGCAAGATCAAATCTGTTGCGATGCAAAAATTTTAGCCTGATTTTTGCTCCGGCGCGGAGCGCTTGGCTGGGGCGGTTGGGTAGTTGAGTGTCGCGGCTAGGGTGAGGGTGATGGGGTTGCCGCGATGCAGGGCGGCTGGGATGATGGCGTGGCCATTGGTCCAGCGACCATCGGGTTCGGGGTTGTGCCAGCCTTCGGTGAGGAGCGGATGATCGAGCGGAATTTTATGCGGCCCTGCGTGGAGCGATAGGATTTTGACGCCGAGGGTGCGGCGGTCGCGCGGGTCGGGCGCGAGGAGGCCGGGTATGGCGTGGCGTGAGCGGATCAGGCTGTCGCCAGTCGGTGTGGTTTCGATGGTAAGGGCGGGGTCATTGGTGGTGGTGATGGCGGCGCGGGCGAGGATGCGCGCCCGGATTTGCTCGACCACCGGGCCGGATTCGATCAAGGGGGCGCAGGATTGTTGGATGCGAAGCGCTTGGGCATCGGCTGGGGCAAAATCCGGATGGAGCGATACGGCGATGCCGGCATTCTCGAAGGCGGTGCGGTTGCCGGTGTCGAGATAAGATTCGGCGGGAGCGCCTTCGGCGAACAAGACGGCGTGGGTGGGCAGTTCGATGTGATAATAGGTGATGCGCTTACGCGGGACCTGACGGATGGTGCTGCCGTTGAGCAGGGTTTTGGCTTGGATCAAGTGACCATCAAGGAAGAAGGCGTGATCGGGGGAGACCAGCAGGTCGCGGGCGGGGACGCCATCGAGAATGGCGCCGGCTTTGATGAGCACGGGGCGTAAATTTGATTGATTGGGCTGGTTGGCGAGCGTGATGCTGCGCTGGCCGATCCAGCGGATGGGGGCGGTGCCGCCGGTGGCGAGCACGACTTCATCGCCGATGGTTAGATTTTCAACAGCGACTTCACCGCGCCGAAGCAGGATGCGGGTGCCGGCAGCGAAACAGTTCAAGCCCTCATAATTCACGTTGAAGCCCAGCGCATTCAGCTCGGTGAGATCAAGTTTGGTGAGATAGCCGGGGGTTGCTGGGTAGGAGGTGCCGTTGAACGAATCCTGGATGACATAGTTGGGGACCGGCGACGGGCCGTGGCCGACATAGGTATATTTATTGTTGCCATGGCTGTTCTGTGCGGCGGGTGACTGTCCCCAATCAGTGCGGCTGGGGGTGGCGAAGTAGGACAGATTGATTTTGCCGCCATCCACCGAGAAATAAGGCAGGGTGTTGTTGGTTTTAGAGGCTACCCCATCAATCTGCAGGGTGCCGGGCGATGCGAAGCGAAACAGATTGAGCGGCGAAAAAATATAGCCTGCCGTGGCGCCAGTGCCGGTCTGGGTTCCGCCGTTTGCGGAGATCCGGCCCAGCGCATGGGTGAATTCATGGAGCGCGAGTGCGAAGAAATCTTGTTGGTTCGCGCCTGGCGTGCCGGCGCGGCCCTGATCGATCCCGGTGCCATAATAGAGCGAACCGGGGCTGGCATTGTTAAAGGCAACGCTGCCCGCAACCCCGTAGCTCCGACCTTGATTGGCAAAATAGGACGCGGGAACGCCCCAGGCTTGCGCTTCGGCTTTGGAGACTTGAATCCGGCCATAGACGCCCGCGGGCAGGGTGCTGGGCAGATAATTAGCAACCGAAGGATCGGCCTTGGCAATGTATTGTTCGACCTTGCTCAGCGCCATGTAATAGCTGTGATCGCTGCCCTCTCCCAAAATGCCGGAACCAAGACTAGAGGCGTTGACTTGCAGGGTTACCGCGATCGGGTTGGTGATGATTTTGTCGAGATAGGTCGCGGCATAGGCGAGGGCGGTGGCCATGGCGGTGGGCACCGAGCTTGCTTCATCGAGAACCAGGGTCAGATTACCGGCGACGCTGGTGGTGACGGTGGTGTAGGTGCCGGGGTTGGTGCTGGCGGCATGAAGCGTGCCAGCGGTCAGATCGACCCCGACAGAGGGGCCGGTTTTGGCGTCGAACGGGAGTGATGCCGACATCATGAATGGGGTGATGGAGGTGACGCTCATGGCGCTGGCGGCGTTGAGATCCGGCAGGCTGATCAGGTCTGGGTTGGAGAAGGGAGATGAGGGCGGATTTACTGCTGGAAGCGTGATGGCGGTGGCGGGATGCGACATTGTGTGATGAGCGGCCAGTGACACGCCATCGAGATTGCTCTCCGCCATGCTATTCTCCCGGTTCGATCATTGTTCGATCAGTTAACAAATGAAATATTTGTTAACCGTTGTTAAATCATTAGAAGCGAGTTCGGTCAAGGCGATTGCAAATTAGAATTGATTCAATGGGCAAAACAAATCTATAAAAAGATATTGAAACTGCGAATAGGGCGAAAAAAATGACGGAAATTTTGGTGGTCACGGTCAATGACGTCGCGGGCGCGAGGATTTCACGGGTGATCGGGCCGGTTTATGGGACATCGGTGCGCAGCCGCTCGATCGTTGGCAATTTCGTCGGCGGCTTGCGCGCGATGTTTGGTGGGTCGCAGGAGGGCTATGCCGAGATGGTCAGCCAGACGCGCGACCAGGCCTTGGCGGCGCTGCGGGCGCATGCGCTGAGTTTGGGGGCGAATGCGGTGGTGGGGATGCGGTTTGACTCCGGCGAGTTTGATGCCGGGCAGGGCCAGGCGATGAACGAGGTGACCGCTTATGGCACCGCCGTGATCCTTACGCCTTCGGAGTAAAATCGGCACTCAGCCAAACCGGGTCTTTGAGTTTGGCGATGAAATCGGCATGGGCGGCCTGTTCCGCGGGCGGGACCGCGATCAAACGCGGTGTGCGGTTCGCAACACTGGCATATTCCACGGCGGCGGTGTTCAGGCCTGCGGTTTCAAGCGCAAGGCCGCGCTGCCGGCCGCCCGTGAGTTCGATATAGACAGCGGCGAGGAGTTTGCAGTCGAGCAGCGCATTGTGGGTGGTGCGGAGCGAAAGATCGATATTGAAGCGTCGGCATAGCGCATCGAGGCTGTTGGGCAGGCCGGGGAAGCGGGTTTTGGCCAGAGCGAGCGTATCGATCATGCGGGCGCGGTCGAGCGGTGGCCGGTTGATGCGGCCTAATTCGGCGTCCAGAAAGCCGAAATCGAACGCGGCATTATGAGCGACTAGGGGCGAATCGCCGAGAAAATCGAGAAATTGGTCGACGATTGCGGCAAAAATCGGTTTACCTTCGATGTCGGCGTTGGTGATGCCGTGAATCCGCGTCGCATCGCTGGGGATGTCGCGTTCGGGGTTGAGCAGGGTGTGAAAGACCCGGTCGGTGGGTAAATCATTGCGCAATTCGATCGCGGCGATTTCAATGATCCGGTCGCCATGCAGCGGGTCAAGGCCGGTGGTTTCAGTATCAAACAGAACAGAGCGAGTCATTATCGACCAATGCGCAGTGCGGCGGAGTCGCGGCAAGCTTTGCCGTGCGGGCGTTGCCATGCGGGCATGGCGAGCAGGCGGCGGATGCTGCGATGGGTGGCGTGGCGCGACAGGCCGGTGCGGATGACAGCGTCAGCCCGGCGGATTTTTTCGGCATCGGGCATTTGTTTGGCGATGATCGCGCTGATCTCGGCGTCGCTCAGGCCGCGGGCGCGCACGCGGGCGCGCTGCAGGGCGGGCGGGGCGGAGATTGTGATGGTAAAGTCGGTCAATCGGTCGCCGCCGGTTTCGAACAAGAGCGGGACATCGAGAATCACGCCGCGGGCGCCACGGCGTTGGGCGGCGGCGATGAAGCGACGCTGGGCTTGGCGCACGAGCGGGTGGATGATGGCCTCGAGGCGGCGTTTGGCGGTTGGATCTGCGAGGATGCGTGCGCGCAGGGCGGCGCGATCAAGCACGCCGTGGCGGATGGTGCCGGGGAAGGCCGCAGCGATGGCGGGTAGGGCGGCGCCGTGCGGGGCTTGCAGCGCGCGGACCGCCGCATCAGCATCAAAAATCGCGAATCCGTAGCGGCGAAACATCGCGGCAACCGTGGATTTGCCCATGCCGATGCCGCCGGTGAGGCCGATGATCCGCATGATTTAGCTGAGCAAGTCGGCAGCGACGATGCGATAAAGCTCGGCATCGACGCTGGGGGTGACGCCAAACCAGGCGGCGAAGCCGGGAACCGCTTGGTGCAGCAACATGCCCAGCCCCTCGACCGGCCGCAGGCCAGCGCGGGCGGCGGCGGCGAGCAAGGGGGTTTGCAGCGGGCTATAGACGATGTCGGCCACCGCCATGGCGGGCGGTGCGCGATCCAGCGCAATCTCGAGCGGTGGCTGCCCGGTCATGCCGAGGGATGTGGTGTTGATCAGCAGGGCAAAATCGGCAAGGGCGCCGTGGCGCTGCGACCAAGCGAGCGTCTGCGCCATGAGGGTGGTGGCAAGATGGTCGGCGCGTTCATGGGTGCGATTGCAGAACGTGACCGGCGTGCCCGTATCGAGCAGGGCAGCGCCGATGGCGCGGGCCGCACCGCCGGCCCCGAGGATCAGAGCCGGGCCGGTGCGCGGATCGACCTGATGGGCGCGCAGATTGGCGAGAAAGCCGATACCATCGGTGTTGGAGCCGATGATTTCACCGTCTTGGAATAACAACGTGTTGACGGCGCCAGCGCGGCGCGCGCTGTCAGCAAGGGTGGTGCAGATGGCGAAGGCCGCTTCCTTGTGCGGAATCGTGACGTTGGCGCCGACGAAACCGATCCGGCTGAGCATGGGGATGCTGGCGGCAAAATCAGCCGGTGCGATGGCGAGTGGCACATAGGCACCATCGATCTGATGGCGGTGCAGCCAGGTGCCGTGCAGGCGCGGCGAGCGCGAATGCGCGACGGGCCAGCCAATGACGCCCGCGAGGCGGGCTTTTCCAGAGAGGAGCATGGGGGCAATGGATCACGGCGCGGCCGGTTGAACAAGGCCGCGCCGTGCAGGTGCAAAAATTAGGCGGCGAGGCGGCGCAGGAAATAATCAGCGTCGCCGAATTGCAGGGTCAACATGGTCAGGCGCTTGAAATAATGCCCGGCTTTATATTCCATGGTGACGCCGATACCGCCATGCAGTTGGATCGCTTGTTGACCGACGAAGCGGGCCGCTTTGCTCACGGCGGCTTTGGCCATGGCGATGGCTTCGCTGCGCTCTTTGGCATTGTCGCTGCCAGCACTGAGGGCGGCATAGACCGCCATGCTGCGGGCTTGTTCGGCGGCAACCGTCATATCCACCGCCCGGTGCTGCAGCGCTTGGAATACCGAGATTGGCACGCCGAATTGCTTGCGGGTTTTCATATACTCGACGGTGATGGCGATCAGAGACTCCATAGCCCCGACGGCTTCGGCGCAGATCGCGGCGATGGCTTCATCGACCGCGCGTTCAAGCAGCTTCAGATCGCCAAGGTCATGATGGGCGGGCACCCGCACGCTGGCCAAGGAAATTTCAGCACCTGATGTGAGGTCTTGCATTTTATAGCCGCGCCGCGAGACGCCGGGGGCAGTGGCATCAACCAGGAACAGCCCGATGCCGTGACGATCACGCCGACTGCCCTCAATGCGGGCGCTGACAATCAGATAATCGGCGGAGTCGCCGCCGATTACCACGGTTTTGTCGCCTTCGAGCACGAAATGATCGCCATCGCGCTTGGCGGTGGTGGTCACGTCATGCAGGTCGTAGCGGGAGTGGCGTTCGGTATGGGCGACGGCGAGGATTTTTTCGCCGGTGGCGAGCTGGGGGCAGATTTCGTCGCGCAGCGCGTGATTGGCGCTGTGGCGCAGAATGGCACCCGCGAAGAGGGTGCTGGCCATGTAGGGTTCCAGGGCCAAAGCACGGCCGATTTGTTCCATGACGATCATGGTTTCCACCGGGCCGCCGCCAAAGCCACCATGGTCTTCGGCGAAGGGCAAGGCGAGCAGCCCAGCTTCGGCATATTCGGCCCAGATGGCGCGATCAAAACCGCCCGGCAGGGTGGCGTAGTGTTTGCGCTTTTCAAAATCGCCGTAGCGATTGGCGAACAGCTTGGCCACGCTGTCGGAGAGCAGGCGTTGTTCGTCGGTAAAATCGAAATCCATGGCTTTGGTCCTGAGCTAGAGCGGGGGATTAGAAGCCAAGAATGGCTTTGGCGATGATGTTGCGCTGGATCTCGTTTGATCCGCCATAGATCGAGATTTTGCGCCAGTTGAAATAGGTTGGCGCGGCATAGGCGGCGTCTTCCGGGCCGATGGCCATGGCGTTGCTCTCATCCTCCGGTTCGCCGGAACCCTGGAACGGCATAGCGAGCGGACCGACCACTTCCATCAGCAATTCGGTGGTGGTTTGCTGGATTTCCGAGCCCTTGATTTTCAGGATCGAGGAGCGTGGATCAGGCACGCCGTGCTTGCCGGATTTACGGGCATCGGAAAGGATACGCAGCTGGGTGATTTCCAGGGCTTTCAAATCGACATCCACCTCCGCGAGCTTTTCGCGGAACCAGGGCGCATCGATCAGCTTGCCATCGCCCGCGCGTTCCAGGGCCGCGAGTTCGCGCACGCGGCGCAGGCGCTGTTTGGAGGCGCCGACGCGTGCGATGCCGGTGCGTTCGTTGCCGAGCAGGAATTTTGCATAATCCCAGCCTTTATTTTCCTCGCCGACCAGATTTTCGGCGGGGACTTTAACCTCATCAAACCAAACCTCGTTCACCTCATGGCCGCCATCGATCAGTTGGATCGGGCGCACGGTGATGCCGGGGGTTTTCATATCGACCAGGATGAAGGAAATGCCTTCTTGTTTTTTGGCGGCTTGCGGGTTGGTGCGCGCCAGCACGAAAATCCAATCGGCATATTGAGCGAGGGTGGTCCAGGTTTTCTGGCCGTTGATGATATAGAAATCGCCCTCGCGGCGGGCGGTGGTTTTCAGGCCCGCGAGGTCCGATCCAGCGCCGGGTTCGGAGAAGCCTTGGCACCACCAGATATCGATATTCGCTGTTGCGGGCAGGAATTTCTTTTTTTGCTCTTCACTGCCGAAGGTCGCGATCACCGGGCCGACCATCGAGACATTGAAGGGCAAAGGCTGCGGCGCGGGTGCGGATTGGAGTTCTTCCAGCAGGATATATTCCATCACCGGGCTCCAATCCTTGCCGCCCCAGGCTTGCGGCCAATGTGGCACCGCCCAGCCTTTGGCGTTGAGCTTGCGCTGCCAATCGACAATGGCTTGCTTGCCGATCTCGCGGCCTTCGATCATGTTTTTTTGCACATCGTGGGGCAAATGATCGTGGATGAATTGGCGCACCTCATCGCGAAAGGCGCTTTCTTCGGCGGAGAAGCTGAGTTCCATGGCTTGGGTCCTTTCAGACGATTTCAAACAGGCCGGCGGCACCTTGGCCACCGCCAATGCACATAGTGACGACGGCGCGTTTCGCACCCCGCCTTTTGCCTTCGATCAGGGCGTGGCCGGTCATGCGAGCACCGCTCATGCCGTACGGATGGCCGATTGAGATGGAGCCGCCATCGACATTCAGTTTTTCGTGCGGAATCCCAAGCTTATTCGCGCAATAGAGCACTTGGCTGGCGAAGGCTTCGTTCAGTTCCCAGAGGTCAATATCATCGATGGTCAGGCCGTGACGTTTGAGCAAACGCGGAATGGCATAGACCGGGCCAATTCCCATCTCGTCCGGCTCGCAGCCAGCGACCACGAAACCCCGGAAAATGCCAAGCGGGGTCAGGCCCCGTTTGGCGGCTTCGGTGTCGGACATCATTACGCAGGCGGAGGCGCCATCTGAGAGCTGGCTTGCGTTGCCGGCGGTGATGAATTTATCCTCGCCGCGCACTGGCTTGAGCTTGGCGAGGCCTTCAATATTGGTGTCCGGCCGGTTGCCTTCGTCCTGGCGCAGCGTCACTTGCTCATGGGTGATTTCCTTGGTTTCTTTATTTTCCACCGCTTTAGTGGTGGTTACCGGGATAATTTCGTGATCGAAACGCCCAGCTTGCTGGCCGGCAGCAGTGCGGCGCTGGCTTTCGAGCGCGTAGGCATCCTGCATCTCGCGGGTAATGTGGTAGCGGGCGGCCACAATGTCGGCGGTTTCGATCATCGGCATATAGATTGCGGGCTTGTGTTCGCGCAGCCAGGGATCGAAGGCGCGTTCACCACCAATCGGGTTGGAGGTCAGGCTGATCGATTCCAAACCGCCCGCGATGACCACCGGCGCGCCCTCGACCATGATTTGATGAGCGCCAAGCGCGATGGCTTGCAGGCCGGAGGAGCAGAACCGGTTCACTGTCATGGCGGCGGCATTGACATTGATACCCGCGCGCACGGCGGCGAGGCGGGCGACGTTGCTGCCGGTGGTGCCTTCGGGTGTCGCGCAGCCCAGGATCACGTCTTCGATTTCATCCGGGGCGACTTTGGCGCGGCTGAGCGCCTCGCGGATGGCGAACGCGCCGAGCGTGGGGCCAGGGGTGATGTTAAAGGCGCCGCGAAAGGCTTTGCCGATCGGCGTGCGGGCGGTGGAGACGATGACGGCTTCGACCATGCGAGACTCCTAGAGGGTAGGCTGGTGGTGAGTGGTTTTGGCAATTTCTTCGGCGACCAGCTCTTTGCGCGAGAACTTGCCGACCGAGGTTTTGGGGAGATGATCCCGAAACTCGATGGCGGTAGGCATTTCGTGGCGACCGAGCTTGTCGGCCAGAAAATCGCGCAAGGCTTCGAGCGTGAAAGGAGGGGAACCGGGTTTGAGCGTGATGAAGGCTTTGGCCGATTGGCCGCGATAAGGGTCGGGGATGCCGACGACAATGGCTTCGGCGACATCGGGATGCTCATAGATCGCGGATTCGATCATGGTTGGGTAAACATTAAAGCCACCGGAGAGGATCATGTCCTTTTTCCGGTCCACGAAAAATACCATGCCGTTCGGGTCGATCCGGCCAATATCGCCGGTGAGGAAATGGCCGTCGATGAAGCTTGCGGCATTTTCCTCAGGCTTGTTCCAATAGGCTTTGAATACGTTCGGGCCTTTGACGCGCACCTCGCCGACGTCGCCATAGGGCAAAATCCGTGTTGGATCATCAAGGGCAACGACATCGAGCAGCACGCCGGGCAGCGGCATGCCGGCAGAGCCGGGGATGAAGATGCCATCGAGCAGATTGCCGGTTCCCGCCGAGGCGGTTTCGGTCATTCCCCAACCGCCGCCAAGGCGCATGCCGGTAATGCGCTCAAATCGCTGGCCGATTTCAACGGGCAGGGGCGCGCCGCCGGAGCCGACCAAGAGCAGGGAGGACAGGTCGCGGTTTTCCAGGTCTGGCACGTTGGCGAGGGCGATCCACATGGTTGGCACGCCCGGGAAATAGCTGGCCTTGTTGACTTCGATATCATGCAGGGTGGTTTGCGGATCGAATTTCAGGCGGAGCAATAATTCGCTGCCGCGCGAGAGTTGCAGCAGCAGCAACACGACCAGCGCGTAGATATGAAACAGCGGCAACACACAAATAGCGCGCAGGCGGGTGCCACGGGGAAACCGGCCCTGGCCATCGATGAAGGCCTCGTAGATGGCAACGGAGGCGCGCAGGGTGGCGTGGGTGTGCATCGCCCCTTTCGGCAGGCCGGTGGTGCCGCCGGTATATTGCAGGAGCGCCAGATCATCCGGATCGATCACCGGCAGCGGGGCCGCTCGGGTGCGGCCTGTGGCGCGCAACGCATCCAGCGTGATCACACGCGGATCATCGGTGGGGATTGGCGGGTGGGGCATGCCGGGGATGGGGCCGTAGGCGGCATCATCGGCGACGATCAGGTGATCGAGATCGCCCCGGGCCAGGAGCTTTTGGGCCATGCCGAGCATGGCGCCGATATTGGTGCAGATCAGAATCCGCGCCCCGGAATCATGGAGTTTATGGGCCAGTTCGCGTTCGGCATCGAGCGGCGAGAGATGCACCACCACCAGCCCTGCGGTGAGGGTGCCAAAAAAGCAGAACGGATGGGCAGGGGTGTTGGGCAGATAGAGCGCTATGCGCGCCCCTTTGCCGGGATTGAGGCTGAGCAGACCTTGTGTCACCTCATGAAGGGCAGTGCCGAGGGCGGTAAAGCTGATTTTATGGCCACGATAATCGAGCGCCGGATCATCACCGAATTCGGCGATGGTGCGCCCGATCATCGCCGGAATGGTTTCATGCGGCGGCGTGAGATCCCAGGGCAGGCCTTTGGGGTAATTGGCCTCCCAGGGATAAGGCCGCGCGCTCATTCGGCCGCTGCTTGCGCGTGACCGGCAAAGCCCGCGAAGCCCTTGCCGCTGGCCGCGAGAGATTTCAGCAAGGCGGCGGGGGCGAGGCCTGGGTCCTTGATGGTGCCGGCGTAATGCTCCAGCCGCTCGACGATGGTGGGGAGGCCGACCAGATCGGCATGGAAGCACGGGCCGCCGCGCCAGACCGGCCAGCCATAGCCATAGACCCAGACCACATCGATATCTGAGGGGCGGATGGCGATGCCTTCTTCGAGGATGCGTGCAGCCTCGTTGATCATCGGGTAGGTCATGCGCTCAAGGATTTCCTGATCGCTAATCGCTCGGCGGGTGATGCCGAGGCGCGCCGCCGTATCGGTGATCAGGGCTTCCACCACCGGGTCAGGCGTGGGGGTGCGGCTGCCATTTTCATACAGATAATAGCCGCTGCCGGTTTTCTGCCCGAAACGGCCTTGTTCACAGAGCGCATCGGAAATCGGGGCTTTGACGCCGCGATGTTTTCGAATCCGCCAGCCGACATCAAGCCCGGCGAGATCGCCCATGGCGAACGGGCCCATCGGGAAGCCGAATTTCAGGATCACCGCATCGACCTGTTGCGGCAAGGCGCCTTCGAGCAGGAGGCGTTCACATTCGGTGGTGCGGCGGGCGAGCATGCGGTTGCCGACGAACCCATCGCAATTGCCAACCACGACCGGGACTTTGCCCATGGCTTTACCAATTGCGATGGCGGTGGCGATAGCTTGGTGGGACGTGGCTTTGCCACGCACGATTTCCAGCAATTTCATCACGTTGGCCGGCGAGAAGAAATGCATGCCCAGCACATCATGCGGGCGGGATGTGGCGTTGGCGATGGCATCCACATCCAGGGTGGAGGTGTTGGTGGCGAGCAGGGCGCCGGGTTTGGCGTGGGTGTCGAGCCGGGCGAAAATTTGCTTTTTCAGCTCCATTTCCTCGAACACGGCCTCGATGATCACGTCCGCATCAGCGAGTTTGGACCAATCGGTGGTGCCCGAAAACAGGGCCATGCGCTTTTCGGTGGTGCCTGCGGGCAGCGCGCCGCGTTTGACCGAGATCTCGTAGGTTTCGCGCACCCGATCAAGTCCACGGGTCAGAGCCGCATCGTCAGTTTCAACGATTGTGACCGGGATGCCAGCATTGGCGAAATTCATCGCGATGCCACCGCCCATAGTGCCGCCACCGAGCACGGCGGCGCGGGTGATTTTGGCTGGTTTTTGCTCCGGGCCGATGCCGGGGATTTTTTGCGCCTCGCGTTCGGCGAAGAAAATATGACGTTGGGCGCGGGATTGATCGCCCACCACCAATTTCATGAACAAGTCACGCTCGGCGGCAAGGCCGGCCTCAAAATCGAGGGTGAAGGCGTTGCGCACGGCCTGCACGCAGGCGGCGGGCGCTTCCACGCCTTTAAGTCGCTTGGTGGCCTCGGCGGCGGCCTTTTCAAAGCCCGATGGATCGGCCTTGGCGGCGGCGAGTTTTTCGCTCCGGTCGCGCACGCGCGGGCTTGGGGTTTTTTGGGCGAGCACAATGCGGGCGAAATCCATGGCGCCTGGAATCGGATCAGCGACGATGGCATCGATCAGCCCTTCGGCAAGGCCGGCTTTGGCGCTGATCATTTTACCTGAGACGATGGCGGCGACGGCGGCTTCCGGGCCGATCAGCCGGGGCAGGCGCTGGGTGCCACCGGCACCGGGGAGCAGGCCGAGCTTGACTTCCGGCAGACCCATCCGGGCCTCGGCGGCGGCAACGCGGAAATGGCAGCCCAAGGCGAGTTCAAGCCCGCCGCCCAATGTGGTGCCGAACAGGGCGGCGACCACGGGTTTGGCGCTAGCCTCAAAGCGTTCGATCACGGCATGGAGGCCGGGCTCCTGTGGCGGTTTGCCGAATTCAGTAATGTCGGCACCGGCAGAGAAGGTGCGGCCCCGGCAGCCCAGTACAATGGCATGGATGGCGGGATCATGGTCGGCTTGGTCGAGGGCGGCGATCAGTCCGGCGCGAACGGCGTGGCTGAGAGCGTTCACCGGCGGGCTATCGATCGCGATCAGCGCGATCCCGTCATGGGTTTCATAATCAACAACCGGATTGATTTTGCTCATCGCGTTCCCCTTTTTGCGCCGGGTGACCTTAACGGTAACGCCCGGAATTATGCGTTCGCTTCTGAACCATTGACGCCAGCATGGCAAGCACCTGCTGCGCGTGTATAAGTGTTATCTACGGGCGAGATAAGCGGCGGCGGCGAGCAGGGCGAGCGGGATTAGCGCGCCGGCGAATAGGCGCGCGGGCGAGGCGATCAGCGCGGCGGCAAGGGCGGTGATGATGGCGATGCAGCCAAGGTTGCGTGCGTCACCAATCAAGGTTTTGATCAGGCCGCGCATTATCGGGCCGCCATATCGGCAGGGCGCTTGAGAGCGCTGATCAGCAATAATCCGCCGGCGGCATAAAAGCCCAGCAGCGCGGGGAGCGCATAATCGCCCAGCGGCCATTGATAGCCGAGGGCTGCAAGGGTCCAGAAGGTGCCGAAGCTGAGAATGGCGCAGCCCACCATGAATTTGATGGTGTTTTCCGGCACCCGGGCGAGCGGTGCGCGCAGCGCCGTGCCAATGGCCATGACGACGATGAGGGCGGCGATGGCGGCGGCAGCGGCGGCGGCGGTGTGACCGGTTTGCACGCCGAGCGCGACCACGATGAGCCAGACTTCCAACCCTTCAAACAGCACGCCTTGGAACGCGACCAGCATAGCGCCGCGCCGTTCCGCTAGTGCCTCGCTGGCGGAGAGTTTGGCAAAGGCGGCGGCTTCATTATGCAACGGCTTCAGCCCGGCACCGCGCGCGATGGCTTTGGCGAGCCAGCGCAGGCCGAACAGGAGCAAAAAGACGCCAATGATGAATTGCGCGATCCGTAAATTGCCGATGGCGCTGATCGCGCTGGCACCAACCAGGGTCAGGGCGGCGAGCACGGCCAAGGCGGCGAGGCCGGCGGCGATGGTGCGTTGCCAACCAATCGCCAGCGCCACCGCGAGCACGATGGTAAAGGCTTCCACCCACTCGACCGAAGCCGTCAGAAAGGCTGCGATCATCACGCTGAGATCCGACATTAACGCGCCTCCAATTGAGGGAAAATATGTAAACATGCGGGGTCGATGCGCAATCGGGCCGGCCCGAGGCTGGGGCGGGTGGCGGCGATCACCGGGATGGTGCTCGCGCAGTCGGCCACGCGATAGGTGGCGCGGAATTGCCCGGTATCGAACTGGCTGGTGAGGCATTGGGCGGCGATGCCGTCATGATCCTCGGTGGGGAAGATGGCAGCTTGACGCCAAAATACGCGCACTGATCGTGCGCCGCCGAGCTGATCGGCCCGGCCCGGCAGGCGCAGCGTGGTAGCGCCCAGGGTCAGCAGGGCATCTGGCCCTTCGGCATAAGCGGGGAGTGCGAGGCCGCCGAGCAACCCGGCGATGCGGGCGGCATAGGCGCTGGCGGGGCGGTGATAGAGGATTTCGGGTGTGGCGGATTGGCTGATGCGCCCGGCTTCGAGCACGGCGACCCGATCGCCGAGATGCACGCAATCGGCGGGATCGTGCGACACGCAGAGTGCGGTCAGTCCGGATTCGGCGATGACGGCGCGCAGTTCGGTGCGCAGCGTTTCGCGGGTTTCAAGGTCAAGACTGGAGAAGGGCTCATCGAGCAGCAATAATTTCGGGGCGGCGGCGAGGGCGCGGGCGATGCCAACGCGCTGCTGCTGACCGCCCGACAAGGTGGCGGGCAAGCGGCCCGCATGATCGGCGACACCAAAGCGCTCAAGCAGGCTGCGCGCCCGGGCGGGGCCGTTGGTGCCACGCGGCACCGCGAGGGCCACATTTTCCAGCACCGAGAGATGCGGCCACAGGGCGAAATCTTGGAACACCATGCCAAGGCCGCGCCGTTCGGGCGGGATGAAAACGCGATCCGCGTCATCGACCAGCGTGGTGCCGATTTCGATGGTGCCGTGATCAGCCCGGTCAAGCCCGCCGACAAGGCGCAGTATGCTGGTTTTGCCTGAGCCGGATTCGCCGGCCAGCACCAAACATTCGCCCTCCTGCACATCCAGGGTGATGGCATCCAGAACCCGGCGGCGGGCGATCTCGCGCCCGAGATTGGTGATGGTGAGTGACTGGGTCATGCGCGTGCGGCACCACGCGGGGTGGTGAGCAGGCGCACGATCAGCAGCAGCGCACAAGCGAGTGCAATCATCGCCACCATGCCCAGCACCGCGAGCCGAGCGGCGGCAGCCAGATCGCCCATTTGATCGAGCCCGACGATGGCAACACCCAGCGGGGTGGCCCCCGGCGGGTATAGGAGTTCCGAGATTGGCAATTCGAACATGATGGCACCGGTGGCGACCAGCAGGCCATAGAGCAAGGGTTGGGCCAGCAGGGTGGCATTGATGTCGATGGCGCGGGTGCTGGCGGAGAGGCCGTGGATCCGTGCGGCGGCGGCCAAATTGCGGTCAAGATCGGCGAAGGCACCCTGCACCATGCGGGCGGCGAGCGGAATTGTGCCGGCGGCATAGGCAATGATCAGCAGGGTCGTGGTGCCATAGAGCGGCAGGATATTGTTATTGAAGGTGAGAATATAGCCCGCGCCGAGCACGAGGCCGGGCACCGCCATATTGGCCAGCAAAGCGGCATCGATGGTGGTGGTAATCAGGCCGCGCCGCTGCGCGCGAATTTGCAGAAGCGCGACGCCGGTGGCGGTGGCTAGGGTTGCGCCGATCAGCCCGAAGCCGAGCGAGCGCAGGATGGGGTTGAGATGCGGGGTGGGTTGCCAGCCATGGCTGAACCCGCGCAGGAGCAAAAAGCAAAAAGGGATGACGATGCCGAGGGTGAGCAGCAGAATAATCCCGCTCAGCGCCAAGCGTGACAGGGCCGGGCTGGGGCTGCGGCGCTGGACCATGCGGTTGCGGCCGTTGCGCAGATTGGCGCCGCGCCGTTGCAGTGCCAAGCTGGCGAGGCCAAATAAAGCGGCGATCAGCACCAGACGCCAACAGAGCAGGGCAGCGCCGGCAAAATCGGTCGGGGTTTCGGCAAGATTTTGATAGATCGCGTAGGTGAGTAATGGAATTTTGCTGGCGGTGCCAAGTGTCGCGGGGATGCCGAATTCCTGCATGGTCTCGATCACCGCGACTGCGAAAGCAAGGGCCAGTGCGGGCGCGATCAGGCGAGCGATGATCAGCAGACGGCGCAGTGGCGGCAGATTATGAATGAGGGCGGCTTCGCGTAACCCCGCCCCCGCCCCCGCGACTGTGGAACGCGCGACAAAGCTGGCGAAGGGCAGCGCTTTGATCACGAACAGCATGATCAGGCCGGGCAGGCCAAAGAAGGCACGACCGAACAGGCTCAGCCGGGTCTGTGGTGTGCTGAACAAAATGATCCAGCCCGTGGTCAACACATAGCTTGGGGCGAGGAACAGGGCCCAAAGCGTAACATTGGCGAGGGTCGCGGCGACCCCCCGATAGTCAGTGATGAACCAAGCGATCAAGCCGCCGAGCGGG
This sequence comes from Acidiphilium sp. MT5, assembly GCF_054767495.1. Classification (NCBI taxonomy): domain Bacteria; kingdom Pseudomonadati; phylum Pseudomonadota; class Alphaproteobacteria; order Acetobacterales; family Acidocellaceae; genus Acidiphilium; species Acidiphilium sp. MT5. The sequence continues at coordinate 367,329 of NZ_BAABMR010000001.1, forward strand.
GCGGCGATCAGGGCGGTGAGGATGGCGAGTGATAATGAGTCCCAAACCGGCTGCCATCCGGCACTGGGCATGCTTGGCTGGAGCAGCGGCAACGCCAGCAGGCGCAGCAACGGCACGATGAACAGAGCGACGATCAGCACGAGGGCGATCAGCCCGCCGGAGCGTGCCAGACGTGCAGAGATCGAGCGTCGATGCCGGACAAGGGTGGTCACGGGCGATCACGATCCAGAGCCAATGATCCGTTTGGCGAACCAGGCGGTGATGTTGTTTTGGGCAGCGCCCCAGCGTTGCGCATTGAGTGTCGCAAGATCAAGGGAGGCCAATGGCGGCATCCCAGCGCGCGGCGCGGCTCCGGTTATGATCGGCCAATAATAGGCGTCGCCATCATTTTGGTGGGTGCGAATGGCTTGCGCGGCTTGGCTGTTCGCGAAGGCAATGAAAAGCTTGGCCTCGGTGCTGCGTTTGGCCGTCAGGCCGGGGGCCATGACCATGACATTCGGCAGCACATAGGCGGGGTGCGGGATGGTCACGGTCAGCGAATGATCGATCGTTTGGGCGTAATGCAAGGCGGCGGAGGATTGCACGATGGCGATTTGAATGGCGCCGCTGCGCAAAGCAGCCAGGGTGGCATCGTTCTTGGCGTAAATATGCAGGCCATCAGCTTTGAGCGCGGTGATGAAATCTTTTCCCTGCGGCCAGCCGCCGGCTGATTTCAGCATACCGGCCAAGGCCGGGTAGGTGGGGCCGGAAATTGAGGGGTCGTTCATGCCGATCAGCCCGTGATAAATCGGCTGGGTGAGGTCGGACCAGTTCACGGGCGGGGCGAAACTGGCGTTGCGTGGCATGATGAATACGCCGGCGAGGGTGCAGCCGGTGGGCACATACGCGCCATTGGCCGGGACCATCGATTGACCGAGCGGCGTCAAATCAGCGGGCTCGGGCAAATGATGGGCGAGCAGACCTGCGTGATCGAGCGAAACGGCGGCGGTGGCACCATCAAACCATGCGAGCGTCCAGTCCGGATGATGGCCCTGGGCGCTGATCCGCGCGAGCAACGCGCCGGTGGAGAGGCGGATGAGTTTAACTTTGATGCCGGTTTTTTCGGTGAACGCGCGGGCGACCGCAGGGCCGTAATCAAGGCCGGAATAAACGATCAGCGTGTTGGCGCTACCCGCGGGCCACAGCAACATGGCGGCGATGACAATGAGAATGACGGCCAGCACGGCGGCGATGATTTTACGCATGATCCCTCTCGAACTCGCGTGGCGGATAGCCAAACGTGCCGGGCCATGCAACCGATCGGGCCGGGTGAATTGGCGGCGATCATGGTAAAAAGGCAATTATAACTGATATTTGATCCGTTTTACTGTCATTAAATTGTCATAATTCGACGCTTTGACTTGATCAAATCTCGGCAGCGAGTCGCTCGACCACGCCAGACCAGTCATAGGGGCGCTGTTGGCGATATAATTTGATCGATGGATACCACGGCGTGTCATCACGCCCATGCAGCCAGCGCCAATCGGGCGCAAAAGGCAGGATCAGCGAGGTGGCCACGCCACTCGCGCCAGCGAGATGGGCGACCGAGGTATCGATGGTGACCAGCCGATCCAGGCTTTGCATGATCGCCAGCGTATCGGTGAAATCTTGGATGGTGGGGCCAAGATTGACCAACGGGGCGGGGCCGAAATACTGTCCGACCTCATCGATCCGGTCGCCTTTTTGCACGGTGACAATCGCAATATCGGGCCGGGCGAATAGCGGGGCGAATTGGCGCAGTTTGACCGTGCGTTTCCGGTCGTTTTTATGGGTTGGCCGCCCTGCCCAAACGAGGCCGATGCGCTTTTTATGGCGCGGGGTGAGTGCGTCGAGCTGTTGCCGCCACGCGGCGATTTTGGCGGGGTCAGGGTGGAGGTAGGGGATGGTTGCGGGTATCGTATCGATAGTGGTGCCAGCCAGACGGGGCAGGCCGGACAGCGGGATGTAGGCATCAAAATCGCCGGTGGCTTCCCAGCGTGTGACGATGCGACCGATGCCGTTAATTTGTTTAAGGATCGGCACCAGATCGCCGCTGCAGGCGAGCACGGGTTTGGGCGCGCGTTCGGCGAGCCAGGGGATGTAGCGGCCAAATTGGATGCAATCGCCAAAGCCCTGATCGGCAACGATCAGGAGTCGGCCTTCGGGCAATGGCCCGCCATCCCATTGTGGTTTGTCGGTCTTTGGCAGCATCCCTTCGGCTTGTTTGAGCTTGAAGCGCCATTCATAGCTCTCCCAGCCGGGGGTTAATTGGCCTGCGAGGAGCAAGATTTCGGCGCGCTCGAAATGGGCTTCGGGGAAATTGGCATCAAGCTCAATCGCGCGATCTGCGGCGGCGAGTGCGTCATTGAGTTCGAGCCGCTCGTAGCGGATCAGCGCGTGATTGAAATGGGCGCGGCTATCCTCGGGTGCCAGTTCGATGGCGCGGTGGGCGACGCGCAGTGCGTCATCCAGCCGGCCCGCGCCGCGATAGATTTCGCACATATTGCGCGGATAGACCGGCACTTCAGGGGAAAGTTCCATCGAGCGTTCCATCCGTTCGATGGCCAGATCGATTTTGCCGCGCCGATAGGCGACGATGCCGGAGAGATGCAGCACATGAGCGTGGTTGGGGGCGGCGCGCAACACACGTTCGGCGAGGTCTTCGGCCAGATCAAGCTTGCCATCACGCTCATAGGCGCTGATTTCATTGAGCACTTCGCCGAGCGTCACTTTGATCCCGCCGGCAATGGGCGGTGGTGGCGCACCAGCGCTGGCCGGTCCCGATGGCGCTTGCGCTGGCGCAGCATCAGGCGCTGCCGACGCCGGAACGCTGGCAGGTGGCGCGCTGGCCGGTGCGGCGTCGGCTTGGGGGGGTGGCATGTCGTTCATGCGGCCTGCTGTGCGCTGGGAGTGTAACCGAGAGCCTCAATCCAGGGGTTGAGGATGGGGCGCATCGGGTCGAGCCGGGCACCGAAATTCTGATGGCGGTTCAGGCTGCGGCGATGCAGTTTTTCCCGTGTGACCGCATAGGCGGGGGTGCGCGGCACTTTGCGGGCCGGTGCGGTCAGGGCGGCGGCGGCATCGACCTGAATGCCGATAAAATCAAGCACCCGCGCGAAGGTGGCGACCGGGGCGGTGATCAAATCCTCGTAGCGAACCGGCAGATAGCGCAGGGTCATTTGGCCGCGAATATGGCTGATCGCGGACATTGTGGTGTCATAAAATTTGGCCGCACTTTCCAGTGTCACGCCGGCATTGCCCGCGTATAATCGGTCCTGTGCGAAACACGACAGGCCGACATCGAGCGGATGGCGCAAGACCTGGATCACCGGGGCGGTGGGGAACAGCATGGCGGCGAGGCCGAGCGTCCAGGGCAGGTCGGCACTGCGATCGGTGATGAAGCGGGTTTCGGCATTGGCGATGCCGCTGATTTGCATGCTGCGCAGATACCGCGCGCCGAGCATCGGGATGACATCGCGCGCGTCACCGGCGATGGTATCGATCAGCGCATCGGGAAATTCGCTGGCCGGGCCACCGAGTCCGGCGATCATTTTGGGCAGCAGGCGCGATAGGTCGGGCAGCGGGCCGCGATCATCGGCGGGGTCGATGCCTGGGATTTGGGCGAGCATCGATTCCAGCAACGAGGTGCCTGAGCGTGCGGTGCCGAGCAGGAAAATTGGCATCGGCGCGCCTGGTTGGATCGGCGCGCGCGGCAAAGCGCCGAGCCGATCGGAGAGAAAGGTTTGTTTCAGGGCGGCAAGGCGCTGATCGAGCGGTGCCGGGTCGAACCGCCGACCGGCGCGCTCACGCTGGAAGCTGCGGGCTTGCTGGTAGGCGCTGAAAGCAGCCTCGATATCGCCAAGCCGCTCAAGCGCTTGGCCTTTGGCCGCTAGTTCGGTGGCGACCAAGCTTTGCGGCGCGATGGCGGCGGCGGTGGCATCGATCCGTTCGATGCAGCCGGCGGGGTCGTTGCGGTGCAGCCGGGCCAGCGCGTCGAGCAGGCCGATCATCCGATCATTGGGTGCAGCTTGTTTCGCCTGGCCAATCAGGGCCTCGGCCCGGTCGAAATTACCACGCCCGGCCTCGACCTGCGCCAGACCAGAGAGGGTGCGCGGGTTTTCGGCCCGCTGCGCCATGGCCGATTGATACAAAGCCGCCGACTCGTCGAGCCGCCCCTGCAATTTCAAGTTCCAGGCCAGATTGCCGATGATCGCCGCGTCGTTCGGTTCGCTGAAGCTGAGTGCAAGGCGGTAATGGCGCTCGCCCGCGAGGACGCGATTGGTTTCGGTGAAAATCATGCCGATCATGTGATGTGCAGATGCCTCACGCGGGGCCAATTTGAGCGCGGCGCGGGCCGGGGCTTCGGCATCGGCATGGCGGCCAAGCCCGATCAGCAGTTGGGCGTATTGCAGCAGAATGACCGCGACGGGCGGGTCGATGCTGCAAATGCGCTTAATCAGGGCCTCGGCGGCTTGCAGGCGGTTTTCCGCGCGACGCAATTCATAGAGCACGCGCAGAGCTTCACGGTGTAGCGGCGCTAAATCAAGCACCTGCAGCAAATAGCGCTCGGCCTCGCGGTTGCGCCCGCCGGTGCGCGCGGTTTTGGCGAGTTCAACCGTCGTATCGAGCAGTGAATGATTGGCAGGATCAGGCAAACCAGCGGCACTCAGGCCGCAGCATCGCGTGCGGCGTAATCCCGAATTGCAGGGGCACAAAGTCGGGTCGGCCAGCAGCTTAGGTTCTGGCTCGGGCGTGGCAGGACGGGCGGTGGTGGCACTCATGAACGCGATCATGCAGGGATCGGCAGCGAGTGCAATAGGTTAGCGATCGGTCGTCTGTGTTTTTATCGTCTGCTGGGTCTGCCATTTTGCGATTTTGGGAGCGAATTGCGAATAAATGTCAATAAGTTAGGGCTTGACCGTTTCGCGGCGCACCACCACTCTGATGGGCATGCGAAACTTTTCTGAACTGTCTGAACAAGAGATCTTGGCGTTGGCGATCGGCTCCGAAGAGGAGGATGGTCGGATTTATGCTGATATTGCCGAGCGGCTGCATGTCGATTACCCGGCCTCGGCGAAAGTGTTTGTCGATATGGCGGAGGAGGAAAGCGAGCATCGCCGCCGCCTGATCGATTTATATCAAGAGAAATTCGGCAACCATATTCCACTGATCCGGCGCCAGGATGTGCGCGGCTTTTTGAGCCGCAAGGCGGTGTGGCAAATGCCCCGCCCCAGCATTCAAGATGTGCGTAAGTTGGCCGAGAGCATGGAGGCCGAGACGGCCAATTTCTATCGGTTGGCGGCCAGCCGCACATCAGATGTCGCGGTGCGGAAATTATTGGGCGATCTGGCTCAGGCCGAGCAGGGGCATGAGCGGGTGGCCGACCAATTGACCGAAGAGAATTTACCGCAATCGGTGCGCTCGGAAGAGGATGATGCGGCCCGGCGCAATTTTGTACTGCGCTATATTCAGCCGGGCCTCGCCGGGTTGATGGATGGGTCGGTTTCAACGCTGGCACCGGTGTTTGCCTCGGCTTTTGCCACTGGCAAACCTTGGGATGCCTTCATTGTTGGGATTGCCGCATCATTGGGCGCGGGTATTTCGATGGCGTTTGCCGAAGCTTTATCCGATGATGGCAGCTTGACCGGGCGTGGTTCGCCGATTGTGCGTGGTGTGATTACTGGCGGCATGACCACGTTGGGGGGGCTTGGCCATACATTGCCGTTCCTGATCCCGAATTTCTGGACGGCCATGTCGATCGCCTTTGCGGTGGTGGTGCTGGAATTGGGGATTATTTCGTGGATTCGGGCCAAATATATGGATACGCCGCCAATGCGGGCGGCGATGCAGGTCGCGCTGGGCGGTGCCATTGTGTTTGTGATGGGCGTGCTGATTGGCAGCTCATAGCGCGACCGATTGGGGCCGGATGGTTCCTTGACGTAATCGGGCGGTCATTCCACAAAGAGGTATGACCGTTCCAGCAATATTACGCGATAATTTGGCGATTCCGGTGATCGGCTCGCCGTTGTTCATTGTGTCCAACCCCAAGCTGGTGATTGCCCAATGCACCAGCGGGATTGTGGGCTCGTTTCCATCGCTGAATGCGCGGCCTGATGCCAAGCTCGATGAGTGGCTGGCCGAGATCACCGAGGCCTTGGCGGCTTGGGATCGGGCGCATCCTGATCGGAAAGCCGCACCTTATGCCGTCAATCAGATTGTGCATCGCTCGAACGCGCGGCTTGAGCATGATTTGGCGATGTGCGTGAAATATAAGGCGCCGGTGGTGATTACCTCGCTCGGCGCGCGTGAGGATGTGAATGCCGCCGTGCATTCTTATGGCGGCGTAGTGCTGCATGACATTATTAATAACAAATTTGCCCATAAGGCGGTTGAGAAAGGGGCTGATGGGTTGATTGCGGTGGCCGCCGGTGCCGGCGGCCATGCCGGGGTTATTTCGCCGTTTGCGTTGATCCAGGAAATTCGAACCTGGTTCCACGGGCCGTTGGCCTTGTCCGGGGCCATTGCGACCGGGCGGGCGGTGCTGGCGGCGCAGGCGATGGGGGCGGATTTCGGCTATATCGGCTCGGCCTTTATCGCGACCGAAGAAGCGAATGCCTCGGAAGCCTATAAGCAGGCCATCGTGGATAATGGCGCAGATGATATTGTTTATACCAACTTATTTACCGGCGTACATGGCAATTACCTCAAGCCAAGCGTGGTCGCGGCGGGGCTTGATCCGGATCATTTGCCCGAGAGCGATGCATCAGCGATGAATTTCCATGAAGGGGCGAAAGCCAAGGCCTGGAAGGATATTTGGGGCTCGGGGCAGGGGATTGGCGCGATTGATGCGGTGGTGCCGGCGCGCGTGCGGATCGAGCGGTTGATTGCTGAATATCGGCAAGCCAAGGCAGAACTTTGCGGCTGAGGCCTCGGTGAGCAGCAGGGTGCGGCCTGCAATCAAGGCGCGGTGACGGCGATGCAGCTTCGGCGCCGGGCGACGGCGATTGGCGGGCTGGCCATTTTGTTATGGTCGAGCCTTGCTCTGCTCGCGGTGGTGACGCGCGGGATTCCTCCGTTCGAGACGCTGGCGATCAGTTTTTTTGTGGCTTTTTGCGCCGGTTTGACCGTGGTGATCGCGCGCGGGCGGCTCGCCCGGCTGCGGCAAGGCTGGCGGGCTTGGGCCATCGGGTTTGGCGGGATTTTTTGTTATCATGCGCTCTATTTCACCGCGCTGGATTATGCGCCGCCGGCACAAGCGAGCCTGTTGAATTATTTGTGGCCGCTGTTGATTGTGTTGTTTTCAGCCGCCTTGCCCGACGGTTCGTTGCGTTGGCGGCATATGCTGGGTGCGGCGATGGGATTGGCGGGGACCATGTTGATTTTGTTGGGCAGCGGCTGGGGCGGTCATGGCACGGCGCTGGGCTATGGCTGTGCGCTGGCTGCGGCTTTTGTGTGGGCGGGTTATTCTGTTGCGAATCGGTGGATTAGCGAGGTGCCCAGCGAATTGATCGCCGGTGTTTGCGGCGCCGTATCGCTGGCCGCGTTGCTGGTCCACACCGCCGCTGAGCCGACGGTACTGCCGCGTGAGGGCCAGTTTTTGGCCATGATCGCGCTGGGGTTGGGGCCGGTCGGGCTTGCCTTCTTCTTCTGGGATTTTGCCACCAAGCGCGGCGATTTGGCGCTGCTGGGGACATTATCCTATGCCGCGCCGCTGCTCTCAACCGGCTTGCTGATCCTCGCGGGTCGCGCCGCATTGACGCTGCCGATTATCGGCGCCGCTTTGTTGATTGTGGGCGGCGCCGCGTTATCGGTAGGGCTTGGGTCAGTGCGGTCAGCGACCCGTCAGGCGTAAGGGTAGGGTCCGCCTTTGGCCAGTGCGCGCTGATAGGCCGGGCGGGCGTGGGCGGCGGCGAGGAAAGCGTTCAGGCGCGGAAAGCTGCCGTGGAGCAGGCCGCGCGAGCGAGCGGCTTCGATGGGGAAGCTCATCATGATATCGGCGCCGGTCAATTCATTGCCGGCAAACCAGGTCGAATTGGCGAGGCTATCCTCCCAAAAGCGAATACTGGTCGCGATGTTGGGGTCGAGGAATTTATCGCCGACCTGTTTGCCGATCATGCGGAGCAAGGGGGCTGCAAGGCGTGGGCCTTGGTTGGGCATTTCGGTGAAAATCAGCTTCATCACCAGAAAGGGCATGGCTGAGCCTTCGGCGTAATGCAGCCAATAGGTGTAGAGGCGCCGCTCATCGCTGCCAGCTGGCGGGATCAGGCGGTTGGCGCCGTATTTATCAATGAGATACTCAATGATCGCGCCGGTTTCGGCGATGGTCAGATCGCCATCGGTGATCACCGGGGATTTGCCGAGCGGATGGATCGCCCGCAAGCTTGGCGGTGCGAGCATCGTCTTCGGATCGCGCTTATAGAGCTTGACCTCATAGTCTAGACCCAGCTCCTCCAGGAGCCAGAGAATCCGTTGCGAGCGCGAGGCTTCGAGGTGGTGGACAATAATCATCGGGCGCTCCGTTATGGTTGGGCAGATCAAGGGGCGGCGGGCAGTTGCATCCAGCTTGGTATGTCGGGTTTGAGGGCAATCACGCCCGCGAGCAAGGGTTGATCCAGCGCATCGAGCCGCAGCATCGCGAGGGCGCGCTGACCAAGGGCCGTGCGAATTTCGCCAACCTCGCGGTCCGCCACGGTGATCGGGCCGGTCGTGGGCAGTGTTTGCGCGCCATTGACCGGGATCAGGCGGCGCTTGACCAAGCCGCGATAGCGCGTGCGGGCGGTCAATTCCTGGCCCATATAACAGCCTTTTTCCCAATCGATGCCGTTGAGCTCGCCGAAGCCGGCTTCCATGAGCAATGTTTTTTCTGGCTCCAGGTCGGCATGATCGGGGAGACCCAGAGCAAGCCGGTGGGCGAGGTATGCCGGGGGCTCTTGCGCGTCCGGCAATGGCGTTGGTGCCAAAATCCGCCAACCGGCTTGCGGCAGGCGCGGATCGCGGGCGGCGATGCTGCTGGTGGGTGGTGTAAAATCATCGCCCCAGGCGGCATGGATTGTGAACGCGCAGGAGCGATCCGCGATCTCGACCTGGCTGCGCAGACGAAACCGTGACAGGCGCTTGATTAAATCGGGGATGGCGCTGCTTGGTGCATCAAGCAGGAGGGACGCGCCATCGGTGAGGATAAAGAACTCCGCGAGATAGCGGCCTTGCGGGGTGAGCAGGGCCGACCAGACGGCCTGATCCGGCGCGCTACGGCCGACGTCGTTGGACACCAGCCCTTGGAGAAAACTGATACGATCCGGACCATTGACCGCGATGACGCCGCGATCGGGCAGGGTGGCGATATGGCTCATGGCCGAGATGTGGCCCCTTGGCTTGACGACGGCAAGGCGTGCTAAGCCGGGTTGATGGCGATCTTATTCATTACCTCGTCTCGGCTGGGCGATGCGGTCATAGCGTCGGGCGCGATTGAGCATATTCGTGCCACGCATCCGGGTGCGAAATTGACGGTGGCGTGCGGCGCAGCGGCGGCAGGGGTGTTTGCCCGGCTGCCCGGCTTGGAGCGGTTGATTATTTTTGAGAAACAAAGCCTCGATCGGCATTGGTTGTCGCTATGGTCGCGGCTGGTGGTGCAGCGTTGGGATTTGGTGGTGGATTTTCGCGGCTCAGTCTTGGCCTATGCGCTGCCGGCACGACGCCGCCTGATTGTGCGGGGTGGGCGGCGACCGGGACGGCGTTACCAGCAAATCGGCGATGCATTACGCTTATCGCCACCGCCTTTGCCGGTGGTGTGGACCGCACCGCAAGATCGGGCGCGGGCGGCTGCTTTGCTGGAGGGGCCTGCGCTGTTGGGGCTAGGGCCGACGGCGAATTGGGATGGAAAAATTTGGCCGGCTGACCGATTTGTGGCGCTGGCGCAGCATTTGGCGTTGCCGCGCATCGCGATATTTGGTGGCCCTGGCGATGCTGAGCGGGCGCGGGCTGCGCCAGTGCTCGCCGGGTTGCCGGGGGCGATTGATTTGGTCGGGGCGCTGAGCGTGGCCGAGGCCGCCGCCTGCTTGGCCCGCTGTTCGCTGTTTGTGGGTAATGATTCTGGGCTGATGCATTTATCAGCGGCCGCAGGCACGCCGACGCTGGGGCTGTTCGGGCGCTCGCGTGCGTCGGAATATGCACCGGCGGGGCTGCATGCGGCGTATGTAGCCGCGCCGGGTCCGGAGGGTGAGGCGGCGATGGAGGGGTTGCGGGTGGAGGACGTGGCGCAGGCGGCGCGGGATTTACTCGGCGTGCTGGCGCCCGCATGAGAATCGCCCAGCTCATGGCCGGTGCCGCGCAGGGTGGTGCCGAATTATTTTACGAGCGGATGACATTGGCATTGGCGCAGTCGGGCAATGATGTATTGCCGGTGATTCGCGGCGAGCCTGAGCGCGTTGCGCGATTGACGGCGCTGGGACTGGCGCCGGTGACGACCCGGTATGGCGGCGTGCTGGATCTTCGCTCAAAGCCCGTGATCGCTGCCGCGTTGCGCGATTTTCGCGCCGAGATTGCGATTGCCTGGATGAGCCGGGCGGCGATGCATGCGCCGCAAGGTGATTGGACCTTGGTAGGGCGGCTCGGTGGCTATTATGATTTGAAATATTTTCGCCGTTGCGATCATTTGGTGGGTAATACCAGAGGGATCGTTCGGTGGATCGCGGATCAAGGCTGGCCCGCCGCTCAAGTGCATTATTGGCCCAATTTTGTCGATGATTTCGCAGCGACGCAAGCCGCGTCGCGCGCGCCATTGGGCGTGCCGGATGCGGTGCCGTTGGTTTTGGCGCTCGGACGGCTGCACAATGTAAAGGGTTTTGATGTGTTGATCCGCGCAATGGCGCAGGTGCCCGCGGCGCATGCGGTGATCGCGGGTGCGGGGCCGGAGCGGGCGGCGCTGGAGCGGTTGGTAGCCGAGTGTGGCGTGCGGGATCGCGTGCATCTGCCCGGCTGGCGCGGTGATGCCGGGGCCTTGCTCAAGGCGGCGGATGTATTTGTATCCTCGTCGCGCCACGAGCCGCTGGGTAATATGGTGCTGGAGGCGTTTTCGGCGGGTACACCGGTGGTGGCGGCGGCGGCGGAAGGTCCGTCCGAGCTGATCGAGGACGGGCAGGATGGGCTGTTGGTGCCGATCGATGATCCGCACGCATTGGCCGGGGCGATCCGGGCGGTGCTGGATGATCGGCAGCGGGGCGCTGCGCTGGCGGCGGCGGGGCGCGCCCGGTTCGAGGCTGAGTTTGAGCGCGATGCGGTGCTGCGCGTTTGGCAGGATGCGCTGAGCGGGCTGGTGCGCTGATGTGCGGCATTGCGGGCATGGCGTTCAAGCCAGGCGGGCGGATCACCCCAGAAATCATGGCCGCCTTAGCGCGTGGATTGGCGCATCGGGGGCCGGATGGCAGCGGGGCGCATATCAGTGCGCGGGCGGCCTTGGTGCAAACCCGACTCGCGATTATCGATCTGACGACCGGCGATCAGCCATTATTTGGTGCGGATTCGGTGCTGATTGGCAATGGCGAGATTTACAATCATCGCGAATTGCGCGCGGCGATGCCCAATATCGCCTGGACCAGTGGCAGCGATTGTGAGCCACCGCTCTATTTGGCGCGAGACCAGCCCGACCTGATCGCCCCGTTGCGTGGCATGTATGCGCTCGCACTTGATCGGGCGGTCGCGGGCGATGTTTTGCTGGCGCGCGATCCATTCGGGATCAAGCCGCTTTACACCGCGATGAGCGATCAGGGCGTCGGCTTTGCGTCCGAACCGCAAGCGCTGATCGGTGCGGGGTTGGCGCCAGCGACGCTGCGCCCGGACCGGCTGGTGGAGCTGTTACAGGTGCAATTTACCACCGGCACCGAGACGGTGTTTGCCGGGATTGACCGGGTGCGCCCGGGCGATGTGCTGACGCTGCGTGACGGGCAGATCGTGGCGCGGGCCGCGCATCCGGCGATTATCGCGGGGGCCGCGCCATCGGGCGAGGATGCGGCGCTCGCGATGCTGGATCGGGTCTTGCAAGACAGTGTCGAGATGCATCAGCGCAGCGATGTTCCTTATGGTATGTTTCTCTCCGGGGGCATCGATAGTGCCACGATTTTGGCGTTGATGGCGCGGCTGAATAACGCGAAGGTGCTGGCTTTTACCGCCGGGTTTGATTCCGCATCGGTCGCGGATGAGCGCGACGCGGCGGCGATGACGGCGCGTGCGGTGGGGGCGCGCCATGAGCGCATTGAGATCAGTGAAGCGATGATGTGGCGGCATTTGCCGCAAATCGTTGCGGCGATGGATGATCCGGTTGCGGATTATGCGATTATCCCGACCTGGTTTCTGGCGCGCCATGCGGCAGGGTCGGTGAAAGTCGTGCTCTCAGGTGAGGGCGGTGATGAAATGTTTGCCGGGTACGGGCGGTATCGTGCCGCCATGCGGCCTTGGCCGTTTGGCCGACCGATGCGTGCGAAAGGCGCGTTCGATCAGCTTGGCGTTTTGCGTGCAACCGGGAGAGAATGGCGCGCCGGGATTGCGGCGAGCGCTGAGGGCTTGCCGGGATCGCGGTTGGCGCGCGCGCAGCGGGCGGATATTGCGGAATGGCTGCCGAATGATTTGCTGTTGAAATTGGACCGATGCCTGATGGCGCATGGGGTTGAAGGGCGCACGCCCTTTGTGGACAAAGAGGTGGCGCGATTTGCGTTCTCCCTGCCGGATCGGCTGCGGGTGCAAAACGGGTTTGGCAAATATTTGCTGCGGCGCTGGCTTGCGCATTATTTACCGGCGGCGCGCCCCTTTGCCCGCAAGCAAGGATTTGACGTGCCGGTGGCGGCGTGGATTGCCGGTCAGGGCGAGCGGCTCGGCGCTTTGGTGGCGCGCGCGCCGATCATCACCGAATTGGCCGAGCCGGATGCGGTGCGGCGTTTATTTGGCCGGGCGCATGATCGGCGAGCTGGGATGGCATGTTGGCGGCTGTTGTTTCTGGCGTTGTGGCATCACCAGCACGGGCTGGGCGGTGCAGTCGATGGTGATGTATTTGAGGTTTTAGCGGGGTGAGTCATGGTTGAGCAATTTGATTTGATCATCGAGAATGGTGTGGCGGTCCTGCCCTGGGGGATGGTTGAGGCGCGCATTGGGGTGCGGGCGGGCCGGATCGTAACGTTGGCCGCGCAGGGTGAGGCGGCGCAGCGTATCAATGCCAGCGGGTTGCATATATTGCCGGGCTTGATTGATCCGCACGTGCATTTTCGGGATTCGGGTTCGGGTGAATTATCCACGGTGGAAACGCTAGAGACCGGCACGCGCGGTGCAGTGCTGGGCGGCATCACCGCTGTGTTCGATATGCCCAATACTGGCAGGCCCGGCATTGACGAAGCGGCACTCGCGACCAAGCGCGCCTCGATTGCCGGGCGCGCTTGGTGCGATGTCGGGCTTTATGTCGGCGCGACCAAGCAGAATATTGGTCAGCTGGCTTCCTTGGAGGCAGAGCCAGGGATTTGCGCGATCAAGGTATTCGCCGGTTCATCGACCGGCACGTTGTTGGTGGAGGATGATGCCTCGATCGAGGCGGTGATGCGGGCGGGGCGGCGGCGGATTGCATTTCATTCGGAGGATGAATATCGGCTGCAGGCGCGGCGCCAGCTTTTTGCGCTCGGGGATGGCTTTGCCCATCATGCGCTATGGCGCGATCCAGAATGTGCAGCGCTCGGCACGAGGCGGATCATGGCGCTGGCGCGCAAGACCGGACGGCCTGCCCATATATTGCATGTCTCGACCGAGGAGGAGTTTTCGTTCCTCGCCGATTATCGGGACGTCGCGAGCGTCGAGGTGCTGGTCAATCACCTGACCCAGATGGCGCCCGACGCCTATGATCGGCTGGGTGCTTATGCGGTGATGAATCCGCCGATCCGTGATCGCCGCCATGTCGAGGCGGCGTGGCGGGCGGTGGCCGATGGGCTGGTTGATACGATTGGCTCCGATCATGCCCCGCATCCGCGCAGCGCCAAGCAGCGGCCCTGGCCAGAGACCGCCGCCGGATTGACCGGGGTGCAAACCCTGGTGCCGGTGATGCTGGAGCAGGTGCATCAGGGCCGATTATCGCTGCCCCGCTTGGTTGAATTGATGGCGGCGGGGCCGGCCCGGATTTATGGCGCCGTGGGCAAGGGGCGGATCGCGGCGGGGTATGATGCAGATTTTACCTTGGTGGATTTGCGGGCACAGCGCCGGATTGAGCCGGAATGGCTCGTCAGCCCGTGCGGATGGTCACCGTTCATGGGCGAGTCAGTGACGGGCTGGCCGATGATGACCATTGTGCGCGGTGCGGTGGTGATGCGCGATGGGGCGGTTTTAGGTGCGCCGGTTGGGCAGAGTATGGCGTTTCGCAGTTAGATCGATATTGATGATAATCAATCACGCTCTAGGATTGTGCGGCGCGGGCGATGAAGCGTTGCGCGGCGATTTCGATATCCGCAGGGTCAGCGCAATAGGACAGGCGGATGAAGTGGCCGCCGCGTTCGCTGTCGAAATCATGGCCGGGCGTTGCGGCAATATGCCAATCGGCGAGCAGCGCGCGGCAGAATTCGGTGCTGTCCTGACCGGCGGCGCTGATATCGGCGTAGAGATAGAACGCCCCATCGGGCGGGGCGATGGCGCCGAGCCCGGCTTGCGGCAAGGTGGCGAGCAGGATGTTGCGCGATTGGGCATAGCGATCACGCCGCGCTTGCAGTTCGGGGTGGCAATCGAACGCGGCGAGGGCCGCGACTTGGGAAACATGCGGCGCGCAAATGAACATGTTTTGCGCCAGCCGTTCGACCGGGCGGATTAAATCATCGGGCAACAGCATCCAGCCAACGCGCCAGCCGGTCATTGAGAAATATTTCGAGAAAGAATTGATCACGATGGCTGAGGGGCTGTAAGCCGCCGCGGTCGCGATAGGTTTGCCGTAGGTCAGACCATGATAAATCTCATCGCTGATCAGGCGGATGCCTTTGGCGTGGCAGTAGCGCGCCAAAGCGGCGAGATCATCGCCACTGAGCATCGAGCCGGTGGGATTGGCGGGCGAGGCGATGAGCAGCCCATCGGGCGCTGGATCGAGCGCCTCGAGCATGGCGATGGTGGGTTGAAAGCCGGTTGACGCATCGCTCGGCAGCCGGACGGGGTGCAGGCCGAGCGCGGTCATGATGTTCAAATAAGGTGGGTAACAGGGTGTGGCGAGGGCGATGCGATCGCCTGGCTCGAAGGCGGCGAGAAAGCCGAGCGGAAACCCGGCTGATGCGCCGGCCACCACCGCGATGCGGCTGGATGGAACATCAAGGCCATACCATTCGCCATAATGGGTGGCGATGCGCGCGCGCAATTCGGGCAGGCCCAGCGCCTCGGTATAGCCGAGCGCGTGCTGTCCCATGGCATGATGCGCAACGCTCAGCGCGTGGGCCGGCGCGCCGCGTGCTGGTTGGCCGACTTCCATGCGGATGATGGCGGGGTCAGAGGGACCAAGCCGCGCGCTGAGGGCGTTGGCAGCGGTGATTACATCCATTACCCGAAAAGGCGGAACCGCCTGTGCCGCACCGATTTTCAGCATGATCGGCGCGCTAACGGTTGCCCACGGCGAGGCCGAAGCTGCGCGGATCAGCGGCGGCGGTGCAGCTTTTCGGCGCGCCGGGTAAACCACCCGCGCAAGCAATTACACTCACGCGACCAGGGCTAGGCACCATTTTGGGCATGGCGATGCGCGCATGCAGGGCATTGTAAAGGCCGTCAGCCACTGCCATCGGCGCGCCTTGCTGGCCTGAACCCACGGCAATGGCGCGAAATTTCGCACCTTGGCTGGCGAGACCGGCGGCGAGCAAGGGCGGCTTGATCCGTGCTGGTGATGCGGCAAGCACAATGCCGGTGCCCGGTGCGACGCGACCGGTGCCGAATAGATTATCCATGCTGGTAACACAGCCGACCGCACCGCCCTGATCATCGAGCACCGCGAATCCCGCTGAGGCGGGCAAGGCCGTGCCCGCGGCAGGAACGCTGCCATTGCGTGCGGCCATGGCGCTATCGAGCGCTTGGGTTGCAGCCATGGGAAGGTTTTGTGGGTCTTGCGCGAGCGCCTCGATGCCGGCGGCGGCACCGACACCACCGGACGCAGGGCGTGGCAGCAGCGCAATCTGTGCGCCAAAGCGGTGCAGCATGATCGGTGCCGCGTAAAACGGTTTGGCATCTTGGAAATTAACAGCGGTGAGGCCGCCACCCGCTTGATCCGCCGCGCGGGTGATGCGTGCGGCAAGGCGGCCTTGATAGAAATCAAGCACGCCATTGGCCTGCAGGTGATTGAGAATGTTTGCGAGGTCAGGTTGTTGCAGGGTCTCGCCTTCGCGCAGAATGCGCCCGTCTGGCCCGGCAAAAATGACACGGGCGGCGGGATCAGCAAGGAATGCGTTACCGACCACGGATAAATCAGCAGCCAACGCCCGCGAAACCGGCACCCCGCCACCGGCCATGGTTTCAGCCGGTGCCAGATCCGCCGCGAGTGATAGACGACCATAGCGCGCTTGCATCGCGACCAGTCCACGCGCGAGCATCGGCACGGCGGCGGGGCGTGAGCCGCCGCCTGTGCCGGGTTCGGGCAGGAACATCAGCGCCGTTGTGGTGATGGGGCCTTTATGGACTTTCATGCGAATCAGGCAGGCGCCACCGCTGCCCAGCCCCGCGCGCGACGGCAGGGTGACGGCGAGCGCAAAGCCGGCAGCCGTGGCGGCATCGGCGGCGTTGCCGCCTTGATTGAGGATTTGCTGCGCGGCCAAGGTGGCTTCGGGGACCGGCGTGACGGCAAACCCGACCACACCGCGTTGTGGCGCAGGCTCACCCAGACCTTTGGCGCTGCCGCCGAACAGGTTTTGCTGCAGGCCGCAGCTCGATAAAAGCAGCGTAAGGGCGGATGAAGCCAATATCGCGAGGCGACGCGCCGATGCGCTGCGACGCGGTGTTGGGACGTTCAAGGGTGGCTGAGTGGGCACTGTCGATCCTCCGGGCGCGCCTGATGGCGCGGGCGTCGGCATAACGGTGAATCCGTGTCGGGGCAACTCTCGGACCCGGTTTGGCGGGTCGTTTTACCGCGATGCGGCGGGCGGCTGGCCCGATTTCTATTGACAATTTAGAAAACAGTTGGCATTTCGTGCTGCAATCTGCATGAAGGGGTGGGACCGATCCGGTGCGCCTTTTGCGAGGAATGGCGAGCAATGTCCCAGGTGACAAATTCCAGCCCTTATAAGCCGCCGCGGGTGCGCCCGCTTGATGCAGCCATCGCGATTATGCGCTTGTTGCGCGATCCTCAGGATACCACGCAGGTTTTCCGCCTGACCGACGCGTTGCGCGGGCGCTCTGGGGTTAAGCCTTACCAGCGGTTTCGGAACTCGCCTGTGGGGGCGCAGATCATCGCGGAGCGCCGGCATCTGATCCATACACTGGCGGATCGGGCCGCTTTGGCCACGCTGCCGGACAATAGCGTTGGGCGATGCTATTTGGCGTTCATGGCGGAGGAAAACCTGACTGCCGAGGGGCTTGCCGAAATTTCGAGCGAGGCGATTGCCTCGTTGGCCAATCGTGAGGAAGGGGCGAGGCTTTTCGCGATGCGCATGCGCGACATGCATGATTTATATCATGTCCTGGCTGGCTATGGCCGCGATGAGCTGGGCGAGGTGTGCGTGTTGGCGTTTTCCTATCCGCAGCAAAAAATCCGCAGTTTTGCGGTCATTGCGTTTCTGGGCCGGCTGCGCATTGGGCAGTTGCTGCGTCAATCGAAACTGAAAATACCCGGTGTTGCGGAGGCGGTGCGCGAAGCCGCCGCGCACGGGGCCCAGGCCGCTTGGCTGCCGGGCGAGGATTTGGAAGCGTTGCTGGCAGAGGATATCGATAGGGTGCGCGCCAGGCTCGGTATTGCGCCGCCCGCCCGCTATCAGGCGATCCTCAACCAAATCGCGGCGCGCACCGGCACCAGGGTTTCGACGTTCAGTGCCTTGCGCGCCCAGATGTGAATGTATTTAGGATGGCTTGCCGATCAGGCTCCGTCCGCCCATCGCGGGCCTGAGCACTTCGGGAATGGTGATGGTGCCGTCCTGGTTTTGATAATTCTCCAGCACGGCAATCAGTGCCCGACCAACGGCAACGCCCGAGCCATTCAGCGTGTGAACGAAGGCCGGTTTTTCTGGTTTGGCGCCGGTTTGCGCCGGGCGGTAGCGGGCATTCATGCGCCGGGCCTGGAAGGCGTGGCAATTCGAGCAGGAGGAGATCTCCCGGAACGTGCCTTGGCCGGGCAGCCAGACTTCGAGATCGTAGGTTTTCGCGGCGGCGAAGCCCGTATCACCGGCGCAGAGCAACATGCGCCGATAGGGCAGATCCAAGCGCTCCAGCACGGTTTCGGCGCAGCGGGTCATGCGTTCATGTTCGTCGTTGCTGGCGTCTGGCGTGGTAATCGAGACCAGCTCGACCTTCCAAAATTGATGTTGGCGCAGCATACCCCGCGTGTCGCGCCCAGCAGATCCGGCTTCCGAGCGAAATGATGGGGTCAGGGCGGTGACGCGCAGCGGCAGCCTCGCCACATCGATAATCTCGTCCCTGACGAGGTTGGTGAGCGGCACTTCGGCGGTCGGGATTAACCAGCGGCCATCGTTGGTTTTGAACAAATCTTCGGCGAATTTCGGCAATTGGGCGGTGCCGAACAAGGCCGCGTCATTGACCAGCAGCGGCGTGGAGATCTCAGTATAGCCGTGTTCGCTGGTGTGCAGATCGATCATGAATTGACCAAGAGCGCGTTCCAGCCGCGCCAGATCGCCGCGCAAGACGGTAAATCGACTGCCTGCAATTTTGCCCGCGGCGGCAAAATCCATCAGGCCGAGCGCTTCACCAAGATCGAAATGTTCGCGCGGTGGAAAAGCAAAATTTTTGATGGTGCCATAATGCGATATTTCGGCATTGGCAGATTCGTTAATTCCATTGGGTACATCAGGATCGAGACTATTGGGCAAAGACGCCAGAATTTCGTGCAATTCGGCTTCGATGGTGCCAACTTTTTCGGTCAATTGATCGACAATTTGGCGCAGCGCCATGCCTTGCGCTTCGAGGGATGTTGTGTCGCTGCCTTGGCGTTTGGCGGTGCCGATGGCGGCGGCAAGCTGATTGCGCTCGGCCTGATGCGCCTGAAGTGCGGCAAGGGCGGCTTTGCGCTCTTCGGTGCGACTCAGGAAGGTCGCGGGCAGGCCGGCAAGATGTCGGCGGCCAAGTTCTTCATCGAATTTCGCACCTTGGCGGAGCACATCATTGAGGTCATGCATGGATACGATACTCGTGGTTACGCGTCGGCGGGTTTGGGTTGTACCAGCTTGACCGCAAAAATTGACAACTCAAACAGAAAAATCAGCGGGAGCGCTAAGCCGGTCATGGTGAACACATCGGGCGGGGTGAGGATTGCCGCGACGATGAAGCAACCGACCCAGGCGTAACGGCGATATTTTTTCAAGCCGGCGGCGGTAACAATACCCACACGGCCCAGCAAGGTGAGCAGAACCGGGAGTTCGAAACACAGGCCAAACGCGAAAATCAGCTTCATCACCAAATTCAGATAGTCCGACACGCGGGGCAGCACGTCGATTTGGAAATTCTGGTTGGCGGGGCTGGTTTGGAAACTAAGGAAGAATTTCCAAGCATTCGGGAAAATCACATAGTAAGCGAGCGCGCCGCCGGCGAAGAACAAGATCGGTGTTGCGAATAAAAAGGGCAGCAGCGCGCGTTTTTCGCTGCGATAGAGGCCCGGCGCGATGAAGAGCCAGATTTGGGTAGCGATGATCGGGAACGAGAAGAAGGCGGCGGAGAAAATTGCGACTTTCACATAGGTGAAAAAGGCTTCGTACAGCGCCGTGTAGACCAGCTCAGGCTTCTGGCCCCGCTCTTTGAGAATATGCACCAGCGGTTGCGCCAGAAAGTAATAGACATCCTTGGCGAAATAATAGGAAATCAGAAATGCGACCAGAAACGCCGCTGCCGACCAGAGCAGGCGTTTGCGCAATTCGGCCAGATGGTCGAGCAACGGCATTTCCCGGTCATTGATCGGGTCGTCCGGCTTGCTGTCAGGTTCGGTGGAGTCGATATCCATAAAGGTCTCTTACCAGATTCGCGTGCCGGGAGGTATGAAGGCCGGGATCGGCCGGTTGCGCGCGGCATCGGGTGGAATGAAAGCGGGCGCATCGGGCGGCAAAGTCGCCTCGCTATCATAGCCGGTGTAGCTGCTGCCAAATGAAGCCGACTCGCCGATTGCGGGGGTTTCTTCGCCGGTGGTGGGGTCAAAAGCGTGGCGTAAATCGCCCACCGGGTCGATATGGCGCTCGATGGCGCTGCCCAGGTCGAAATTGCGCAGGCTGCGCAATTCGGACCCGACATCCGCCAAATCCGCCTCGCGCATCAATTCCTGCATATGGCCTTGGAACTCACCCGCCAGGCCGCGCATTTTGCGCAAGGCCGCCGTTGCGGTGCGAATGGCCACCGGCAGGTCTTTCGGGCCGATGACCAGCAGAGCCACCACCAGAATTACGCCAATTTCTGCCCAGGAAAATCCGAACATTCTCGCTCACTGTTGTCGCGGCGCACAAAAGCGGGCCACCCGGTGGTGTGTCCGCTTAATCGGACGCTGCTCTAGCAGCCTGATCGGTGGGGTCAAGGATTGCGGGTGGCTCGACCGGCTTTTGCGGCTCCGGCTCGATCAGCAAATCACTCCGCTTGGGCAGATCGCGCAGGTCACGCAGGCCATAGGCGGCGAGAAAATGCGGCGTCGTGCCCCATAATGTCGGGCGGCCCGGCACTTCCTTATGGCCGCGCGGAGCAACCAGATCGGCTTGCAGCAGCGCGTCCAGCGTGTTTTGCGACAGGCTTGCGCCCCGGATCGTCTCGATTTCGGTTCGGGTGACCGGCTGATGATACGCAATGATCGCCAAAGTTTCGAGCGCCACACGCGGCAGGCGTCGCGGTGCTTCGATAATTTTGCGCAAAGCACCGGCAAGGTCGGGCGCGGTGCGAAACATCAGACCCTGGCCGATGGCGATAAGTTCCACGCCGGCCCCTTGATAGCGGGCGCGCACCGCTTCGATTGTGGCGTCGAGATCAGCGCCGTCGGGCAGCAAGGTGGCCAGGGTGCGCAAGGGCACCGGCTCGCGGACGGCAAAAATAGCGGCTTCCAGCAGCCGTTCGGCTGTGCTGGGCGGGGGGGCGGCTTCAGTCATGGGCGCGAGGCTCCTCGGCGCGGCGCAGGCGGATCGGCCCGAAGGGCGCTTCCTGCTGGAGTGAAATAGCGCCGTTGCGGGCCAGCTCGAGCCCGGCCAGCAGCGTGCTCGACAAGGCGGCGCGTTGTGCCAACGGGTCGGGCGGTGCAGCCTCATCGGCGTGGGGCGGCAGAAATTGTTCGAGCGTCTGCCAATCGGCGCTGATCGGCAGCAATCGGCTGAGGCGCTCCAAGGCTTGCTGCACCGACCAGTAGCGCATCGGCTTGGGCTGATAGGCTTGACTTGATGATCCGCGGCGGCGGGCGGCGAGATAGGCCGTGAGCAGTGAGGGCAGATCGACCTTTAATCCGGAGCGGTCGATTTCGGTGAAATCCTCCGGCGCGCCACGGGCGAACACGTCATGATCCAATAATGGCCGGGCGTTCAGCCAGGCTGCGAGGCTGCGCATCGTCTCCAGCTCGCGCAGCCGCTCGGCAAGGTCTTCGGCGGCACGTTCGGCCTCGACCGCTTCGACTTTGTCTGCGGGCAATAGCAGGCGCGATTTCAGCCAGGCGAGCCAGGCGGCCATCACCAGCCAGTCGGCGGCGAGTTCAAGGCGGATGCGCCGGGCATCTTCGATCACGGCAAGATACTGATCGACCAACGCGGTGATCGAGATGCGCGCCAGATCAACTTTTTGCGCGCGCGCAAGATCGAGCAGCAGATCGAGCGGGCCTTCAAACCCGTCGAGCGCCAGGATCAGGCGATGGGCGCTATCGGCTTTGAGGGGTTCAGAATCGGGCATGGGCACCTGCGACTCGCAGCATAATATTGCCAATGCCGGGAACAAGCTGGTTCAAAACAGCGCCCACCGGATCGAAACGCACGCCGATTTCACCGAGCGCCCAAGGCAGCACCAGGACGACGACCAAAACCGTGAAGATGCCGACCCGTTCGATTTGGGCGTAATACAAAGCGAGGCGGGCGGGCAAAATCCCGGCGACGATGCGCCCACCATCGAGCGGCGGGAGCGGCAAAAGATTGAACAGGCCGAGTAGCAGATTGAACTGGATGAAATCCGCAAAAAACGATCCGGTCAGCCCGTGGGCACCGAACGCAGCAAGACCCACAGCGCCAAGGAATGCCAGTGCAAAATTGGTCGCGGGACCCGCGATCGCAACAACAGCCATGCCCTGGCGCGGATAGCGAAATCGGCTGGGATCAACCGGCACGGGCTTGGCCCAGCCAAACATGAAACCGACGCGACCCAGCGTGAGCATCTGGCCGACATAGAGCATCAACGGCAGCAGCACCGAGCCGAACCGATCGATATGGCTCAGCGGGTTGAATGATAATCGGCCAGCCTGAGCCGCTGTGGTGTCGCCAAGCGCGCGTGCGGCATAGCCGTGGGCCAGCTCATGTAAAATAACGGCGATCACGAAAGCTAAAATAGCGAGGGTGATACCGAGGCCGTGATCCCCGGTCATGTCGCGACGGCGTTCCGGCTCATGGCATAGCGTCGGCGAGGGCAGGGGCCGGCGCCGTGGTAAAATCGGTGGCGAGCGGGTCGTCCGCCTGGAATTTCAGTTCTGCCGCCCGCGCGGCGCTGAGCACGAACGCGGCTTCGAGCACGGCGCGGTTCAAGATCAGATCGCCTGAGCAGAACAGGGCGATATCGCAGCCGGCGGCCAGCGCGTCGCGCGCCCGGCTGGCGGGATCGCCGGTCATCGCGCCCATCGCCAAATCATCACTGACCAGAATGCCTTGAAAGCCAATGCGCCGCCGAATGACTTCCTCAATCACGCGCGGCGATACGGTTGCCGGGCGCAGCGCATCCCAGGCCTCGAACACAATATGCGCCGTCATCGCCCAGGGTAGCCGGGCATTGGCCACGAATGGGGCAAGGTCTTGGTCAAGCTGCTTGGTCGCAACGCGCGGCAGCGAGACATGACTATCGATGGTGGCCCGGCCATGGCCGGGGATATGTTTCATCACCGGTTGCACGCCCTGACTGAGAATGCCGCTGGCAATATCCGCGCCAAGCACGCCAACGGCGACCGGATCGGTGCTGATCGCCCGATCACCAATCACCTTGTCCGACCCCAGCACCGGCACATCGAGCACGGGAGCGGTGATGATGTCGATCCCGGCGGCTTGCGCCATCAGGCCCAGAGCCATGCCGCGCTTGCGTGCGGTGCTGCGGGCTTCGGCAGGGTCTTGGCTCCAGAGCGCACCGAGTGTGGCGGCTGGCGGTAGGGAAGGCCAGTGCGGCGCGGCCAATCGGGCAACGCGTCCTCCTTCCTGATCGAGCATCAGAACCGCCTCGGCCGGCAAGGCGCTGCGCAAATCGCTAACCAGCTGCCGAAGCTGGGCCGGGTTTTGGATGTTGCGAGAGAATAAAATGACACCGGCGGGCGGGAGTGCGGCGAACAAAGAGCGTTCGGCCTCGGTCAGCTCAGGGCCAGCGATTCCAACGATAGCGGCTTTCATGGCAAGGACCCAGACATTAAATGGTTGTCAATGAGGCTGATAGCATGGAACGCCGCGCGCGTGTAACCGTGCGCAGAACGCGCTCGCATCGGCGGGCGAGGCGAAGTTGAGCCGGACCCGATAATAGGTTTGGCCGTGAACCTGTCCGGAGACGATATCCGGCGTAAGCCCGCCCAGAATGGTCGGAACCCGCGCAACCAACGTTTGCCAAGCCTGCATCGCTCCGGCCTGGGAGGGGAGTGCCGCGAGTTGCACGGCAGCGGAACCATTGGCCACCGGCTTTGGCGCGTTCGTGCTGGCTGCAATGGTGGTCGTTGATTTCACTGCGGGTGCTGCGGCGCTGGATATATTGGTGGTGGGTGATGAGGCCAGCGGCACCGCACGGGTGGGTGAGCGCGGCGCTTCCGGCGCGCGTGCGGGGGGTAACGGCAGCGAAAGCGGTGCCGGCGCGGCGCTCGGCGTGCCGGATGGTCCGGATAGTCCGGGTGGGCTGGTTGGTTTCGCGGCTTCCAGCGGGGCGAGGTCTGGCGATGGCGGCGGCGGCGCGAGATGGGGGGGTGATGGCGGCGCGCCGGAGAGAATCGGCTCATTGGCACCGGGTACTTGGAGCCCGCCGCGATTGGCCGGGATTGTGCGCATCGGCGTCGCGAGCGGCTTAACCACGGGGGGCGGGCCTAGCCCCGCATGGTAGCCATTCCAGATAATCGCCACCAGAATGACCCCGATACCAAGCCCGCCCGCGATCAGAATTATTCGCCGCGTGGCATCATCCATGCGCCGTTCGCGCAATTGCGGATGGGCATAAGGCGGGATGTCGAGATCCTCGTCATCCATGGCGGGGCAGCCCTTGCGCGCTCATTGCCAGTTGCGCCTCACCGCATTTCCTCGGCCGGGGTGACCCCCATGACGGCCAGAGCCGAGCGGATGACCAAGGCGGTGGCCGCGACCAGCGCGAGCCGCGCGCGGGTTTCAACCGGTTGGTCCGAACGAATGAAGCGAAGCGATGTGTCATCGCGGCCTTTATTCCAGAGCGCATGAAAATCCGATGCCACATCATACACGAAAAATCCGATTCGGTGTGGCTCGCGGGCGATGGCAGCGGCCTCCACCTGCCGGGGCCACGCGGCGAGACGCCTGATCAGTGCCAATTCTTCCGGGGCGGTGAGCGCGGTTAGCTCGGCATGCGCCAAGCTGGCATCATCAACGGCGCCGAGTTCATCAATCGCGGCTGCCGCGCGCAGCACCGAGCGGCAGCGCGCATGGGCGTATTGCACGTAAAAAACCGGATTCTCTCGGGTTTGGGCAACGGCGGCGTCGAGGTCGAAATCCATTTGCGCGTCAGATTTGCGCATCAGCATAATGAATCGCACCACATCGCGGCCGACCGCATCGATCAAATCGCGCAATTCAACATAGGTGCCGGCCCGCTTGCTCATGCGCATCGGCACGCCATCCTTGAGCACCCGCACGATTTGGCACAGCACGATCTCGAAATCCGGTGCGTGATTGCCGCCAATCGCTTGCACCGCCGCCTGCATGCGCTTGGTGTAGCCGCCATGATCGGCGCCGAGCACGTCGATCAGCAAGCTGTATTGACGGGCGATTTTATCGGCATGATAGGCGATGTCATTAAGAAAATACGTGTTTGAGCCATCGGATTTTCGAACCGGACGATCAACGTCATCGCCGAAATCGGTGCTGCGAAACAAGGTTTGCTCACGCGGTTCCCAATCATCCGGGGTTTTGCCCTTCGGCGGCTCCAGCACGCCTTGATAGAGCAGACCCCGCTGTTCGAGTGTTGCGACGGCGCGGGTCACTCCGCCGGAACGGATCATGTCCGCCTCGCTGGTGACCACGTCGTGATGCACGCCCAGGGCTGCCAGATCATCGCGCACCAGCGCCATCATCGCGTTGATCGCATGATCGCGCACGCGGTCCAGCCACAGGGCTGGATCAGCGATGCCGCGTTCGGCGCTGGCTAAGCCAGTGCCATGGATTTCAGCCAAGTGCGCACCAATCGGGATCAAATAATCCCCCGAATATTGCAGGCCGGTTGGCGTGGCGGCGGCGAAATCCGCCTCGCTTAGGCTGGTGCCGATAGCTTGCAAATAGCGCCAATAGACGGACCAAGCGAGCGCAATCACTTGGGCGCCGGCGTCGTTCACGTAATATTCGCGCGTGACCGCGAAGCCCGCTTTGGCCAGCAGATTGGCCAACGCATCGCCGACCACAGCGCCCCGGCAATGACCGACATGCAGCGGCCCGGTCGGGTTGGCCGACACATATTCAACATTGGCGCGCTGGCCCTGACCCAGTCGGCTGGCGCCAAAGGCGGGGCCGGTGCGCAGCATGACCGGAAGCTGCGCCTGCCAAACCGCATCATGGAGTGAAATATTGATGAAACCGGGGCCAGCCGGTTCGGCCTTGGCGATCAGCGTATGGGTAGCGAGTTCAGCCGCAAGGCGGGCGGCCAGCGTGCGCGGATTTTCACCGAGCGGCTTTGCACCGATCAACGCGGCATTGGTCGCCATATCGCCATGCGCGGCCTCGCGCGTTGGGGTCACTTCGATGCGCCCGAGCGCGTCAGCCCCCAATCCCGGATATAGGCGGAGCATGGTGGTGAGCACGATCTCGCGCAGGTCGGTAAACAAATTCTCAGACATCGTAACCTCAGGCAGCAGAATAGGGATCGATCAAGCGGCGATGCTCATCCAGGGCGAAACGATCCGTCATGCCCGCGATGTAGTCACGCACGATTTCGGCGGTCTCAGGACTATGCGGCGCGCCGGCGCGGTCGCGCCAATCATCGCGCAGCAAATCGGGTCGGTCGAGAAACAAGCTGGCCATCTCACGGACCACGGCTTCAACCTTATGGGTCATGCGATTGACCCGCCAATGGCGATACATGCGCGCGTAGAGAAAGCGGCGGATCGCTTGATTGGCCGCCACCAAAGCGGGGCTGAAGCCAATCACCGGCTGATCGGCGCGCCGGATGGCATCGGCTGAGCCGGGGGCTAATGTCGCCAGACGCGCACGGCTTTCGGCCAGGGCGCCGGTCACAAAAACGCCGATCATCTGGCGGACCATATGGGCGCGAATCCGTCGCGGATCGGTGGAAAGCTGCCGCGCCTCGGTCAGAACGGCCCCCACCACGGGCAGGGCGGCCAGATCATCGAGGGTGAACAAGCCGGCCCGTAGCCCGTCATCGAGGTCATGCGCGTGATAGGCGATGTCATCGGCGAGGGCGGCCACTTGCGCTTCGGCGCCGGCTTGGTGGGTCAGGTCAAGCGGGTAGGATGCATCAAACGCGGCGATATAAGCGGGCGGATTGGGCAGCGGGCCATTATGCTTGGCAATGCCTTCGAGCGATTCCCATGTCAGGTTCAGCCCATCGAAACCCGGATAGCGGCATTCAAGGAGCGAAATGCTGCGCAGGCTCTGGGCGTTGTGATCAAAGCCGCCATGCGCGGCGAGAGCGTCGTTTAGTCCAGCTTCGCCCGCGTGGCCGAAGGGCGGGTGGCCCAGATCATGCGCGAGGGCGAGGGTTTCGGTTAAATCCTCATCAAGACCAAGGCCGCGCGCGAGGCTGCGGGCAATCTGCGCCACCTCCAGGCTGTGGGTCAGGCGGGTGCGGTAAAAATCACCCTCATGGATCACGAAGACCTGGGTTTTATATTGCAGCTTGCGAAAGGCCGTGGAGTGCAACACCCGGTCACGATCACGCTGAAACGGGCTGCGCGTGCTGCTCGGCGCCTCCGCATGCTGGCGGCCACGCGAACGGGCAGGGTCAGAGGCATAAGGGGCGAGCGACATGGCAGGGGCTTACCGCGTCGGGCCGGGATATCCAAGCCGGGTCTCCAAGTCAGAGAAATTTTGGAAATTTTCGGAGATTTGGTGGAGCCAATCGGAATCGAACCGACGACCTCCTGAATGCCATTCAGGCGCTCTCCCAACTGAGCTATGGCCCCGCACCGGTGCCGGGCGGTATAGGGCGGTGACGCGTGACCGACAAGCCCCCCCGTCGATGCGGGAAGCGAATGCGCGTTGCCGAGGGCCGGGGGCTGCACAAACGCGTCCGGCATGATAGAGGGAAATCTCGGCGCGCCGGGTTAGCACAGTGGTAGTGCAGCGGTTTTGTAAACCGAAGGTCGGGGGTTCAAATCCCTCACCCGGCACCAGCCGGACAAGGCTGGATCAGGAGCTTGCATGCGCGATTTTGATGAGCAAACCATCACTGATGCGGTCCATCAGAGTTTTGCGGGCACGCCGGATACGCGACTTGCCCAAATCATGAGCCATTTGGTCGCTCATATGCACGAATTTATCCGCGACGTGGCGCCGAGCTTCGAGGAATTTCAGGCTGCAGTGCGTTTTTTGACCGCAACTGGACAGATCAGCGATCAGCGGCGTCAGGAGTTTATTTTACTGGCCGATGTGCTCGGTGTTTCGATGCTGATCGACGCGATCAATCATCGGATGTCAGAGGGCGCCACGGAAACCACTGTGCTCGGGCCGTTTCACGTGGCCGATGCGCCGCTCTGTGCCAATGGGGCTGATATTAGCGCGGGCGTCGCGGGCGAATTACTGTTTGTTGATGGGTGCGTGCTTGATCCGCAGGGAACGCCACTGGCGGGGGCGCAGATTGATGTTTGGCAATCCGATGCTGAGGGATTTTATGATTTGCAGCGTTCCGAGCGGGGCGGATCTGCATTGCGTGCAAGGCTGCGCAGCGATCCGAATGGCCGTTTCTGGTTTCGCAGTATCGTGCCGGCGGCGTATCCGATCCCCGATGATGGGCCGGTTGGTGCGCTGCTCCGTGCGACCAAACGCCATCCCTGGCGCCCGGCCCATGTGCATTTCATGATCGCGGCACCAGGGTTCGAGACATTGATAACCCATGTTTTTGTCGCCGAGGATCAATATCTGGATAGCGACGCGGTGTTTGGAGTTAAGACGTCACTGATCGCTGACTTTGTCAAAATGCCGCCGGGTGCGCTGCCTGATGGCTCAGCGACAGCGCAGCCTTGGCGGCATCTCTCCTATCAATTCGGGCTGAAGCCGGTTGCGAATTAATTGCCGCCGCTGGCAGTGCCATCGGGCGTTGCTTGATCGACCGCAGCGGGGAGATGCTGGCTGAGCAATTGCGCGGCATCGGCGGTGTTGATCCCGAATTTCTGCGCCACTTGCTCGATAATCGGATTGCCCAGGGCTTGCTGCACCTGATCAGCCGAAATCGGTAGATTTTGACCGTTCCCAACCCAGGACGCCGCATGGGCGCCAAGGCCGCTTTGCTCGAATTGTTGAACCAGGCCAGACACGCCGGAAATGCCATTTTGCTGCAAAATACCCATCAATTGGCCTTGCACGCCTGACGACTGGCCGCCCGCGCCCATCAGCCCGCTCGCCATGCCGGCGATGTCATCGAATAAACCCATTGTGGTCTCCTATTGTGAGGCCGCGCGCCCAAATGCGTCGACCGGATTAATCCGTTACAGATAACAGACAAATCCGGTCGGGCGTCAAACGAAACTTTTGCGGCAGGCTTAGTTCTTGGCCTTGTGCAAGCCGTCCGACATGGCAGCCTTTTCGCAAACATACGCGCCATGCTTGGTTTTGCCGAAATATTTCGACCCGGCGACATGGAACGCCTTGCTGCCCGTCGCGTGCCAAGCAACGCCGCCCATGCCGCAGGCGGCCTTGGCTTCAGCTTCGGATTTATAGCCGGTCAAATGACCTTTCATCGCCGATTTTTTGGTGGTCGACTTTTTCGACATGCTGCTCGATGTCGTGGTTTGGTTGGTCGTTTTCTTCTTGTGGGCCTGGGCGGTCCCAACCATGCCCATGACAGCAACCAGCGCCAGCGTCGGCGCAATTGTTTTTGCCCATGTTCCGATTTTCATGCGTCACTCCGAAAAAATATTACAGCCCGTCCCTGAATGGCCGCCGGGATGGTTCGCGGCTCGCGCGGTTGCGCAGCATTTTGTTACCGAGGTTGCGTGGCGAAATCATGGCATATCCGAACCGATATTGCGCTTGCGCTCCCGGGTCGTTCCTGGGTCGCTCCTGTGCCGCCCCTGGGCCGCCCCTGGGCTGCACGGCGGGTCGTTTTCGCGCTATCACTGCATCATGACCGAAACGCTCCGCCTTGCCATCGCTCAGCTCGACCTTCATGTGGGGGCGATTGAGCATAATATCGCTCGAATTCGCGCGGCCCGCGCAGAAGGGGGGCGACTCGGCGCCGATTTGGTGGTGACCCCGGAATTGAGCATTGCGGGCTATCCACCCGAGGATTTGGTCTTGAAACCCGCCTTTGTTGCGGCGTGTGAGGCGGCGGCGCAGCGCCTTGCTGACGAGACGGCGGATGGCGGGCCTGGATTGATCGTCGGATTGCCCTGGCGGGTCGATGGTAAGCTGCATAATGCGGCGTTCGTGCTGGATGGTGGGGCGATTATTGCCCGTCGGGCCAAGCATGAATTGCCCAATTATGGGGTATTTGATGAGAAACGGGTGTTTGCGCCTGGCCCGGCGCCTGGCCCGGTACCCTTTCGAGGGTTCCGGCTTGGTTTAATGATTTGCGAAGATTGGTGGCTGCCTGCGGTGCCGGAAACCTTGACCGAGAGTGGCGCAGAATTGCTGCTGAGCATCAATGGCTCGCCGTTTGAGGATCGCAAGCAAGGTCAACGGTTGCAACTGGCCCTGCGCCGCGTGGTGGAGACGGGTCTGCCATTCATATTCGCGGCCCTTACCGGTGGGCAGGATGAAATTGTGTTCGATGGGGCTTCGTTCGCGTTGAATGCTGATCGCAGTCTGGCGCTGCAAATGCCGCATTTTGCAGAGGCCGTGACGCTCACCACCTGGCGGCGCACGGCGCAGGGGCTGGTGGCGGAGCCTCATTCCTTGCCGCGCGAACCGGAGCGGTTGGAGCTGATTTACCGCGCGATGGCGCTGGGCTTGGCGGATTATGTCAATAAAAACAAATTCCCCGGTGTTATTCTGGGCTTGTCCGGTGGCATCGATAGTGCGTTGTCGGCGGCGGTGGCGGTCGATGCGCTGGGGGCTGCGCGGGTGCGCGCGGTGATGCTGCCGAGCCGCTATACGAGTGCGGAAAGTCTTGAGGATGCGGCATCCTGCGCGCAAATGCTGGGTATTCGCTACGAGACCATTCCGATTGAGGCAGCAACAACAGCCATTGGTGCGGCGTTGGCGCCGCATTTCGTCGGGCGCTCGGCGGATAGTACCGAGGAAAATATCCAATCACGCATGCGCGGGCTGCTGCTCATGGCCTTGTCCAACAAATTTGGCGACATGGTGCTGACCACCGGCAATAAGTCTGAAATGTCAGTAGGTTATGCCACTTTGTATGGCGATATGTGCGGTGGATTTTCGGTGCTCAAGGATATTTACAAAACCACCGTGTTTGCCCTGTCAGCGTGGCGCAACGCGCAGCGCCCGGACGGCTTGCAGGGACCAATAGGGCCGGTGATGCCGGAGCGGGTGATCACCAAACCACCCTCGGCGGAATTGAAGGAAAATCAGACCGATCAGGACACGCTGCCGCCCTATGATCAGCTCGATGCGATTTTGGCGGGGCTAGTGGAAGGCGAGGCGTCGATCACTGATCTGGTGGGAGCCGGCCATGACCGCGCGACGGTGACACGGGTTTGGCGCCTGCTTGATCGGGCCGAGTATAAACGCCGGCAAGCGCCACCGGGCGTTAAAATCACCGCCCGCGCATTCGGGCGTGACCGGCGCTATCCGATTACCAACGGTTTTACCGATCTGGTTTAGCCAATTGTGGAATTTTGGCAGCTTATGATGATGCTGGCTGGGGGACCTGGATTCGAACCAGGGCTGTCCGGGTCAGAGCCGGAAGTTCTACCGCTAAACTATCCCCCATTGATGCCAGTGCAGCTAGCATCGCGCCTGGTTGCTGGCAAGATCAACCTGTTTTTTTCCGGCCTCTCGGCTTATTCAAATGTTTATTCATGGCTGGGCTGCAAATGGTGCTTGCCCTGCCCCCCAACATCTTGCCAATATAAGAGTTGATGGCGAGTGACCTAACCCTTCCGATTGATGCTGCTGCTGGACGGTCTGGTCCGGCGCCGGTGCGGCGTGGTCGACCACCGGCTTTTGCGGCGATTGATCTGGGCACCAATAATTGCCGGATGCTGGTTGGTGTGCCGAGCGGGCAGGGGTTTCACATCCTTGATAGTTTTAGCCGCGTGGTTCGGTTGGGCGAAGGCCTGTATCGCACTGGCTTGCTGGGCGAGGCGGCGATGGGCCGGGCGATGGATGCGCTCGGTGTGTGCGCGGACCGGCTGGAACGCTGGCAGGTTGATGATGTCCGCGCCATTGCCACCGAGGCCTGTCGGCAGGCTGAGAATGGAACGCGTTTCATCAGTCAGGCGAGGGCCGATACCGGTTTGCCGATTGAGATTGTCTCGCCGCGCGAGGAGGTTGGGCTGGCGGTTGAGAGCTGCGCCTCGCTGATTTGCAACACTGAGCGCCGGGCATTGCTGTTTGATATTGGTGGCGGCTCGACCGAGGTGGCTTGGGTGCGGGTGCCGCCGCGGCAAGGACCATTATCCCACCGCCAACCGCAAGTGATCGGATTTCATACGATCCCGGTAGGGGTGGTGACGCTCGCGGAACGCTGTGTTGGGTTTTGTGAAAGCGAGCACGGGTTCAACGAGGTGGTGGACGAGGTGCAGGCGTTGCTGGAGCCCTTTGAGCGCACGCACCGGATTGGCCAGGAAATCCGCCAGGGTGGTGTGCGGCTGGTGGGAACCAGCGGCACCGTCACCACGGTTGCGGGTATTGCTTTGAAGCTTGATCGCTATAAGCGCGGCGCGATTGATGGGGCATTGCTGCCGCGCGCGGTGTTTATGGGCGGGCTTTCCACCATTCGCTCGTTGGGCCGGGACGGGTTGATGCAACATCCGTGCATTGGGCCGGACCGGGTCGATTTTGTTCTCCCCGGCTGCGCGATTTTCGCGGCCATTGCCCGGCTGTGGCCGGCGCCGGATTTAGCGGTCGCGGATCGTGGCTTGCGTGAGGGGATGTTGCTGCGGTTGATCCGGGCGAGCCGGGCGCGGCCACAAAGCCGCCGCTTATGACCGATCAATTTACGCCGCCCCCGCGCAGCAACGCTGTGCGGTTGAAATCCGCGCGCAGGCACTCGCCCTCATCGCAACGCTGGTTGGCCCGGCAACTGAATGATCCTTACGTGCAAGCGGCCCAAGCGCAAGGTTTGCGCTCCCGCGCCGCGTTTAAACTGATTGAATTGGACCAGAAATTTTCGCTGTTCCGGGCGCGGCCCAGCGGGCGTGGCTTGCGGGTTGTTGATTTAGGCGCGGCCCCTGGTGGCTGGGCGCAGGTGGCGTTGAAGCAGGGTGCGGCGGCGGTGCTGGGCATTGATTTGCTGCCGATTGACCCAATGCTGGGCGCACAGTTTTTGCAGGGCGATTTCCAAGACCCGGCGATTGAGGGTGCGCTCCTTGAGGCGTTGGGCGGCAAGGCGGATTTGGTGTTGTCGGACATGGCGCCCAACACTACCGGCCACGTCGCGACCGATCATTTGCGCATCATGGCGCTCGCGGAGTTGGCGCTTGATTTTTCGCTCCGCACCCTGAACCCTGGCGGCGCGTTTGTCACAAAATTATTCCAGGGCGGCGCGCAGGGGGACATGTTGACGGCGCTCAAGCAGAATTTCGGCTTGGTTCGTCACGCCAAGCCGGCGGCGAGCCGCAAGGATAGCCGGGAATTATACCTGGTCGCGACCGGGTTTCGGGGCTGAACGGCACGGGCGGTCCCGCCGATGACCCTTGGTTATGGCAATGCAAAAGAATTAATTGATTTATTTTCAGGAAATGGTTATTAAATCAAGCGGTTATGGGTTTCCACCCGGAATGGTGTTTGGGGTCATCGATGAAAAATCTTTTGAATCAAGCTGCTTGTGCGATTAAGTTGCGGCTGGTCAGACGGCGGGCGGCAGTGGCCATCATGGTGGCACTCTCGGCACCCGTGTTGCTGGGTATGGCAGGGTTGGTGACCGATGTGACCTATTGGTATGGCTCGCGCCAAGCCATGCAACTCGCCGCCGACGCTGGCGCAATGGCAGCGGCGCGCGCCTCGGGGCAGTCCACGCAGGCAACGTTGGAGACGGTCGCGATTAACGCGGCAAACATGGCGACCAATAACCGTTATGCATTTAACTCAAATAATTTGGTCGTGACGTTGACCAATGGCGGGGCGAGCTTCAAGACCCCGTCGGGAACCCAATCGGTGCCCTCATCCTCGTCATCGTCGACGAGTTTCAGCACGGTAACCGTGACGGCAAAAACGCCTGCTCCAGTGTTTTTCTCGGCGATTATCGGCGTACCCCAAGGAGCGCTGGCCGCAAGCGCATCGAGTACGCTTCGGCAAAATATCCAGCCGCCGAACAATTCAACCCTGTTATCCCTTACCGGTAACACGGGACCGACATTCCATGTCGGCGGTTTGAATTTCGTCCCAAACGATCAGATCAATCAGAATTTTACCAGTGTCGGTTTGAATGGCGGGACGAGCGGGCAGCTTCAGCTTAGTTCGGCAACTTACGTCTCAAATAACAATCAGTCCGTGAATTCGGGTGCAACGGGCACGCTCAGTAGCAATAAGGCGCCACCATGCACGGATTTATTGGGGGCGTTGAATGCGTCCACCTTGAACACCGGCTCGGGCGCGACGTTGACAACGACGGGCATCACCTCGACCACCTGGAATAATGGTCAGGGTGGCACGGTGAAAGTGTATTTCGGTGCGGGTACGACCATCCAGTCGACATATCACGCGGCGTCTTATTACGTCCCTGGCTATGGGACCTTCACGAAATCGCAATGTCAACAGATCAATTATCAGTATGGCGCTGGGACCTGTAAATATCAAAAGGCTTATTATTCTTACGCGGTTCCGACGACGACCGATCCGAATTCAGGCGCAACGGTGCCGGAATGGAGTCCGGTGGTGGTCACGCCGACAACATCTGTCGACGGCAGCCTGTATTGCGCGCAAAACGGTTCCAACACGCCGACGGCAACCTGTGATATTCCGGCAGCGGCTTATTGCGGCGGCTTGACCGTCAATCCGGGCAGCACGATCAATTTCACCAATACCGGTGGCGACGGTCAGGCGTTCATGATCCTGGACGGTAATGCGATCATGCCAAATTCGGCGGCGCCCACCTTGGTGGCCTACACCTCAACCGACCCTCAATATAGCTTTAATTTTGGCGGGTCTTATGTTGGTGGATTACTTAACACGACACAAACGACGATTTATCCGGGTGAAATCCAACAAGGTGCCGTCGTTTATACAACAACAGAGACGGAGACGCTCTATTCCGGAAGCTACTATTATGTCGATCAAGTCTGTCCGGCAGGTGTTTTGCCAGACGGGCTAACTAGCAATTCAAACGCGCAATGCGCTGGAGTTACGCAGACAACCGCAAACGGTGTAACCAACACATCGACGGTTGGAACAGGTAATTCTGCAGGCATTGCCTCAAATTCGGGCTATTGTCCGCAAGGTGATACGTGCGGAGCAAATGGCGGTTTGAGTTTTACCGCTTCGCAGGACAATCCCGTCACTTTTGTTGATAGCTATGTAACGAGCGTCTATTTCATCTCTGGGGTGCCGACTTATGCACAAGTCTCGGAGACGTCATATTATTGTTACGGCACAACCTGCTCACCGGATCAGGCGAGCGGAAATTTATATTTGGTAACAGGACAAAATATCAATCCGAATAATTCAGCACCGCCCCCGACCACCGCCCAACTGACATGCTCGGCAGGGGCAGCGAATAGTTTGTATAGCGCAACGACGGCGGCTAACGAAGGTTATAGCACCGCAACCTCTTACTCAACACAGTCCGATTCTGTTCAGGTTTGCGGTTCTGGGCCGAAATTAGTGGCGATCGCCAGCAAGGGGACGATTTTCGTGTCCGCCGTGAATAGCAGCAACCTCTGGATGAGCGATTGAGCGAGATTTCGGATAGGACGGCAGGGTTTTGCATGGCTTACATCGGCAGAGCGAGATTGGTCGCTTGTGCGCGCCGGTTTCGGCGAGCGCGGCGCGGTGCGGCAGCCATCGAGTTCGCGATTGGTGCGACGGTGCTGTTCATCTTCATTTTTGGGATTATTAATCTTGGTTTTCTCGCCTTGACCGAAAATGGGCTGCAAAATGGGGTTGCCAATGCGGCGCGGGTTGCCAGTGCCGACGCCTCGGACATCATGTCCACCGTCGCGAATGGCGGCACGCCGCCAACGACCTGTCCTGATTTGCCAACCACGAGCAGCGCCGTGCAGCAGGCTTTTGACGCCGGCGCGTCGCCGCCGTTCAATGGCAGCAATGCGCCAAACGTAACGGTGCAATGGTTTGGTCCGACGAGTGGATTGCCATCCGGATGCGTGTCCCAGAATACCGCAACGAGCAATTACGTTACCGTTTCGATCAGTTATTTCTGGAAGCCGGTTGCTCTGGCCTATTTGTTCAATAACGGGATCCAACTGACCGCGTCGGACACCGAGGCGGTGATGGGGCCGAATGTGAATTCGGGGCAGACCTCGTGATCAGAAAATTGGCGGGGCGGCGCGGCTCAGTCTCGGTTGAATTAGCGTTGGTCTCAGCGTTTTTTTTGTTGCCATTGACGCTTGGGTCGATTGATATGCTCTATGTGCTGACCCAGCGCTTTCAAATGCATCGCGCGCTGCAATCCTTGTATTTTTACGCATGGAGCAATCCCTCCAATGCGGGAAACCAGACTGATGTCCAGTCAGCTCTGACAACGGCTGCACAGAGCACGATTGCGGGGGTCACGCTCGCCTCGGCGCCGACGACAACGTATGATTGTGCGTCTAACCAGCAATCGGCGTCGCCAAGTGCGCTCACCACAACCCAACCCACCTGCTCGACCACGAATCCCTTACAGACCTTCGTGACCTACTCGATTACCGCGACTGTCAAATTGCCAGTGCCAATTCCGGGTTTCGCGACCAGCTATCCGCTCAATCTAACCGGCACGATCCAAGTGAGTTAAGCGCTCATGGCGCCGCGCCGTGATTGAGCATGCCAGCAATTGCGCTGATTTGCCTCCCGAGCGAGAGCGTATCGCGGATCAGCGCCTGCCAGCGGCCAGGCTGCGCTGCCTTGATGATCGCAACCGCCTCCTCAACCGTGCCAAATAGAAGCTCTTGCGGCCAGAAACGCGCAGCGCCCGGGTGATCGAGGATCGCTAAATCGCATCCGCACGCTCCAGCCTCGGCAATCGCATAGCCGAAACTCTCATGGATGCTGGTGGAAAGGAGCAAAATATTCCGCCGGTGCCAGTGATGGATCTCGTGCTGTGGCACGGCGCCCTCCCAATCGATCGCCATCGATACGCCTAAACGCGCAGCCAAATGACTGAAGCTGGCAAAGGCTACCGGATCGCCAGGTCCGGCGGCCATGGCAAGGCGCCAGCGCGGTTCGGTGCGGTGCAGGGCGGCAAGAATTTGCAGGGCCAAGGTTGGATTTTTGCGGAGAATAAAATTGCCGCACCAGCCCAGGCGAAACGGCTCCGGTGGGATCGCCGGATCAGGGGCAAACCGCTCGATATCAACGCCATTATGGATAACATGCAGGCGCGTGCTGCGCTCAAGGCTGGGTGCGATATCGCGCAGCCGCTTGGCCATATCATCGCTCACCACAATCACGTCAGAAATCTTGGGCCATGGTGCGCGCGCCGCATGATCGGTCTCGAACGCCTCGATCCGGTGTACCCGCATGATGATCCGCCGCCCGGCAAAATCGGTCGCGGCGATCAGGGCCGGGAAGGGCGGCCAGCAAAACTCAAACCATAGCGCATCACGCGCCGGATCATCCGCCCAGGCCAGGGCCTGCAGCAGCGCATCCGGCTGGCCGGCATGGAGCAAAAAGCCACGCACATCCCACCCGCTCGCAGCGGGCAGCCGGGCGATAATATCCAGCATGAAATGATCCAGGCTGGGCAGCAACAACACAGCGAGGCGGGGGCGACGTTTCATTTCGCGATGATTAGCGGCAAAAAAATAACAAAGAGTGAATTTTCCGGCCCAATATTCCTCAAATGCGGTCCGGCCAAGGCAGAGGCCCTCTGGCATCACTTGCCGTGCGGCGTGCAGGCGATATAGGAGAGAAATGAGCAAGAAATCTTATCGTCCAGCCACCCAACTGGTTCATGCGGGGCAAATGCGCTCCAATTTCGGGGAAAACGCCGAAGCGTTGTTCCTCACCTCTGGCTTTGTCTATGACAATGCCGAGCAGGCTGAGGCAACGTTCAAAGGCGAGATCGAGCATTATCAATATTCGCGCTTCGGCAACCCAACCGTGGCGATGCTCGAAGGGCGGCTCGCCGCGATTGAGGGCGCAGAAGCGTGCCGGGCAACCGCAACCGGCATGGCAGCGGTGCATGCGGCGATGCTGTGCCAATTGCAGGCGGGGGACCGGGTGGTCGCGTCTCGCGCGCTGTTTGGGTCATGCCATTGGATCGTATCGACGTTACTGCCGCGCTACGGGATTGAAACCTTGTTTGTCGATGGGAGCGATTTGACGGCTTGGCAGCACGCGCTGTCACGCCCAACAGCGATGGTGCTGTTGGAGACCCCATCCAACCCGATGCTGGATATTATCGATCTGCGCGCCGTGGCGGATTTGGCGCATGCCGCAGGCGCGATGGTGGTGGTGGATAACGTGTTCGCCACGCCGCTCTTGCAGCGCCCGATTGAGTTTGGCGCGGATGTGGTGGTGTATTCGGCGACCAAGCATATGGATGGGCAGGGGCGGGTGCTTGGCGGTGCGGTTTTGGGGAGTAAGCATTGGATTGAGACAATATTGCAGCCCTTTACCCGCAATACCGGGCCGGCGCTTTCGCCGTTCAATGCCTGGGTCATTCTCAAAGGTCTGGAGACCATGGCGCTGCGGGTGAAGCATTCTTGCCAGTCTGCTGCGGCTTTGGCCGATCATTTGGCGCAAGCGCCTGGTGTGCGCCGGGCGCTCTACCCATTCCGGGCGGATCATCCGCAAATGGCGTTGGCGCGGGCGCAAATGGCGGATGGCGGCACGTTGGTCACGTTCGAGTTGGAAGGCGGGCGAGAGGCGGCGTTTCGTTTTATGAACGCGCTGGAGCTCATCGCGATTTCGAACAATCTGGGCGATTCCAAATCGCTGATGACCCATCCAGCCACCACCACCCATATGCGCATTGGTGCTGAGGAACGCCGGCTTCTGGGCATTACCGATGGCACGATCCGGTTTTCCGTCGGGCTTGAGGATGTGGCCGACCTGATTGATGATATTGACCGTGGATTGGCCGCCTTGCGGCGCTGATAATCCTACCGGGCGGCAGGCACCGTGCTGGACGCGGGCGGCGTTGTCGGGCGCGGCGCGGTTTCGGTGCGAACCATTTGCAAGGCGGTGCCAACCATCGAGCCGATATCGCCGAGATTAGCCGGCACGATGAGTGACGTGCCTTGCTTGGCCAGATTGCCCCACTGGCTGATATAATCTTTCGCGAGCTGCATTTGCAGCGCCGCCATGCCGCCATCGGTCACGGCGGATTCACCGATGGTGCGAATGGCGGCGGCGGTGGCGGTCGCGACCAGTTCAATCGCCTTGGCCTCGCCCTCGGCGCGCAGCACTTCGGCTTGACGGCGGCCATCGGCAATGTTGATTTCCTGCTGGCGTTGGCCCTCGGATGTGTTGATTTGCTGTTGCCGCTGACCCTCGGACCGAGCGATGGTCGCACGTTTTTCACGCTCGGCAGTGATTTGCAGTTCCATCGCATGGAGGATTTCGGCGGGTGGGGTGATGTCTTTGATTTCGTAGCGCAGCACCTTGATGCCCCAATTCACCGCCGCCTCATCAACTGACGAGGCAACCGCTGTATTCAGGATTTGCCGCGATGATAAGGCTTGATCGAGATGCAGCTTGCCAATTTCTGAGCGCATGGTGGTTTGAGCGAGCTGCATGGCCGCATTCATCGGATTGCTGGAGCCGTAGGCCGCTTTCACCGGGTCAGTGATTTGCAGATAGAGAAAACCATCGACCGTGAGCGTGGTATTATCAAGCGAGATGCAAACTTGCGGCGCCACCTCAGTCGGCACTTCGCGCATATCAAAGCGAAACGCGACCCGATCAATGAAGGGGCCAACAAAATTCAGCCCTGGCCCCAGGGTCCGATGATATTTGCCGAGCCGTTCAACCAGCCAATTTTGCTGTTGGGGGACAATGCGAAAGGCCGAGCGCAAGGTTGCCAGGATCAGCAGGAGTAACAGGACAAAAATAATCAGTGACGCCATGAATGATGACATTAGATGGGCTCCGATGAGGGCGTGATGGGGGCTGGTGGTGGATTTTCCGTGTGGTCGGGCGCGGCCAGATGCAGCACGCTACCGGCTTTGTGAACAATGACGGCCTGACTGCCGATGGCGGGCTTTGCGCCATCCACCATCACGCCGTCCCAACGCGTGCCACGGTATGTCACAATCACTTGATCGGCACTCGCCCCGTGCCCTGCCACAGTCACGCGCTGCCCGGCATCGAGGTCCGGCAGGCCGGGCTTACGCGCCTGCCGACGTCGCCACGCGCGCACCAGAGCCATGGCGGCGATGCTGCCCGCTAGAAATACCAGGATCAGCGCATCATCGGGCAAAACGAAGCCGAGGCCGGCGGTGACCAGAGCGATGACCGCAACAGCGGCGAGATAGAATGTGCCGGTGATTAATTCCACCAAGGCGGCCGCGAGTGCGAATATCAAAAATACTAACTGCATTACCGTATAGATACCTTAATTCTCACGATATTGCCAGTGCGCCGCAAGGGGGATCGGCGGCTCAGATGCGTGATGCTGATCGATGCCGGATCACGTATGTCACGATTTGTTGACAAGGCTGCGTTTGCAATTCAAGGCGAACATCAATCGTCACAAATACAGCATACCAATCGATTGCAATTGAAAGTTTATAAGATTTAACAAGAAATCACATTTTTTGAAAACAAAATTATTCAAAGTTATTTGAATGAATCGCTTTATACAGTCTAATTAACGCTCTAGATGCACATTAAAAAATACTAATGTGCGTGACTCTACCGGAGGCTGTGCTAGTTTCGCGCGGTGGTAGTAATATCTGGTGATTAAACGGATGAGATTGCTTCCTACCACGATCACTGATCATGGCAATGGAGAACATCATGTCAGGTACAACAATCGTAACGATTGGGTTGCTGGGTACGGGACAAATTACAACTTCGGGTACCTACGAACTTGACGTCGCGTTGGCGGGAGCCGTGAATATCGAAGGGCCTGGTGCCTCTGGCCCCCCGATTACCGCAGACCTTGTCGGTCTATTGGGGGTTGGCGCCGCTTTCACCACCGATATCAGTAATGGCGCCAGTGAATTTCTAAATCCAACGGTCGGTCTTTCAGCGATCGAGACCTATAATCTTGGCGAAGATGCGAACGGCACCATTAACGGCCATGGGACGCTAGAGCTTGGATCGCAGTTACTTGGCGTCACGCTGGTCCAATCGATCAATTTGTTTGGCAGCGATGACAAAGTGATCCTGGATGCGGGCTTGAACCTGTCATTGCTTGACGCGGTCAATAATTTCGCCCCGAGTGATACAATTGAAATCAAGGGAATTACTTCGGCGACCCAGGCCGTATTCACCCAGAATACTGGATTGTTAGGGCCAGCGCCCGGCGGCACCATTGCCCTGGAAAATGCGTCCGGGTCCGTGGTGGGCGATATTGTGTTGGCGAACGGCACCTTTGCCGCCAACGCGTTCATGGCCACGCCGGACCCGAACGGTGGCGTTGATCTCTCCGTGTGTTTCTTGGAAGGCACCCAAGTCCAATTGGCGGCAGGGCGCCGCGCTGTCGAAGACTTGCAGGAGGGTGATCTAATTGTCACCAAGGGCGGCGGGTTGAAACCGATAACATGGATCGGTCGGCGCCGGATCAACGCACAACGCCACGCTGCGCCAGAAACGCTTTGGCCGATCCGCATTACCGCGAGTGCAATCGCAGATGGGCTGCCGAGCCGTGACCTGTTTATCTCGCCCGATCACGCGATTTATCTCGATGGCTTGCTGGTGCCCGCCAAAGCTTTGGTCAATGGGCGCTCGATCGTGCAGGTCCGCCGCAGCCATTTCAGCTATTATCATATCGAGCTCGCCGAGCATGCGGTCATTTATGCCGAATCATTGCCGGTGGAATCGTATTTGGACACCGGCAATCGTAGATTTTTCGAGAACGCCGAGGGGCCCGTCGCGCTGTATCCAACCGCCCAAGCGCAAGAATTTCGCGAAACACAAGGATGCGCCCCGTTTGCCGAGTGCGGACCCGCCGTGTCCGCGATTCGCGCCCGCATCATTGGCCGACTAGGTTTGCGCGGCGTGACGTATGATTGCCATTTGCGCGTATTTTCTGATCGCCGCACGCTGCCCGTGCGGGCGATCAGTGCAACCTGCTATGAGGTCACGCTGCCAGACATCAATGATGATTTGTTGTTATTTTCCCGCGTTGTCGTTCCCGCAGAATGGGAGGCAAATTCCCAGGATTGGCGCAAGCTCGGGCTTGATGTCGCAGCGCTTGAACTGGTCACTGATCGCGGCGCGGTGCCGATCCCAATTCATAGCGCCAATCTGTGTTTTGGCTGGCATAATCTCGAAGATGATCATCGCTGGACCGATGGTTGCGCTGCCATCCCGGCCGAATTGGTCGTCGGGGCCAATCGTTTGATCATCCATCTCAATAGCGTCGTCGCTTATCCGGCGGCGTTGGATCCACAGGTGCAGGTCAGTTGAGCGCTCGCACCGGCGCCGCCCGCGTGGCGCCGGGTGCAGGCAAGCTTACTTGGCAAATTGCGGCGCAATGACCTTGTCGCCAACATCGATATCATATTTGGCGGTAATCCCGGCTTGGAGTTCCAATGTGGCGGCCACCGGCACATGGCTGGAGAGCACCCGTAGGCTTTGCGGCACCGTGTTCTCATCGATATGACGGATGGTGCCGTGCGGTCCGATAAACACCATGTCCAGCGGTGCAAGCGTGTTTTTCATCCACATTTCTGAAACCTGCGGCGGATTCCAGGGGAACAGCATGCCGGTGCTGGCTGGCACGGTTTTGCGGAACATCAAGCCAATTTCCTGCTGTTTCGGTGTCGTGGCGAGTTCCACCGTGAATTTATGCGGTTTGCCATGCTGATCGATGATGACCAGTGTTTCGGTCGGTAATTTGGCCTGTGGCCCGGTTATGGCAGCCATTGCCGACGGCGCTACGCTGACTGCAATGACCGCCGAGGTCACCGCAGCGCCAAGCAAAGCGAGGGCAGAGCAGGCAGGTTGGGAAATTGAACGGCGACGCATCGGGTGATCCTTTATCATCAGAGCAGGGAAGGGACGAGTAACGATACGGCGAGCCTAATCGGCCAGCGTGGTCAGCCAGCGTTGGGGCGGGTTGCGCCCCTCGGCGCGGAAATAGCGGATTCCGGCGAGAACGTCCAAGGCGCTTTCCGGGAGCGATGTTGGGATCGGTTGATCGGTCAACACACCCCATAATCCGGCCCAGCAGCGTGCCACGGCATAAGGATTATAGCCACCGCCGCCGAGCACAATCAGCCGTGGGCAAAGCGGGCGGATCGCGGCAAGGGCGCGCCAAAGCGCCTGATTACTCAGCGAAAGCCGCGCCATCGGGTCGTCTGCCAGTGCATCGGCGCCGATGAGCAGCATGATCGCCTCGGGTTGATGCGCTATCAGGGCAGGAATAATGGTATGGTGGAGTAGATGATCAAAGCCCACATCATCAAAGCCAGCAGGAACCGGGAAATTGAGCACGCCATGTGCAGGATCGCTCTCGGTGCCGGTGCGCGGCCAACGACCGGCCTCGTGCATGGAGATCGTCAGAATATCGGGATCATGGGCAAAGGCGTGCTCAACGCCGTCGCCGTGATGCGCGTCAAAATCGACATAGGCGAGGCGGCCTAGTCCCAAAGCCCGCCAGCGCATCAGGCCAAGCACCGCGTCGTTGAGGTAGCAAAAGCCGCTGGCGCGGGCCGGCATCGCATGGTGATTGCCACCAAAGGGGAAAAACACGGTCCCGCCAGAAATCGTCAGCTCAGCGGCGCGTCGGGTGCCGCCCGCCGCCACAGCCGGACGGCGAAACACTGCCGGATGAATTGGATTAGACTCCACGCCGATGCCGAAACGCCGTTTATCCGCCATCGGCAAATCCTGCATGGCCTCGGCGCGCGCCAACGCATCCAGATAAGAAGGCGAATGATATTGTTCGAGCGCCGCCTGACTGGCTTGCGGTGCTGGCTGGCAATGATGGTCGCACAGCCAGCCGAGCGCGCGTGCCAAATCTTCCGCCAGCGATGCGCGCAAAACCGCGAGCGGATGCGGCGGTGCGGCAATCGGCTGGCGATGTACCGCCGAGGTGATGAATAAAGGGGCAGGGAGGGTGGCCAAGCAATTCACCGCACTTCCCTACACAATCCGCCTTATGCTCGCTATAGCACGCCCCATGATGAATGATTTGCCGCGTGATCCCCCCCTTGAGGCGATGACCGCCCCCATCGATGCACCAGACCCGTCAGCCGTTCTGCCGCGCCGGACATTTGCGATTATCTCCCATCCGGATGCTGGCAAAACCACCCTGACTGAAAAACTACTTCTATTCGGGGGTGCCATTCACGAAGCCGGCATGGTCAAAGCCCGACGTGATCGGCGCAATACCCGATCAGATTGGATGGCGATTGAGCGCCAACGCGGCATTTCCGTCACGTCCTCGGTAATGACTTTCGTTTGGCATGACGTGGTGTTCAATCTGCTCGATACACCCGGACACCAAGATTTCTCGGAGGATACCTATCGCACGCTCACCGCCGTCGATGCGGCGGTGATGGTGATTGATGCGGCGCGCGGGATTGAAGCACAGACGCTCAAATTATTTGAGGTTTGCCGCCTGCGCGACATTCCGATCATCACTTTTATCAACAAAATCGACCGCGAAGGTCAGGACCCGTTCACGCTGCTGGATGAAATCGCCAGCACGCTGGCGTTGGATGTTTGTCCGCTGGTTTGGCCGATTGGCATGGGGGGATTGTTTCGCGGCTGCTGGGATATATCCCGCAAC
The DNA here is from genome assembly GCF_054767495.1 of Acidiphilium sp. MT5. Classification (NCBI taxonomy): domain Bacteria; kingdom Pseudomonadati; phylum Pseudomonadota; class Alphaproteobacteria; order Acetobacterales; family Acidocellaceae; genus Acidiphilium; species Acidiphilium sp. MT5. Next base: position 412,269 of record NZ_BAABMR010000001.1, read on the forward strand.
CTCGCCATCGGGCGGCAATCGCCAGACGGAGAGATTTCGGCGCCGGTTTCGGTGCCGCCCGACCAACTGGCGGAGCTGCGCGACGCTGTCGAATTGGTGGGTGCCTATCCCGCCTTTGATCTGGCGGCATTTCGCGCGGGCCACCTCACGCCGGTGTTGTTTGGCAGTGCGCTGAAGGATTACGGCGTCGCCGAGCTTTTGACCTTGCTCGCGGATTTTGCACCGGCCCCCAGCCTCCAGCGCGCCGAGCCACACCCGGTTGCGGCATCGGATGCGGCGGTGACGGGGTTTGTGTTCAAGGTTCAGGCGAATATGGACCCGAACCACCGCGATCGGATCGCTTTTACCCGCATTTGCTCGGGAAGATTTCAACGCGGGATGAAGCTGTTTCATGTCCGTGCTGGCAAGTCGATGGCCGTGCAGGCACCGATTTTTTTCTTCGCGCGTGATCGTTCACTGGCGGAAGAAGCCTATCCCGGTGATATTATCGGCATTCCCAATCATGGATCGCTGCGCGTGGGCGATACGCTCACGGAGGGCGAAATGCTGCGCTTTACCGGCATCCCAAGCTTTGCGCCGGAAATTCTGCGGCGCATTGTCTTGACCGACCCGATGCGGGCCAAACAATTACGGCGTGCGCTCGAAGATCTGGCCGAGGAGGGTGTGGCGCAGATCTTTCGCCCGGTGCAGGGGGCAGATTGGATCGTCGGTGTCGTCGGCGCGTTGCAGCTTGATGTGCTGGCAGCGCGGATTGATGCCGAATATAAAATCCCGATCCGCTTTGAAGCAGCACCCTATAGCACGGCGCGCTGGGTCAGCGGCGATGATGCCAAGCGGCTCAAAGAATTTATCGACGCCAACCAATCATCGATGGGTTTGGATCGTGATGACAAGCCGGTGTTTCTGGCGCGGGATTCATGGTCGCTGCGGTTCGCGGCAGAGCGGTTTCCTGAGATCCGCTTTGCCGCGACGCGCGAGCAGGTGGCCTGAACCGCTCTAGCTTTTGTTTGTCGATCAATTTCATCGGCTTCGATCGAATCTGTTGATTCGACCTAAACCAATATTGATCTAAAACGCCAGAGCCGTCGCCTGCATCACCTGCGGTAAGGCACGAATGGCGGCAAGAACGGATTCCGGCAAAGCCTCATCAACCGAGATCAAGCATACCGCATCACCACCGGCAGCCGCACGGCCAAGATGGAAGGTCGCGATATTGATCGAGGCGTCAGCCAAAATGGCGCCGCATTTGGCGATGAAGCCGGGTTTGTCTTGGTTGGTGACATAGAGCATGTGGCGGCCAAAATCGGCCTCGACTTTGATGCCTTTGACCTCAACCAAGCGCGGCTTAGCGCCACCGAACAAGGTGCCAGACACTGAACGCGTCTGATCGCCGGTGGTCACGCTGATCCGGATCAGGGTTTGATATTCGCTATCGCGATCATGGATCGTTTCGGATACATCAATGCCATGATCGCGGGCAAACACCGGCGCATTCACCATGTTCACAGCCTCGGTGAGCGGCGACAACAAGCCCGCCAACAGGGCAGCCGTTAGGGGTCGATGATTCAAATGCGCCGCTGCCCCCTCATATTCGAAGCTCACCCGCTGGATCACGCCTTGGCGCGCCTCGGTCAATTGGCCGGCAAAACTTCCCAACAACTGGCACAGTTCCATATAGGGTTTCAAACGCGGTGCATCCTCTGCGGAGACCGAGGCCATGTTGATGGCATTGGTCACTGCGCCGGTGAGCAGAAAATCACTGATCTGCTCTGCCACTTGTAAAGCCACATTTTCCTGCGCCTCGGTCGTTGCGGCACCCAGATGCGGCGTGCAAACCATGTTTTCGAGCGAGAATAATTTATTGTCGGTTGCGGGTTCAATGTCGAACACATCAAGGGCTGCGCCGGCAACATGCCCCGCCACCAGCGCGTCATAAAGGGCGTCCTCGTCCACCAAACCGCCGCGCGCGCAATTGACAATGCGCACGCCCGGCTTGGTTTTGGCCAAATTGTCGCGCGAGAGAATATTGCGCGTCTGCTCAGTGAGCGGCGTGTGCAGGGTGATAAAATCAGCCCGCGCCAACAACGCATCGAGTTCAACTTTTTCGATGCCGAGCGATGTCGCACGCACCTCGGTCAAATAGGGATCATAAGCAATCACCCGCATTTTCAGCCCTAACGCACGATCCGCGACAATCGAGCCGATATTCCCTGCGCCAATCAAACCGAGCGTTTTATTGGTGAGTTCCACGCCCATAAAGCGATTTTTCTCCCACTTGCCGGCCTTGGTCGAAGCGGAAGCCGCCGGTAAGTCACGCGCGAGTGCGAACATCATGCCAATGGCATGCTCAGCGGTGGTGATGGCGTTGCCGTGCGGTGTATTCATCACAACCACGCCGCGGGCGGTGGCTGATTTGATGTCGACATTATCAACGCCAATCCCGGCGCGACCAATGACTTTCAAATTATGCGCCACATCGAGCAATTCGCGGGTCACTTTGGTGGCCGAGCGGATCGCGAGCCCGTCAAACTCGCCGATAATCGCGCGCAATTCAGCGGGCGTGAGGCCGGTCTTGACGGTGACATCAAGGCCGCGCTGCTTGAAGATGTCGATGGCGGCGGGGGAGAGTTTGTCGCTGATCAGAACTTTAGGCATGAGAAACCTCAGAAAAAAGGGGCAATTTAATCGATCGAAAGATAGAAATCGGCGATAACAACGCAGTTGCCACCGATCGTGACGGTGCCTGTTGCATCAACCACCGCCTATCGTCGTTTCATCACGCGGTCGTTTGATCGGCACCAACCTGATCAATGGCCCAATCAATCCAGGGCAACAACGAAGCGATATTGGCGGTGTCCACGGTCGCCCCGCCCCAAATGCGCAAGCCCGGCGGCGCATCGCGGTAAGCGGCAATATCATAGGCAACCGCTTCAGTTTCCAATAAGGCCGCAATTTTTTTCGCGGCTTTGGCCTGCGCATCGCTCTCAAGCGAGACAAACCAGGGGGCGGCGATCACCAAGCAAATCGAGGTGCAAGACCGGATTGCCGGATCAGAAGCCAGAAAGCCCACGCGATCATTCTGCGCGACCCAATCGGCAACAACGGCAAGATTAGCCTCGGATCGGGCGATCAAGGCGGGTAGACCACCGATCGATTGCGCCCAACGCAGCCCATCCAGCGCGTCTTCAGCGGCCAGCATTGACGGCGTGTTGATCGTCTCGCCCGCAAATAAGCCTTCAGTCAGTTTTCCGCCGGATGTCATGCGGAAAATTTTGGGTAGCGGCCAGGCCGGCTTATAGGTCAATAGCCGCTCGACCGCGCGGGGGCTGAGCGCTAACATGCCGTGCGCGGCCTCACCCCCCAACACTTTTTGCCACGACCAGGTAACGACATCGAGCTTGTCGAACGGCAACGCCATGGCGAAGGCCGCCGAAGTCGCATCGGCAATCACCAATCCCGCCCGGTCAGCAGGGATCCAATCACCATTGGGAATGCGCACGCCAGAGGTGGTGCCGTTCCAGGCCAGGACCACATCATGGCTGAAATCAACCGCCGACAAATCGGGCAATTGCCCATAGGGAGCGGCCAAAACGCGCGCATTGTCGAGCTTGAGCTGTTTAAGAATGTCGGTTGCCCATGCCTCGGAAAAACTCTCGAAGGCAAGCACATCAACCGGACGCGCACCCAGCATGGACCATAAAGCCATTTCCACGGCACCCGTGTCTGACGCCGGGACAATCGCCAACCGCCAATCGGCGGGCAGGCCCAGAATATCGCACGAGCGGGTGATAATTTCCGCGAGCTTCGCCTTCGGCTCCTTCGCGCGGTGCGAGCGGCCCAATAATGCACCCTGCAAAGCATCCAGCGCGAAGCCGGGGCGCTTGGCACAGGGGCCAGATGAAAAATTGGGATTGGCAGGGCGGGTTGCAGGCGGCGTTGGCGCATGCGCAGTCATAATGGCTCTCCCTTTCAGAAGATAAAGCGTCCCGGTGGGGGGACGTGGCCCAATCGCGGCCTTATCGCCTTCGCGGCTGCGACGCAAGAGGGGGGCATTTGCACCGATTGAACATGACGGCTTGATGGCGGCGCTCGGTTCGGCTATTTCATCCGTCAGTGCCCAGGTAGCTCAGTTGGTAGAGCATACGACTGAAAATTGTAGTGTCGGTGGTTCGATCCCGCCCCTGGGCACCATTTTCTGGTTTATCCAGTCCCCATCTCCTTGCAATCAACACTTACGTAGGCCACGACCATGGAACCTTCCGAGCTCGCGACCGAGACGTTGGAGCGCCATAAGCATATCGAGGAACATCCGCAAAACGAACATGCCAAGCGGATGGGGTTGTTGATCGGTATTTTGGCCGCGTGTCTGGCGATCAGCGAGATGGGCGAAAAATCGGCGCAGAACGATTACATCGCCAAACAGATCCAGGTAACTGATACGTGGAATTTTTATCAGGCGAAGGCGATCAAAGCCGAGCTCGCATCAGGCGAAGCCAAAACCTTGGCGGCATTGGCACGGCTGAATAACGATCCAAAATTGGCGCAAGCGGCAAAATTGGTCAGTCAAAAGGCCGTAAAAAATCTGTCTGATACCACCAATGGAAATGGAAAGGCCGAATTGCGCCAGCAAGCCGAGCAAGAAACCCGCGAGCGCAATCATCAATTACATCTTTATCATTTGTTGGAACTCGCCGTTGGCGCGCTGCAAATTGCCATTGTTCTAGCATCCGTTTCAGTGATTACTGAGATCAAATCCTTTAGCTGGGCATCCATCGCCCTTGGCGCCAGTGCTTTTGTCGGCGCGGCTGTGGTCATGGGTTTTCTGTAATTTCATTTTGATCCCCCTGTTCAAAACCTGCGCGAATCGCTAGAAGAATCGAGCGTGTCGCATCGAGACCCGATGCTAGCGCAAGAATCTTCAACCCGCCGACAAATCGGCGTCCGCATCGAGGGCAAACCCCGATCGGATCGGACACAGAGAGGGGCTTTCACCCATGTCGAAAGCGTTTATTGCTCAAGTTATCCAGGAATCAGCCGAAATTACCGGCGTGGCGGCGAATCGGGCCGCGACGGACCTGATCGAAGAAATCGTGAAGAAGCTGAAAAAAGAAGGCAAATTCACCCTGCCGAGCTTCGGCACGTTCACTGTGCGCAAAACCAAGGCTCGCAAGGGCGTCAACCCGCGCACGGGTGCTGAAATCAAGGTCAAAGCTGGTAAAACCGTCCGCTTCAAGGCCTCGCCGTCGCTCAAAAAAATGGTCTGACATCCACCCGGTCCCGATCCTGATTTCGTATTGATTTCAGTATCGGGGCATCGGTGGTTAGTGCGTTGTGTGTTTCACTAAAGCAATTTCTGTCCGGTAAGACGGACATGTTTCTGCTTCTTTTTGCATTGCGGTGGTTGGTGCGCTAACCGGGCGATGCGTTAAGCGCCCCAACCCGCGCGCGACGGCGAAAGATTGCAAATATTGGCAGGGTTGAGCCAAATGATCCTCGCTGTCGTAAAAATCAGCCGGCGGGTATCGGCTATGGTTTGCCGTGATCAAGAATGCGCCACCATTTTTTGTGTATGTCTCTCGAATGGGCGCAATATCCCTGGCTGACAGCGTCACCGTATCAAAATCAGTCGGCAATCCGCCAATCATCGTGACCCCTGCCGCCTGTTCGGCGCGCACGAATCGGGCAATAATCCGTCGGCCATACCCATCGCGAATTGTCCTTGGTGACGGCTCCGAACGATGCAACAAGGCGAGGAATTGCGGATCAGCGGTCAACAGCGTGGTGCCGATCCGATCGCCTTGCCGATCAAATTGCGCCGCTAGCTTGGCGCGGCGATGCCCATAGCCAACCCCGTGCGCGAGCATCTCGATCATCGCCTCAAGCCCATCGGTCAGCCGGTTGGAAAAAGCACTGGCCAAGGCGCGTTGTGGCCCCAAGCGCCAAAGCAATGCGCGATGATCGCGAAACAGCAGCGCGCTATCAACCGACAGATCATTTTGCGTCCGGGTAACGTCATATTGCTGTATTTCCATCGGCAAATAGACAATATCGCCACGATGCAGCAGCGGTCGCCACCGGGCGAATAAATCATCAAGGCTAAAACCCACGGCAATTCCAGCATTTTCGCAGGGCATTCGCAGCATTGCGCCAATCACGCGGCAGGAATGCGAATATGGCGCGTTGGAGCCAGCCAGGATCACGATTTTTGGTGAAGGCAGCCGGGCACCGCGCGCTAATTTCTGCTGCATCTCCAACCGAATCAGTCCCAGCGATAAAGGCCTGTTCAGCACGAAGGCAAAGCTGGCCAGATACAGCGCCACGGAAATCAAGCAGCAAAGGAGTAAGCGGCGCATTAAAACTGAAAATAGATAAAGGGGCGCGCAAACGGCGCAAAAAATAAGGCTTGCACACTAAAGGCAAATCCGGCGATCAACGCGGCATTGCGCCCTCGCAACGAGAGGGAATGCAAATCGGGCATTCGCAAAATGATCACCCAAGCGAGTGCCAGCAAAGCGGCCCCCTGCACCACACTCAGCGTGCGGGCGGCCCCGAGATAAGGCAGCACGGCAACCGGCGTCGCCATCAAGCGCAGGGCAGGAACGGCCTTGAGCAGCAATGTCGGTAGCGCAAACCCATCAAGCCCGGCCAGGCCGCGCGCCATAATCGTGCATGAGGCGAGCGATCCGGCCCGGAACGGCACCCAGGCCAGTAACACGGCCAGCATTGTTACAGCCTGAGCCAGGGTGCGATGTAATTGCCAACCGGTGCGGCGCCATTGATGATGAATAATCAAATATGCTCCATGCAGGCCGCCCCAGAGTGCAAAACTCCAGGCCGCACCATGCCATAGGCCGCCCAGCAGCATCGTGATCAGCAAATTGGCATTGCGCCGCCCTTCGCCACAGCGGTTGCCGCCAAGCGGGATATAGAGATAATCGCGCAAAAACATTGATAACGTGATGTTCCAGCGGCGCCAGAAATCACTGATGTCCCGCGCTTGATAGGGGCTGCGGAAATTCAGCGGGAACGCAATACCCAGCATCCGCGCAAGGCCAATCGCCATGTCCGAATAACCCGAAAAATCGAAATAGATTTGCGCCCCATAGGCGAGCACTGCGAACCAGGCTTCAACCAGCGTGAGCGAATGCCCAGCCATCGCGGCCCGAAAACCAGGATCGGCAAACCGTGCCAAGCTGTCGGCCAGGACTAATTTTTTAGCAAGACCGATTAAAAATATTTCAATACCGGCCACAAGATTAGCCTGATGCACGCGCCCGTCATGGTTGGTGAATTGCGGAATAATATCGGCCGGCCGCACAATCGGGCCAGCAATCAAATGGGCGAAAAACCCAACGAAACAGGCATAATCGAGCATGCCGCATCGCGGCACTTGGCCCCTATATGAATCGACCAGAAACATCACTTGCTGGAAGGTGAAAAAACTAATGCCCAACGGCAGAATAATTCCAAGTTGCACCGGGCCATGTCCCAACAGCGCGGCCCCGGTATCGGCGAGCAACCCGGCATATTTGAACCAGCCCAACAAGCCGAGATTGCCGATTAGGCCGAGGATGAGCCATGTTCGCGCTTGTGCTGAGCGCCGCATCACCCCGACCAGCGCGTAATTGACCAGGATGGAGCCGACCAACAACGGCAGAAATATCGGCTTCCACCATGCGTAAAAAACGAGGCTGGCCAGCAACAAGATCAATAACGACGCACGCCGGCTCCAGCGTCCGGCCACGGCAAACCCCAGTATCGTGAGCGGCAGGAAGGCCAGTATAAAGGCTGGCGTGTTGAATAGCATGACAATGCTCGCTTAGGTTGTGACCACGTAAGCATGACGCGCGGAATTTGCCAATTATTTTCTGCGCTGCCTGGTTCTGTCTGGCCGCGCGTCGTTTGGCGTCAGGCAGCGCTAATGGTATGAGGCCGCGCAACGCTGGGAAGACCGAAATGACCGAAGATTTGCCACCGCATCGCGGATTATTGCCAGCCGGCTTCGGCGATACATTGCCGCCGGACGCAGCCCGCGAGGCGCATTTGATCGAAACCCTGATGCATCGGTTCGATTTGAACGGGTATCAACGGGTGCAACCGCCCTTGGTTGAATTCGAAACCACCCTGCTTTCCGGTGCCGGTGCGGCTCTCGGCGAGCAAATCTATCGCATTATGGACCCGGAATCACAGCGCATGATGGGGTTGCGGGCGGATACCACGCCGCAAATTGCGCGGATCGCCACCACCCGGATGGCGGGTGCGCCGCGCCCGCTGCGCCTCGCTTATGCCGGCCCGTGCCTGCTGGTGCGCGGCACGCAAATGGCCCCCGAGCGTCAGGTGTCGCAGGCGGGGATTGAATTGATCGGCCCAGACTTGCCGCAAGCCGATGCCGAGGCGATCCTGGTCGCCGCCGATGCGCTCCGCGCCTCAGGCATCGGGTCGATGAGCATTGATCTGACCATGCCGCCCTTGATCCCAGCCTTGATCGGCAATGCCGCCCTTGGCGCGGCGGATCGGGCTGAACTCGCTCATGCGCTTGATCGCAAGGACGCCGCCGCCATTGCCCGGCACGGGGGCGATGGAGCAAATTCCCTTTGCACCTTGCTCGATGCCACCGGCCTTGCGCCGCGCGCCCTCGATATGATCGCGCAAATCGATCTACCCAAACCGGCCCGCGCTCTGGCGGATCGTCTTGCGGCAATCGTTGCCTGCATCGCCGCGGCAGACCCCGATTTGCGGGTCACCATCGATCCGGTGGAATTTCGGGGCTATCGCTATCACACCGGTGCCGCCGTCACGATTTTTGCGCCGGGTCGGCAGGTCGAGTTGGGACGTGGTGGCCGTTATCTCTGTGAAAACGGCGAATCGGCCACCGGTATCACGCTTTATCCTGACACGGCCTTGCGCGTCGCGCCAAAGCTGATCTTGCGCGCCCGGCTTTATCTGCCCGCCGACGCGCCGGTTGAGGCCGGTGCGGCAGCGCGCGCGCAGGGCTTCGCAACCATTGCCGGCCTTAGCCCGGTGGCGGACCTCGTTCACGAAGCTGGCCGACTCGGTTGTTCGCATCTCTGGCGCGATGGCGCCATTATCGATCTTTCAGGAGTATAATCCATGGCCAATGTCACGATTATCGGCGCTCAATGGGGCGACGAGGGCAAGGGCAAGGTGGTCGATTGGCTTGCTTCGCGCGCGGACATCGTCGTGCGGTTTCAAGGCGGGCATAATGCCGGGCATACGCTGGTGGTTGGCAATCAGACCTATAAATTATCGCTCCTGCCCTCAGGATTGGTGCGCGGTAAGCTCGGCTTGATCGGCAATGGCGTGGTGATCGACCCGGTGGCCTTGCTCGCCGAGATCGATCGGATTCGCGCGCAAGGCTTATCGATCACGCCAGAGACGTTGCGAATCGCGGATAATGCGCCGCTGATTTTACCCGTGCATGCAGCCCTTGATCGTGCCCGCGAGGCCGCACGCGGCGAACGGCGCATTGGCACCACCGGGCGCGGTATTGGCCCGGCTTATGAGGACAAGGTGGCACGCCGGGCGATCCGGGTGTGCGATCTGGCCGAGCCGGAAACGCTCGATTGGCGTCTCGATGAATTATTGCTGCACCACAACACGTTGCTCGCCGGTCTCGGCGCGCCGATTTTCGAAAAAGCCGCCTTGCTCGCCGAATTGCTGGCTTTAGCGCCGCGAATCCTCCCTTTTGCCGAGCCGATCTGGGAGCGTTTGGCCCAAGCGCGGCATGAAAATGCCCGCATTCTGTTTGAAGGCGCACAGGCGGTCATGCTTGATGTCGATCACGGCACCTATCCGTTTGTAACCTCGTCCAACACCGTCGCGGGCCAAGCGGCGGCGGGGGCGGGCATTGGGCCGGACGCCGTGGGGCGTGTGCTCGGTATCGCCAAAGCCTATTGCACGCGGGTTGGTTCCGGCCCGTTCCCTACCGAACTGCATGACGCCACCGGCCAGTTGCTGGGAGAGCGGGGGCACGAATTTGGCACCGTCACGGGTCGGCCACGCCGCTGCGGTTGGTTCGATGCCGCCTTGGTGCGCCAAGCCGTCAAGGTCGGCGGCATTCAGGGCTTGGCCCTCACTAAACTCGATGTGCTTGATGGTTTGCCAGAATTAAAAATCGGCGTCGGCTATCGTATCGATGGCACGATGATGCGGCATTTACCGCCCGGGGCACGCGCGCAGGCGCGGGCCGAGCCGGTTTTCGAGACTATCGAAGGCTGGACCAACTCAACGCGCGGCGCCCGGTCTTATGCCGAATTGCCAGCACAGGCGATCAAATATGTGCGGCGCATCGAGGAATTGGTGGAATGCCCAGTGACCTTGCTCTCCACCAGCCCAGAGCGCGACGATACGATTTTGATGCAAGACCCGTTCGCTGATTAATATCACATTTTCGTGAGTATTGGGAAAGATAGGGCGGATTTTCGCCCTATCCTTCGGCACTGCACAAAATTGAACGACATTTTATTTCGCCGAGCATGATCGTAACAGGACAGGTTACACGGCGTTTCCCATTGCCAAGCAGTATCCGGAAATTCGGTGTCGGTCGCCGCCTGATCGCCAAGTTTGACGGATTTTCCTCGTAATTTCAGGACTAAACCGGCATATTACACAGGTCCCGGCGGCATCGTTGTGCGCAGGGCGCTACCTGTCGTGATGATTTTACGGGGAAACGATTGATGAAGACCGCCGAACTTGCACGTGATGCCCGGTATCAAGCCCAATCGGGTCGGATGATCCTCACCGGCACCCAGGCGCTGATCCGGTTGCTGCTGACCCAGCGCCGCCGTGATCGGGCCAGTGGCTTTAACACGGCAGGGTTTCTCTCCGGCTATCGCGGCTCACCGCTCGGCGGGTTGGATGTGCAGGCTTTTGCCGCGAAAAAAATGCTGGACGCCGATGACATCGTGTTCAAGCCCGGTCTCAACGAAGATTTAGCGATGACGGCGGTATGGGGCAGTCAAATGACCCCGCTCTTCGCCGGCGCCAAGCGCGATGGCGTGTTCGCCATGTGGTATGGCAAAGGCCCCGGTGTCGATCGCTCGGGCGATGCGATGAAGCACGCCAATTATGCCGGCACCACCCGTTTGGGCGGCGTGCTGGTGGTGGCGGGCGATGATCACGCCGCTAAATCCTCCTCCATCGCCAATCAGAGCGAACAGGCGCTGATCGCGGCGGGCGTGCCGGTTCTGGCGCCAAGCTCAATCGCCGATATTCTCGATCTTGGCCTGTACGGTTGGGCGGCGTCGCGCCATTCCGGGCTCTATATCGGTTTTAAAACCGTCGAGGAAATTATCGATTGCACGGCCTCGATCAGCAGCGATCCGGAAACCCTACCCATCGTCATGCCGGAGATTGATCCGGCTTCCGTCGCCATGCGCTTGCATGAGGCGATCCTGGATCAAGAGGCGCGGGTGCTGCGCCTACGCTATCCCGCTTTGCTCGAATTTGTCCGCGCCAACCCGATCAACCGGCTGATCGAGCGTGCGCCCGGTGCGCGCATCGGCATCGTCACGGCGGGCAAATCATTCCTCGATGTTGAGCAGGCGCGCGGCGATCTGGGCCTGGAGGGCGTCCGCTTGCTCAAACTCGGCATGACCTGGCCCCTTGAGCCTGAGATCATTCGCGATTTCGCCCGTGGACTGGAAGAAATCATCGTCGTCGAAGAAAAACAACCGATTATTGAAAATCAAATTAAATCAATTCTCTATGGCAGTGCGACGGCACCGCGCGTGTTGGGCAAAACCGATGATCGGGGTGCCACTTTGCTTAAACCGGAATCTGATCTCTCCGCCGCCGAAATCACTCTGGCGCTAGGGGACCGCGCACAGGCCCTGATGCCAAGCGCCGCCCGCGCCGATATTCTGGCCAAATTGCGCAGCAATATCGATGCCGCGAATCAGCTCAATTTCGGCGCTCATCGCGTGCCGCATTTCTGCTCCGGCTGCCCGCATAGCACCTCCACCAAAGTGCCCGATGGCTCACGGGCCATGGCCGGCATCGGCTGCCATTATATGGTCACCTGGATGGATCGATCGACCGATGTGTTCTCCCATATGGGCGGCGAGGGTGTCGCCTGGATTGGTCAATCACCATTCACCGAAGAAAATCATGTGTTCGCCAATTTGGGCGATGGCACCTACCACCATTCCGGTTTGCTCGCGATTCGTGCCTCCGTCGCGGCGGGGGTGAACATCACCTATCGTATCCTGTTCAATGATGCGGTGGCCATGACCGGCGGCCAACATGTCGATGGCCCGCTGTCAGTCCCCCAAATCACCCGCCAGCTTGCCGCCGAAGGGGTCGCGCGCATCGATATCGTCACCGATGAGCCGGAGAAATACCAAACGGTGTCGGATCTGGCGCCGGGCGTGAAAATTCACCATCGCCGCGATCTTGATGCGATCCAGCGCGAATTCCGCACCATTCCCGGCACCACCGCCCTGATTTACGACCAAACCTGTGCCACCGAAAAACGCCGTCGGCGCAAACGCGGCACCATGGTCGATCCGGCCAAGCGGGCCTTCATCAATGAGCGCGTCTGCGAAGGTTGCGGTGATTGCTCGAAAGCCTCCAACTGCGTCTCGGTCGTGCCGCTGGAAACCGATTATGGCCGCAAGCGCGCCATTGACCAGTCATCCTGCAACAAGGATTTCTCCTGCGTCGATGGGTTTTGCCCCAGTTTCGTGACGGTGCATGGCGCGGGCCTGCGTAAGCCGGAGGCAACGCTCGCCGCAGCCCCGACCGATCTGCCCGAGCCAACACGCCCAGGCCTAGAGCGGCCCTGGAACGTGGTCATCGCCGGTATCGGCGGCACCGGCGTGGTCACAATCGGCGCCATGCTCGGTATGGCCGCGCATCTCGATGGGTTGCCAGTATCGGTGCTCGATGTGCTGGGGCTTGCTCAAAAAGGCGGAGCCGTCGTCTCGCATGTCCGCTTTGGTGGCGCTGCGGGCACCGGCCAAGCGCTGCGGGTGCCGGAAGGTCGCGCTGATTTGCTGCTGGGCTGCGATGCGCTGGTTGCCGGCGAGCATGAAACGCTCGATTGCCTGGGCGAAAATACCGCAAGCGTGGTCAATTTGCACGAGACCATCACCGGCGCCTTCACCCGCGATCCTGATTTTTCATTGCCCATGCGTCGGCTGCGCCAAACCATCGCCGCGCGGGTTGGCGAGGCGCATCTCTCCGCGCTCGATGCCACCTCGATCGCAACGGCGCTGATGGGCGATGCGATTGCAACCAATCTGTTTGTGCTCGGTTATGCCTGGCAGATGGGTAAAGTGCCGGTATCGCGGGAATCACTGGAGCAGGCGATACGGGTTAATAATCAATCGGTTGAGCTTAATCTCGCCGCCTTCGCCTGGGGGCGCGCTGCCTGTCTTGATCTCCCTGCCGTGCTCGCCAAACTGCCCAATACCACCAAAAAAGCCGATGCCGCGCCTGACCTCGACACGCTCATCCACCGTTTTGACAACGAGCTCGTGGCTTACCAAAACGCGGCCTACGCCCAGCCTTATCGAGCCTTGATCGCCGATGTGCGGGCGATAGAAGCGCGCTTGCGCCCTGGCTCCATCGCCCTGACCGAGGCGGTGGCGCGTAATTTCTACAAATTGCTTGCTTACAAAGACGAATACGAAGTCGCCCGCCTCTATAACGCGCCTGCGTTCCGGACCGCCATCGCCGCGCAATTCGTCGATGGCGGCAAAATCCATATCCATCTCGCGCCGCCGCTACTCGCCAAGCGCGACCCGCGCACCGGCCATTTGCAAAAACGCGCCTTCGGCCCCTGGGTGCTCACCGCCTTCCGCGTGTTGGAAAAATTCAAATTCCTGCGCGGCACCGAATTCGATCCGTTCGGCCGGACCGAGGAACGCCGTATCGAGCGGGCCTTGCCAGGGCGCTATGAACGCTCGATCCGCCAGGCGCTCGCGGTGCTGGATGATCATAATTTCGCCAAGGCGGTCGAACTCGCGACCCTACCCGCGCAAATTCGTGGCTATGGCCACGTGAAAGAGGCGAATTTGCGCGCCGTTGAACCGCTTTGGCAGTCATTGGATGCTGTTTTCGCCAATGGCAGCGCGCCGGCACCGCAATCGCACCACTACAAACTCGCCGCTGAGTAATCCTCTTTCACGATCCGTTGCGGCACGGTAGTCTGGCCGCAACGGGAGTGAAACATGCAAAATAGCTATGTTCAGGGTTTAAGTGCCACACCGCGTCTCGGTTTAACGATTGGCGCGGCACTGGCGCAGGCGGCGCGTGACCATGCCGAGCGTGACGCGCTGGTGTCTTGCAGCCAAGGCGTGCGGCTGAGCTACGCGGCATTTGATGCGCGGGTCGATGCCTGCGCGGCTGGTCTGCTGGCTCTTGGGCTGGAGCCCGGTGATCGGATTGGCATTTGGTCGCCCAACAATGCCGAATGGGCAATTTTGCAATTCGCCTCGGCGCGCGTGGGCATTATTCTGGTCACCATCAACCCCGCTTATCGCACCGCCGAGCTCGCTTTCGTCTTGAACAAAGTCCAGTGCAAAGCTTTGGTCTTGGCCCGGTCGTTCAAATCCAGCGACTATGTCGCCATGCTGCTCGAACTCGCGCCCGAATTGCGCCAAGCCTCCCCCGGCGCGCTGGAGGCGGCTTCTTTGCCACATCTCAAGCTTTGCATCGCCATCGGTGCTGAAACCGCCCCGCCCGGCATGATCAGGTTTGACGCGATCGATGACGCCGCGACCCCAGCCTCCTGCGCCCAGCGTGATGCGCTCGCGGCAACCCGGCAGTTTGACGAGGCCATCAATATCCAATTCACCTCCGGCACCACCGGCGCGCCCAAAGGTGCGACCTTATCGCATCATAATATTCTGAATAACGGCTATTTTGTCGGTGCCGGCTGTGGCCTGCGCGCGGGGGATCGCATTTGTATCCCGGTGCCACTCTATCATTGTTTTGGCATGGTCATGGGCAATCTGGCCGCGATCACCCATGGGGCCACCATGGTTTATCCCGCCGAAGGGTTCGATCCGCGCGCCACCCTCGCCGCCGTCGCCGCTGAGCGCTGCACGCATCTCTATGGCGTGCCAACCATGTTCATCGCCGAGCTGGATCACCCGGATTTCGCCAGCTTTGATTTATCCTCGCTGCGCGGCGGCATCATGGCGGGCACCACCTGCCCGATCGAGGTGATGAACCGGGTGATTTCGCGCATGAACATGGCCGAGATCACCATCTGCTACGGCATGACCGAAACATCGCCGGTCAGCTTTCAATCCGCCCCGGATGACCCAACCGAACTGCGCGTGGCGACGGTTGGCCGGATCCACCCGCATCTTGAGGTGAAACTCATTGATACCGAGGGTAAAATCGTCCCGGTCGGCACCAAGGGCGAAATTTGCACGCGCGGCTACTCCGTCATGCTCGGCTATTGGGGCGAGCCGGAAAAGACCCATGAAGCGATCGATGATGCGGGCTGGATGCATACCGGCGATCTCGGCGTGCTCGATGCGCAGGGCTATTGCACCATCGTTGGGCGCAGCAAGGATATCGTCATCCGTGGCGGTGAAAATATCTATCCGCGTGAGGTCGAGGAGTTCTTATTCCGTCACCCGAAAATTGCCGCCGCCAGCGTCTTTGCCGTGCCAGACCCCAAATATGGCGAGGTGCCCTGCGCCTGGGTGCAGCCGGCGCCGGGTGAACGCCTGACCGATGCCGAGGTGCGGCACTTCTGCGAAGGGCAAATCGCCCATTACAAAATCCCGCGCTATGTGCGCATCGTCGATACATTCCCCATGACGGTAACCGGGAAAATTCAAAAATTCATCATGCGCGAAACGATGATCAACGAGCTCGGGCTGTAGCCCCGGCCAGATCATAAAAAAGCCGCTTGCACAGCAAGTCCGGCACCGCGCCTGAGGATTTGCACGCCGCCTCCGCCGTCAGCGCCATGCTGATCGCCCGGATAATCGCGGGTTCACGCCAGCGCGTCGCGGCCTGCACCACCACGGGCACCCGCCGGAAAAACACCGGCGGGCGCATTGAAGCCACCGCATCGCGCGGCGCGGCGCCTTGCGCAATTTTTTCCGCCAGCAAGCGCAATCTTGCCAATTCGCTGAGCAAAACCCGGATCACCGCGACCGGAGCCGCCCCCTCATCCAGCGCCAGCGCGAGCGCATGATCCGCCCCGGCCAGATCACCCGCCAACGCCGCATCAATGGCGTCCTGCATCGAGCCGGTGCCTTGATCGTCCAACACCGCGTCGATCTCGGCAACATCAACCCGCTTATCGGCGCCAGCATATAAAATCACCCGCTCGGCCGCATCGCGCAACGCGCCAGTCTCGCCACCCAATCGTGCAGCCGCCAATGTCAGCGCCTCGCTGGTTATGCTCACCCCCGCTTCGCGCAGCATCGCAGCAAAGGCAGGGCCACGCGCCGAGGCGTCCGGCACATAGCAAATGATCGCGGCACAATCATCGCGCTTCTCGGCAAGCCCCCGCAATTTCGAACGCGTGGTCAAATCCCCGGCGAGCACCACCATCAGCGCATCGCCCGGCGTCGCCAAGGCGGCCTCAACAAATTTTACCTGCGCATCCCCGACATCGCGGAGCAAAACAACCCGCCGCCCGCCCCCAAACGCTGGGGCTGAGGCTTCCTCAGCCAAACGCTCCGCCTGATCGGCACTCAGCTCGGTGGCGCGAAACGGATCATCGAGCGATCCGGCGATCCGCTTCGCCAAACCCCGGCCCCACTCCACCACCCGCGATGTGTCAGCGCCAAAAATCAGCACCAGGCGGGTTTTGCCAGGATCGGCCAGAAAACGGTCAGTGTGGCGCGCATCGATTTTCATCGAGCGCGATCAGCCCGCGTGCGGATGGGCGTTGAAATACGTGGCCAATTCCAAAGTAATTTGCTCTGCAATGGCGCGGGCGAGTTGATGATGCGCCTGATCGTTGGAGAGCGAGAGGGCGAAATACTGATTATCGACAACGTTCACCGCATCCATCGTCGAGGCCGACCCCTTAGTCACCACTTGGCTCGGCTCACCCGCCTTGGTGAGCTGCCAACTGGCATTGGCAAATAGCCGGGTGCGCGAACTTGAACTATCCGGTTGCAAGCCGATCACCTGAGCGCTGATGCCGTAATTGACATGCAAATGATAGCGAAAAAACACCGGCGCCCCGGCCCGCCGCAAATCGGCTTCCAGCGCCTCATGCAGCAATTGCCCCGAGCGATTCGGGATCAGCCCGATCTGAATTTCATCCAATTGTGCCGCCACTGACGGCGTTGCCCCCGAGGACGGGGCATAGACCGGGTGAAACCCGCACCCGGCCAAGGCCGGAACGACCCCGAGCATGAGCAGCAGCGCGCGAAATTTAGGAGCGAATGACAAAATTCACGATCCGATCCGGCACATGGATAGTCTTCACGATAGTTGCCCCCGCGAGCGCCTGGGCAATTTTCGGCTCGGCCATCGCGGCTTGCGTCGCCGTTGCCGCATCCGCGCCAATTGGCAACTCGATGGCAGCGCGCAATTTTCCCATAATTTGCACCCCAATCGTCACCCGATCACGCCGCACCAAGTCGGGATCAGCGACCAACCAGGGCAAATTGGCCACCAAGCCAGCGTCCGGTTCCAGCAGCGCATGGGCGGTCTCGGCCACGTGCGGAATAATCGGTGCCGCCAGACGGATCAGCGCGATAACGGCCTCGCGCCGCGCCGCACCAAGGCCGGCAGAGTTTTTGCCATCGGTATCGCTAATCGCATTGGCCAATTCATAGAGCCGCGCAATCGCAACGTTGAAGGCAAAACCATCAATCGCCTCGCTCACCCCGGCAATTGCCCGGTGCGTTGCCTGCCGCAATGAGCGCGCATCGCCCACCGCCTGATCCAATGCGGTCAGATCACGCGGTTCGGCGGCAATCATTCGGGCAAGCCGATAGACACGTTGAACAAATCGGAACGCGCCCTGCGCGCCCGCCTCGGTCCATTCAACGTCGCGCTCCGGCGGATTGTCTGACAGGGTAAACCAGCGTGCCGCATCCGCGCCAAACCGCTCGATCACCGCCGCCGGATCGACGGTGTTGCGTTTGGATTTCGACATTTTCTCGTTCGGGCCGATGGTCACGCGCTGACCCTGATAGGTTGCGCTGCCATCCGGATGATGGGTCACCTCGTCCGGATAGAGCCAACGTCCATCCTCGGTGCGATAGCTCGCATGGGTGACCATGCCTTGGGTGAACAGGCCGGCGAACGGCTCATCCACCCCCACATGACCGAGCCGATGCAGCGCCCGGGTGAAGAACCGCGCATACAGCAAATGCAAAATCGCGTGCTCAATGCCGCCAATATATTGATCGACCGGCATCCAATGCTTGGTCGCGGCAATATCGGTCGGTGTCGCGGCGCGGGGCGCACAAAACCGGGCAAAATACCAGGAGCTATCGACAAACGTATCGAACGTATCGGTCTCGCGCGCAGCAGCAGCGCCGCATTGTGGGCAAGTCACATGTTTCCAAGTCGGGTGGTGATCGAGCGCGTTGCCGGGCCGGTCGAACGGCAAACCCTCCGGCAGCCTGACCGGTAAATCCCGCTCGGGCACCGGCACCGCGCCGCAAACCTCGCAATGGATCACCGGGATCGGGCAACCCCAAGCCCGTTGCCGCGAAACGCCCCAATCGCGCAAGCGCCAATTCACCACACCCTGGCCGATGCCACGCTGCTCCAATTGCGCAATCACCAGCCGCTTGGCCGCCGCCACATCAAGCCCGGTGAGAAAATCCGAATTGATGATCACGCCATCGCCGGTGAGCGCCACATCGCCAATCTCAGGCGCTGCCTCGCCCTTCGGTGCCACCACAGCAATCACGCTGAGCTGATATTTCCGGGCGAAATCCAAGTCGCGCTGGTCATGCGCCGGGCAGCCAAAAATCGCACCCGTGCCATAATCCATCAACACAAAATTCGCGATCCAAACCGGATAAGTCGCCTCGGTGAATGGGTGCTTCACCCGCAAACCAGTATCAAAACCGCGCTTCTCTGCCGCTTCAATCGCCGCCTCGGAGGTGCCGCTGCTCTGACATTCGGCAATAAAAGCCGAAGCCGCGTCATTCTGCGCCGCCACCGCCAGCGCCAGCGGATGATCCGGCGCGATGGCCAGAAAACTCATCCCAAACAACGTATCGGGCCGGGTGGTATACACCTTGACCTTGTCATGCCCCGCGATCGGTGCGGTGAGCGAAAATTCAACATTCGCGCCCTCGCTGCGCCCAATCCAGTTGCGCTGCATCGTGCGCACCCGCTCCGGCCAACGCTCCAGCGTGTCCAGCCCGGATAGCAATTCATCGGCAAATTCGGTGATTTTGAAAAACCACTGCCGCAGCTTGCGCTTTTCAACCAGCGCGCCGGATTTCCAACCACGCCCATCAATCACCTGCTCATTGGCGAGCACGGTCATATCAACCGGGTCCCAATTCACCGCCGATTCGCGCCGATAAGCGAGGCCCGCGCGCCAGAAATCGAGGAAGATTTTCTGTTGCTGGCCATAATAATCCGGATCGCAGGTGGCGAATTCGCGTGACCAATCCAGCGACAGGCCAACGCGCTTCAAATCGTCGCGCATGGCGGCAATGTTCTGCACCGTCCATTCTGCCGGATCGATGCCGCGCTCGCGCGCCGCATTTTCAGCGGGCAAACCGAACGCGTCCCACCCCATCGGGTGCAGAACATCATAGCCTTGCGCGCGGCGGGCGCGGGCAACCACATCGCCAATCGCGTAGTTACGAACATGACCCATATGGATTTTGCCAGACGGGTAGGGGAACATTTCCAACACATAGCATTTGGGCTTGCTGCCCACAGGCTTATCATTGGTGGCAAAGCACCCTGCCGCCGCCCAGGCCGCCTGCCAATGCGGCTCGGCGGCGCGAAAATCGTAGGAATCCTCAGCGACTCCCACCGCTTGGGTCGGCAGATCAGCCATTGATCTGGCTGCCGCCTTTGAGCTGGGCCGCGCGGGCCAAAATCCGGTCCTCAATCCCATGCGCCGTCGCGGGATCAACCGGCGCATCCACCCAGCCGCTCCCCGCGCGCACTTGGCGGAACACCGAAACTTTCAAATTATTCGCAGCCAGCGTTTTGCCCAGCACATAGGCCGTTGCTTTGAAACGTTCATTGGCGTTGCCGGGCGGTGAATACCAATCGGTGATAATCACCCCAGCGAACGGGTCCGCCGAAGCGAGCGGCATGAAGCTCAGCGTATCGAGCGAGGCGCGCCACAAATAGGCATTCACCGCAACCCCGGTGGCGCCAGCGCTTTCATGACCCCCTTTGCCAAAGGTGAATAAATCGCCAATCCCGCCGCTACCATTGCCCTGCATTTGGGTGGGCACCCGATAGGTTTCCATATTGGGCAGGTTGGGCTGCTTGGCGTTGCTGCAGGCGGCCAAAGCGAGCACGCAGCTCGCGGCGATCACGGGCGCTGTGGCACGCCGGGCGAGGGTCAGGTGAGAAAAGAGGTGAGGGCGCACTGTGGTCTCCGCTAGAGCAATATTGCTTTGTATCGAATCTTCGGATTCGAGACAAATCAACGACATTGATCGCCAAACAAAGGATAGAGCCTGATTGATCCAAACCAATCAGCTCTCGGTGAGCCGGCTGATCCGGACAATCACACAAAACTGTTTAACCGTGTGATCGATGAACGCCAAGAGCAGCCGCGTCGATTGCGCAGGATCGGCCACCACCCGGCACGAAAAAGGGCGGCGGATTGCTCCGCCGCCCGATTCAGCACCCGATCCGAAGGATCAGATTACCACTTCAACTGCGCACCAGCGCTGATCGCCTGCGACTGGACGTTGTTGCCAACCACAATTGGACTGGTCTTCCCGGCTGTTCCTGCGAGGTCCGCGCCGTATTGGTGACGATGACCATAGAGGTAAGTCGCGTAGACGCCGAAATGCGGAGATAAGGCGTAGTTTGCGCCGACATCAAAGCCATAGTCGGTTTCGGTTCGCCCGATCATGCTGCCTAGCGTGTAATCACCAGCAGATTGGTTATTGAAATATTGGGCACCAATCGTAGCCGGACCCATCGTGTAAACGCCGGTCACTTCATAGAACAGCGCATCACGCTGACCCGGCAGAAGGAACGTGTAGCCATTGTTCACTTGACCGGATTTGAAGTTTGCGCCGAGTAGGAACCCACCATAAGTTACTTGCGCGGAGAACTGATCAACGCGCAGACCTTTATACTGCGGATTGGTTACAGTTGTCGTCGATTTCCCCGTAATGAGACCGGCGCTGTTAACGCCAGTTTGGGTTATGGTGGTCGTGCTAAGAGGACCGCTGCTTCCGATCGGCGAAGCCATCAAGTAGGCCGCACTGACCTTATAGCCAATTGCTCCGGCTTTACCGGTATATTCGGCAGCAGCGCCCAACGTGTTCTTGCGGCGCGCGTTCCCCGCACCGCCTGGCGCACTGGCCAGCGTGGCGCAGTCGACGCCCGGCAGACCGCAGGTCTCGCCTTCCTTGAAACCATTCGAGTTTGGCTCGAAGTCAAAGCCAACCTGGAAACCGGCGATGTCTGGCGAGAGGTAAACGATCTTGTTGGTGGTGTAGAGCGCGCCAGAGACCGAGAACAAACCCTTCGGCTCAGCATTGCCCGGAGTCGCTGCACCAACGCCACCGTCAGAGTTGAACTCATTGCCGTCACCGTAATTGTAATACTCACCGGTGGTCAGCAAATCCCAGGTGCCGTCAGTCTGGCCAAAACGGACATAGCCCGCTTCCTTGGTGCCAACATACGCATAGGCACGACGAATCACCAATGATTCAACGCCGCCGCCGCCTTCGTGAATGCCTTGACCGGCATTGGTGAATGCGGTGCGTAGTTCAGACGCGACACCGTATTGCAGGCCACCCTCGGTGGTCCCGTCAAAACCCGGATACAGGCGGAGGAAGCCGCTCATGCCAATCGGGTTCAGCTTGTAACCATTCACCGTATTGATCGACGAACCAATGTCGTTGATCTGGTCGTTCAACAACCCGTTCAGGTGCACGACAATCGTGCCCGGCGCGGGCGCCTTAGCCGCTTGGGCATGGGCGACGCCGGAAGCGGCGGCCAACATGCCGAGCGACGCAACCGTCGCCAAAAGATACTTGCGCATTCGAATCCCCTTTGTGTCGTTACCGGATAACCCGGCTAAAAACCCCGAGACGATCGCTCATCGTATTCACGACAATCCGACCACTGGCGTCACGGTTGGTGGATTAACAGCAAATCGATGGGAGCGCGCAACCACATAGACCAGTAATTTCAGGATTTTTGAACGAATGTTGTTTTGACGACACAGTCGCAATCACCCCGTGATCAGCGCATCAATCGCGCCCGCACCGCCACAAAAATTCCCAAGCTGCCGTAGCGTCAACCCGCGCACGCCGCCCAGCGCCAACACCGGAACCGGGCTAAACCGCGCCAATTGCCGCCATTGCCAGGCACCAAGCCCCGTTTGCGCGGGGTGGCTGGCCGTGGCGAACAAGGGCGAGAGAAAAATCAAATCGGCCCCCGCCCGCGCCGCACGGCGCAGCTCCACGCCGTTATGCGCGGAAGCGGTAATCCAGCCATGCGGTTTGGGCATGCGGCGCCCGGCCCCTCGGCGCCGGTGCTCGCCGGCATGCGCCGGCGCCGCGTCATCGCCCGCCACCACCAGCGGGATTCGCCGCGCCCGGCACAGATTGATCACCCGCCCCAACGTCGCGTCGCGCGCCGGATCATCATCATGACGAAACACCACGCCCGCAATATCGGCAGGAAGTCGGGCAATCACCGGCAGCGGATCGGGCAACCGCCGGAAATCGGTAAAAAACCACAAGGTTGGGTGCGCGCAGCGCCGCCGCCGCTTGACCGCCCGCGCATCCGCAATCAACCTCTGATCCATGACCACGCTCACTCCCATCGCCGCATCACTCACCGCCTTGCGCGCCCGCATCGCCGCCGCTGCGCAGGGCCGCGCGGTCACGCTGATCGCCGTCTCGAAAACCCAACCCGCCGCCGCGATCATTGAGGCGCTCGCGGCGGGGCAATTGGTCTTCGGCGAAAACCGGGTGCAGGAAGCCGCGACCAAATTCCCCGATTTGCGGATCACCCATCCCGATATCGATCTGCATTGTATCGGCGCCCTGCAATCCAACAAAGCCCGCGATGCCGTGCTGCTATTTGACCAAATCGAGTCGCTCGATCGCCCCAAGCTCGCCGATGCGCTGGCCGACGCTGCCGACCGTGAAGGCACGCTGCCTTATTTACTGGTGCAGGTGAATATCGGCGATGAGCCGCAAAAGGCCGGCATTGCCCGCGCCGACGCCGATCAATTCATCACCGCCATGCGGGCGCGATTTGGTGATAAATTGCGCGGCCTGATGGCGATTCCGCCCGTTGGCCAGGACCCGAAACCGTATTTCCACGATTTGGTGGCCATGGCAGACCATCACGGCTTGCCGATCCGCTCGATTGGCATGTCAGACGATTTCGAGGCGGCCATCGCGTGCGGTGCCACCCAGGTGCGGATCGGCTCGGCGCTGTTCGGCGCCCGACCCCCAATCACGCTTTAATAGCCCTTGACCCGATCCACCAAGGTCGGCGGCACGCGCCCCTGCGCGATGGCGCGCAGATTATCGAAAAACACCGCCAAGGTCGCAGCGTTATAGCGCAGCGGATCATCCGATGAGATATGCGGCGTGATGATCAAATTCGGCGCATCCCAGATCGGATCATCCGTCGGGATTGGCTCCTGCGCAAACACATCAAGCACCGCCCCAGCCAAGTGTCCGCGCCGCAAGGCGGCAATCAGGGCCGCCTGATCAATCAACCCGCCCCGGCCGATATTAATCACCCCGGCTCCTGCGGGCAGGTGCGAAATCCGCCGTGCATCCAGCACATTGCGCGTAGCGTCCGTGAGCGGACAGGCCAGCAGCAACAAATCCGTCGTGGGTAAAACCTGGTCCAGTTGATCGATATTTTTGGTTTCATCGCAATCGGGATGCGGCACGCTGCCATATCGGATGCCGGTGACATGCACGCCAAATTGCCGCGCCCGCCGCGCCGCACCGCCGCCTAAGCCGCCAACGCCAATAATGGTGGCGCGCCGACCGGCAATGATGCCCGACGGCAACCGCTCCCATTTTTTCGTCCGCTGGTTGCTGGCAAAGCGCGGCATATGCGTCGCCAACATCAACATCGCCATGATCGAAAACTCGCCAGCGCGATCAGCATGCACGCCGCGATTATTCAGCAGCAACGCCGTCTTTGGAATCCGATCAAACGGCGCGAGCGGGTCAACACCGGCACTGGTCGATTGGATCAGCCGCAAATGCGGGGCCAACCCAAGATCAAGCGCACGAATCGTGTGCGGCCCCGCAATCAGCGCCTCAATCATCGGCGCGTGTTCCGCAAATTCTTCAAAGCTCGTGCCAAAACTCACCTGATGCCCCGCACCAATCGGCCCGGCCAATGCAGCGGCCTCGGCGAACTCGGCTGGCGTCATCGGATCAAAGGGTGAGTCAGCAAGCTCGTGAATATGAATGCGCATCGCGGTTCGCTCCTTTGGACCTGCGCCGCTCAACCCGCGCGATGCAAGCCGAAATGGATCAACCCAAACAAGATCAATCCGATCAAAAACCCAACCAACGTGCCGTTCATCCGAATGAATTGCAAATCGCGCCCCACCCGCAATTCGAGCTTGTCGGTAATGGTCTTGGCGTCCCAATTCCCCACCACCCGCCCAATAAACCCCGCAATCTCAGCCTGTGCGGCGGGCAGCAGCCTTGCCACCACCGCACCGGCAGCCCCCGAAATTCGCGCCCGGGCGGTCGGGTCTTCAGCGAGCACGATTCCCAGATTGCCCAGCGCGTTCTGGATCAACACGATTGAATGACCTTCTGGCTTGCGCGAGTCGGTCACGATGACGGTGCGCAAGCGTTGCCAAATATCAGCCCCCCAGGCCCGCACGCTCTCATGCGTCGCAAGACGGCGCAGCACGCCGCCCAATTCCGCCGCACGATCGGGGTCTTCGGTCAGCCGGGCAATTTCCCGATGCACCCATTCATCGAAAGCGTCGCGCAATTCCGATCCATCCGGCCCCACCCGATCCAGCTCGACATTCAGCGCCGTCACCACTTTGCTGGCGATATTGGCCCCAACCGCCCAGCCGACCAGCACACCGCCTTGCTCGCGCACCCGATCGCGCACGATCAGTTTCAAATCCGCCTCGCGGGCGCGTAAAATCTCGCGCAACTGACCAAGCACGAAACTAAACACCTCTTGATGACGCCCGCTTTCCACCAACGCGCTCAGCGCCCGCGCCACCACCCGTCCCGCCGCCGGCCCGCCAGCAACCCGGGGCAATAACCGGCCCAGCAGGCGCTTGGCGCGGCCATCCTCGATCGATTGCAATAAGCGCGGCAACGACTCCGCGATGGCCCCAGCCATGGGTCGCGCGAGCGCCGGGTCCGCCAAAAATTTCCCGAGTAATTGCGGTACGTCCAGCCCGGCCAAAAACCGGGCCACATCGGCCTCGGTGAACACATGGTTCGCCACAAACCGGCCCAACGCAGCCCCCAGCCGTTCCTTTTGCGCGGGTAAAATGGCGGTATGGGGGATCGGTAAGCCGAGCGGGTGGCGAAACAGCGCCGTCACCGCGAACCAATCGGCAATCCCGCCAATCAAGCCGGCCTTGGCGGCATCGCGCAGTGCCAAACTTCCCACACTGTCAGGCAACACATAACCCAACACGGTTAGCGCCGCCATCAAAACTAATAATCCCGTCGCCACCGCCCGGTAGCGCGCCAGCGTTCGCCGGAGCGGCGCTTCGGGATCAATGTCACCTTCATCCATGGTGCGGATGTGGCGCAGCCCAAGCGGCGCGGCAAGAGGCCCCTTGCTTATTGCCCTTGCCGATAGCTTCTTATCGCCTTAGTCAGACCTCATGCCCTTTTTAACCGAAGACGAACCACCCCGTGGCGTGCCGCTCGATGTCATTCCCGGCGTGCGCCGTGTTGTTGCCCGTAATCCCGGCGTGATGACCTATCATGGCACCAACACTTATTTGATCGCGCAGGAGGACGGCCTGACCATCCTCGATCCAGGCCCCGATGACGCGCAGCATGTTCAGGACGTTCTGAACGCGGCGCATGATCAACCCATCCGACGCATTTTATTATCCCACACCCATCACGATCATCGCGGGGCCACCGCCGCCCTGCAAGCAGCCACCGGCGCGCCGACCTACGGGTATTTCCGCTCGGCCTCGCCTTTATTCACCCCCGACATCCCGCTGCATCATGGCGATGCAATCGGGGATTTGCTCGCCCTGCACACGCCCGGCCATGCCAGCGATCACTTGGCTTATATCTGGAAGGCCCCGGATACCGGCACAATTCTGTTCAGCGCGGACCATGTGATGTCTTGGTCATCCTCGATCGTCAATCCGCCGGATGGCGACATGCAGGCCTATTATGCCAGCCTGAATTTGCTGCTCGCCCGTGACGAGGTCGCCTATTTGCCGGGTCATGGCCCGGTGCTCTGGCAACCGCGCACGCTGGTGGCGGAAATGCTTGCGCACCGCCATCGGCGTGAAACCGCGATCCTCGATGCGCTGCGCACCCAACCAGCCACAATCCCCGATCTGGCCGCAACGCTCTACGCCAAACAGCATCCGATGCTGAAAATGGCCGCCGAGCGCAATGTGTTGGCGCATTTGCTCAAACTTCAGGCGGAATCCATGGCGGTCGAAGCGGATGGGGTGTGGTCCGCCGTCCATTGAACGTCCCACCATCACAAATACGTGACAGATCGTTACCGTTATGATACGCAGACCTCATCATTATGAGGAGCGTTTACCCATGACCAAATCAATTCTTCTCCGCACCACCCTGGCCCTGGGGCTACTGGGCTTCTTTGTCGGCCAAGCCCAAGCGGTTGGCTGCGTTTCAGGCGCCGTTGTCGGCGCCGTCGCCGGGCATGAGGCGCATCATCACGCGATTCTCGGCGCGATTGGCGGCTGCATTGCCGGCCATGAACTCGCCGTTCATGAAAAGAAGGTGGCGAAGGCGAAAAAACTCACCGCCGAACAGTTGAATGCTGAGCAGCTTCAGCAAATCCAAGCACAAAAAAAGGCGCAATAAACGCCTAAAAAAATGACGGCCGACCTTTGATCGGGTCGGCCGTCTTTTATTTTCCGATAAATCGGCGTTACGCGTCCGCCAAACTCAGCACGGCTTGCCGCTGATCTGCGCGTTGCTCGGCAACTTGCGCCTTCATCGATTTCTGCAGCTTTTCGAACGCCCGCACCTCAATCTGGCGCACCCGCTCGCGTGAGATATTATATTGCTGCGACAAATCTTCGAGCGTGGTGGGGTTATCCTTCAGCCGCCGCTCAATCAGAATATGCCGCTCACGATCATTCAGGGTTTTCAGCGCCGTCGCGAGCAAAGCCCGCCGCCCAGTCATTTCCTCATGATCGCCGATCATGGTTTCCTGGCTCTCGCTGTCATCGACCAGCCAATCCTGCCATTCACCATCACCATCAAGCCGGATCGGCGAGTTCAAACTATGATCCGGCGCCGCGAGGCGACGATTCATGCTCACCACATCCTGCTCAGGCACATCCAACATGCGGGCAACATGCGCCACCTGCTCGGGCTGCAAATCCCCATCATCAATCGCGCGCATCTGGCCCTTCAGCCGGCGGAGATTGAAAAACAGCTTCTTCTGCGACGCCGTGGTGCCCATTTTCACCAGCGACCAGGAATGGAGGATATATTCCTGGATTGCCGCACGGATCCACCACATCGCATAGGTCGCCAGCCGGAAACCCCGTTCCGGATCAAACCGTTTAACCGCCTGCATCATGCCGACATTGCCTTCCGAAATCAGCTCGGAGACCGGCAGGCCGTAACCGCGATACCCCATCGCGATTTTGGCCACGAGGCGTAAATGCGAGGTGACCAGCTTGTGCGCAGCCCGGTGATCTTCGCGATCCCGCCAGGCACGCGCGAGCCGATCCTCCTCCTCAGGGGTGAGCATCGGAAATTTGCGGATCTCTTGCAGATACCGCGCCATGTTGCCCTCGGTGGGGGCGAGCGAACCGATTCCAGAGGCCATCGGGCTACTCCCTTCGTCCATTTGTTTCGTGCCGAATACGGACTGAACAATGCTCCCAGATGCAGGACGCATCCAATCCGAACCGGCAACTCAGACAGAATCAATATATGACCATCATACACTAGTCAGCGCTCCTGACGTATCACGAACCCGCGAGAACCCCTAAAAAGGCAGTAACTCCCGAGCAAGAACGCTTTGGGTCTCTCTCAACCCAGACAAATCCGCATTAAAGGGAATATCGGGCTTTGTCAAGAAAATGGACTTGCGCGGTCCTGATTAAAATTCGCAACTGCGTAGCAAAATCAGCAAATCAGCCAAGTCGGCGGGCAGGGGGGTCTCAAAGCTCAACGCCGCCCCCGAACGCGGATGGCGAAACCCAAGCCGATGCGCGTGCAACGCTTGTCGCGGAAAATCGAGCAAAGCCCGCCGCAGCGTCGGATCAAACCGGGCGGCCATTGCGGGTATGCGCCGCAGGTAAACCGGGTCCCCAATTAATGGATGCCCGCGTGCAGCAAGATGTACTCTGATCTGATGGGTTCGCCCCGTCGCCAGCCGGCATGTCAGCACCGAAGCCGAGGCCGCGAAACTCTCCTCGACCCGATAGCGCGTCAGGGCGGCCTTTCCGCCCCGCGTGACCACCGCCATTCGCTTGCGATCCCGTGGATCGCGGCCAATATCGCCTTCGATCTCGCCTTCGCGCGCACCGGGAACGCCCCAGCAAACAGCCGTATAGGCCCGGTCAATATCGCGTGCCGCAAACGCCGCCGACAATGCCACATGGGTCATCTCGGTCTTCGCCACCACCATCAAGCCGGACGTGTCCTTGTCCAGACGATGCACAATGCCGGGCCGCCGCTCCGCGCCAATGCCGGTCAGGCTGTCGCCACAATGAGCGATCAACGCATTAACCAAGGTGCCATCCAGATTACCCGGTGCCGGATGCACAACCAGCCCAGCCGGCTTGTCGAGCACCAGCAAATCGGCATCCTCATATAAAATCGTCAGCGCCATGGGCTGGCCAACGGGTGTCGCAGGCTCGGGGGCAGGCATCGCAATGGCGTATACCGCACCCGCTCGCACCGCCGTCGCTGGTGCCGTGATGGGCATGCCCGCCATGCTCACCGCACCCGCCTCGATCAGATTTTTGATCCGCGCCCGTGACACGCTGCCCAGCCTTGCGGCAATAAAGCGGTCAAGGCGCATGCCCGCATCCGCGGCCTCGGCCAAAAACGGGCCGGGCGGCGGCGCTGATGGCAAAGAAGCTGATGGCAAAGAATCGGAGACCAAGGGCGATGGATCAGACACAGAGTTACCGCGGGTTAAAGGCGTTGGTGATTGGGATGGGCGTGCTGATCATCATCGGCACGGCAATGGTGATCGGCGTGATTATTCACCGCCTCTATGCCGTATCCACCGCACCCAAGCCAGAGCCTAGCCCCCTCGCAGCACGGCCAACCGCCCCGTTTCACACAGGCATTCCAGCGCCGAACGGTGGCGCCATCAAAAGCGTCATTGCCCTGGGCCATAACCTCGCCGTGCGCGTCAGCACGCCCCAGGGCGGTGAGATCGTTCTCATCAATCCGCGCACCGGTGCCATCACCGGGACCATCACGCTGGGCGGCGCGCCATGATCGCCAAAGCCAATCTTCCGCAAAAAATTTGCGAGGCCTGCAAGCGCCCATTCACCTGGCGCCGCAAATGGGCGCGCGATTGGGATCAGGTGCGCTATTGCTCGGATGCCTGCCGCACCGGTCGGCGGGCAAACGCGATCAAACAAAAAAATCGCCCCCCCGCTTGATGCCGCCGCAATTTCCGCATATGTGGCTCTCCAACGTCCCGTTCGTCTAGAGGCCTAGGACACTGCCCTTTCACGGCGGCAACAGGGGTTCGAATCCCCTACGGGATACCATATCCAATAATTCAACGATAATAATTGACCCAATTCCAGCGCGTAGGATGGGATGCGCTTGAGCACCCCATCATCTCGGAACCACCGCACGCCAACACCACCCTTTTGCTCCTGTTCCGCAAAACCCTCGGCGCCCCCGACTACGCCCGCTTCGATCTTTCGCCCAAGTGGGCCATCTGGCACCGTATTTCCGCTCTTTCGCTCCGCTTCCGCTCGCTCGCCCCGAACCCGCGGCAACGCTTGCGCATACTCCTCCTCAATCGAGGCCACCGGATCAGCCGGCCCAATCATCTCTTGGGTAATCTCAATCACGCCGCACCATCCAGCAGCCTCTTCACCGCCGTAAAATCCGGCGGTGACGGATCAAGCCCCGGCACCGGCGCAGATAGAGGCGGCTTTTTCGCTGGGTACGGGCACCAACCACCAAACAACGGCTTCGAGAGATTAAAAAATACCTGCAAATAGTTTTCTGGTGACGGATGAGCCGGAAAGACCCCTTTAAACCTCTTGGCTTCCAGCATTTTTTTCTTCAATGGCGGCAAATTCATCCCTCCACCAATCGGCGGAATAATCGCGCCCGCCCGCATCCCCGCCGCCACCGCCGATAATTCCTCAACCAATTCTTGCTCAGAAAGCAGCAGCGGATCACCATAGCGACGCATCGCCGCAATCAAATCATCCAGCATCGAGAGTACCACCGGCGTGTGCCGTGGCTTCAGCAAGCCCGGACCTTGAAGAATCCGGGTTAACTCGCCCATGGACGTAGCAATCTCTTTGCTATCATCCACCTCACCCGAGCCCACCAAATAACACAACGTCCCAATCCACCGCCGATCCAGCGGAATTGGCACCCGCCGCGCCACCAGTTCTCGCTCCAGCCACCGCAACTGATAAACCATCCGCCCATGCGCGGTATTGTTCGAGGGATCATGCCCCCGAAACGCCTCCAGCAAAAATCGAACTCGCGGCAGCGCTTGCGCATATTCCTCCTCAATCGAAGCCACCGGATCGGCAGGCCCGATCATCGCTTGGGTAATCTCAATCACGCCGCACCATCCAGCAACCGCTTCACCGCCGTAAAATCCGGCGGCGATGGATCATTACACACAGTTTGCGACATCAAAACTCCATTGGCTCAATGGCAGACCCGCCATATCAGGCAAAGAAATATCCGATCACTAAATCTTACTCTGGAGGCTCCCACAGCGAGTTTTCCCGGAACAAATCTGTGATTTTCCCATCATTATCGACATACCACCATCCGCGTATCAATTCGTCTGGAATCGCCGGAAACAAAGCTTCACCATGAAACAACACTCAAAATCACAACCCACCAGCCCCTAAGCGCCTTGGCGCTGCTTTTTGCGAAGCGCCATGGCTTCTTTCTTTTTCAGAAACGTAATTTCTTTCTTGATATCCGGATCATCTTTCAATTCCTCGATAGTCTGCCGGGCCAACGGATTTTTTGATTCGCAAAGCGGCCCTAAGAAAAATATCCGGGTGCTCCCGTTTGATGTGTCTTTGATGAGTGAAATAACTTCCCCAAGCACAGCATCGGTCGCGATGGCCGCCAACGCAACCGCAAGACCGTCCTTGTACCCGCGCATAACCCCGTTCTCCTGACCCTCCTCGGCCTTCTTATATTCCGCGACCAAAATCGGCCAAGCGTCCACCGCATCGGACACCGCCAAAGCACGCGCAATCCCCTCCTTAATCCGGTCTGAATAAGGTCGCGTTAAATGCCGGAGCAAAATCGGAATGGCCTCAGGATAAGGTTCGGCTGTATTCACCAAATCCCAGACTGAATCCACACCCGGATCCCAACCAATCGCACGAAGATCAGCCAGGAGCGGTTCTTCCTCGATCCGAAGCTTTTTGGAAAATTCTTTGCGTTTTTGTCTTTTCAGTTCGTTGATTTGACGTAACCTCGATGTTTCGTCGTCAGTTAGTTGCCACCGAATAAGGTCCCTGACGGAGAGGTTTTTTAACTCCTCATCCGTTAAAGGTTGACGAGGCGGTTTCATCGGCATTTTCTCCTTCATTGAGGGATGTTCTCCCAATATCATCACCGGTGCAATCTCAATCATCCCGCACCATCCAGCAACCGCTTGAACGCCATAAAATCAGGCGTCGGCAGATCAAGCCTCAGCACCAGCGCAGGTAGAGGTGGCTTTTCCGCCGGATACGGGCAAAACCGATGAAAAAATACGCGCAACAGATGGCCGTATTCCACAAATATCCAGCTAACCAGATCAGCGAACGCCTTTCCTGGGCAATCAGCCAGCGCACCTGAAAGCCCGCCCAAAGCTCACGAAATCCCGAAACGGTCTGCGGCGAACAGTTACCTCGCTCCTGCAATCCCCGCTCAATCCGCGAACGGAAACTGCAGCCCAAAGCTCAAACCGTCACCGGATAAGCGTCAATTCCCATGACCGGCGCAAAGAGCAACCTACCCCGGCAAAATGGCTGGCTGCTGCAAACACTCCCCGGCCATCACATCCCCTTCGTCGCACGCACCTGATCGGCTTCCTCGAAGACCCCGACATAATTTCGTTCGACGGCGCGAATGCCCGAATCGGTCGTGTGCTTTCGACGCTATGCCCTCGACCTTACGGAAGGTATAGGCCTCTGAGTCGACAAGGGCGAGCTGGCTTACCGTGAATCTTGATTTTGGAATTTAGAGTTAGGTCTAAATTGTTTTGTTAGAATTCCATCTTCGTCGATGTACCACCAACCAACAATCTTATTTTCTGGGATATTCGGAAACATAGATTCTGCATCAGGAGCAATTTCTGCAACCCATTTATTAGGATTATGCCTCGCGCCAGCATGCATATATTTTGGCAGATTCCGATCGCATATCTCAATTGGACGATAGTTTGGATTTCTCATAAATACACCAGTTAGATATCCATATTTATCTACTTCCCAAGCCCCAATAATTGCTTCAGGTGGCGTGCGTTCCCTTGCCGAGTACTGGAAATCTACATCGTATACCCAACTATTTGGTTGCTTTTTTGCCGCAGCAATCAACCTACTATCAGTAGGCGGCGTTCTCACTTCACGGTTATTTTTATCAATCATTATGGGTTTCCACCATAGTTGGGATTCATTATGAAACTACCTAAATCACCATTTGGTAGTATTTGTTGCGCACCGACAATCGATTCTATCGGAATTTTACCTATTATCGCCATCTCTTCTTCATCTGAAAACGGATTTGTTGGATAGACTTGATTAATATTAACAATTTCTAAACCGGAACCGTCAATCTGATAAAAATATTTTCCGGGTAATCCAAAATCAGGATTCTGCAAAATATTTGGATTTGTTGATGTTCCTATAAATATACTTGGTGAGTTAGTGTTTACATAATTTTGTATATCTGTGTCTTCTCCTCTAGCGTTGAAGCCGTTTTCAAAAATATCATCAGTTCCTCTGCCATCTATGCGCCAAAGCTTCTGATCGTTCGGTAAAATTGTTTAGTTCTCAACCTTACTACCTCCGTTTTGAATATTTTTATCTATTTTTTCATGATTCCTGACCCGCCCGGGCGCGACGACTTCTTCCCCCTTCTGAGGCAGCGTTCCCTCGCTAAACCGCTCCATCACCGCCGCCAACAGCGCAGTAACCCCCAGCGACACCAACCCCTCCGCCGCCCGCTTCGCCGCCGCATCAATCGTCGCCTGATTCTTCGCGTTCGCCGCCATCACCACCGCCGCGAATAGGTCGCGCAGCGTCAAAACCCCGGACCAGCCAAACTGCGCCAGCGCCAGCGAAAACAGCGCAATATCCACCGCACCATCGGCAACCGGCACCGCCTGCGCCACAATCACTACCACAAAAATCGCCGCCACAACCTCCAGATTGCGCAGCGAAAAAAATGCCCGCAACTGCTCGCCGATCGCCGGGCCAAACGCCGCTGCCGCGGCCGCCGGCACCGCCGCAAACATCGCCATAATCCGTTGCTTGCGGCTCCAGGATGCAACATCGCCACTCGGCAGCGGCGCTGGCTCGGGACGGGGGCGCACCAAATTGAACCGTGGATCATCCTCCAGGTAAAATACCGCCAACGCACCGTTCTGCGTATCGCGGCCCAACCGCTCAACCAACACCCGCGGCTCACTCTGCGGCATTATCCCAGACCAAAAAAATAAAACTCCCGAAGCTTATGAATAGCGCCGCCATAAAGCCCGTCCGTCTGGCTATAATCGCGAATTCGCTTCAGCAACTGCTCGAATAACATCGACGGAAGGCCACCGCGCAACGGCAATTGCATAATCTGAAATGTTTGCAACCGCGCCGTATCCGGTGAGGCTGGCACAATCAAAAATTTGCCATGAATATGCCAATCGCCCAGCACCAAACGCGGCCACGCCATCACGTGATCAGGCGCGGCGTTCATGCCAAACGAAGAAATCGCATTGCCCACGGCTACGCGCAATCACTCTGACGATAATACCAACGCATTAACATCAAGACCCCGTCTAAACCCACCCCAACCTTAACCATAGTCACAATAACAGCACAAGCCATCGTGGCAACCATTGCCCAGCCCTACCCAACCACCCTAATTTTGCCCCTTTCGCACCCACCCCCTCCTATGCCATGTTAGGCACATGGAGCAGGTCACTAACCCCCTCGCACAGAGTCTCGCCGACCGCTTCACCGCGATCGCGCACATGCTCCGCAA